>JBBDYI010000283.1:0-16505 GCA_040901705.1 Pirellulales bacterium | reverse complement strand
AACCGCTTGGATTGCCCGACAGTCGATTTATTATTCTGACGACGCATGGCCGGCCTCCACCAGGAACGTTTGCGTGTCCGATTCGATAAAGTGAACGACTGATCCCAAATCCCGCCGTCGCAGCCGGTCTCCCGACCGCGCCCCTGTCCCCTAATCCCTGTCCCCTGCTCCCTGCTCCCTACCCACGTTTCTTCCCAAACCACCACGCCAAAAACTGCTCCACACCCAGCACGCCGAGAATCGCGAACAGCACGTGGAACGAATAATCCCGCTTCGCACCCTCACTGCCGTTGCCAAATGCCGGACCGCCAACGACGATCGTCGCCGCGTCGCCAAGCTGCGTCTGCAACTGGGCCCGATCCACCCTCGCCAGGTCGCCTTCGCTGGGGTCGACGTTGGCCGCGTACAACGTCCGCGTCACCTCGCCATCGAGCCGCGACAGAGCTACTTCATAGTACCCCGTCGCCGTCGTGTCGACGAACTTGACGTCGAGCGTGCGGCCCGTTTCGTCCGGCGTGGCTTGTTCGGTCTTGACGTCTTTGACGGCCGGCTTGCCCGAAGCCGCGGCGGCATCGGCGGCGGGGGCCTCGACCGACGGCGGCGGAATGAAGCCGATTTTCACGTCGCGGCGATAACGCTGCGCGTCGAGCCGCATTTCGATCGGCTGCCCCACCGCCAACGCCCCGTCGTCGCGTGGCTTGCGGGCCATCCAACTGCCGAGGTTGTGCATCGCGATCGCATAGCTGAGATCCTCCGGCCAATCGGACCAATCGGCGTCGAGCGGAATCGCGATCGTCATCGCGCGGCCCAAACCCAGCGACTTCTCCACGATCGCCGGCGAACCGCCCGCCACGTCCGGATCGGTGATCCGCGCCATAACGACCGTCGACTTGTCCGCGTTTTCCTTGGGCAACTCGGTGCGCCACCATTGGAACACCTTGGCCCCAAGCTCCGGCTGCGCGTCGGTCGAGGGAGCCAGGTACTTCCACATCGGATGATCGCGGCCGTCGATCGACAGCGCCGCCCAGGATTGCTCCTGTTCGTCGCCTTGCCGCCCGGCCAACTTCACCGTCATCAGGCCCGCACCGTCCTGAAACAGCTTGTCGTTGTAGTACTGCTCGTCGACACGATTTCCCAGCGCGAACACCAGACCGCCGCCGCCGCGGACCCATTTGTCGAGATTGACGATCTGCTCCTCCGGCACGCGATACAGGTTGCACAGGAAGATCCAGTCGTACTGGTCGAAGTTGATGCCGTCCTCGAGATCGGTGTCGGGCTTCCAATCGACCTTGAACCGCGTCTGCAAGCCGGCCGGCGCGAGCACCATGTTGAGGAAGTAGCGCTCGCTGTCGCGGACGTCCTCGCCTTGATCGCCGTCGACGATCAGCACGCGCACGCCCAACGAAACCCGCCCAGCCAGCAGCCGATCGTTGTCCAGCCGCAGCACGTCGGGCCGCTTGGTCGACGTGTCGATCGATGCGCGAACCAGCAGGTTCGTCCCCCTGGCTTCGGCGTCGCCGTCGGGCGTGAGGTTCACTTTGAACGTGGCGGGCTGTTCTTCGCCGGCCTTGATCTCCTCGATCGTCGCGCGCTGCGAACCAGCGTCGCCCGCGGAGAGTTCGACGTCGACGTCTTCGACCGTCTGGCGGCCGGCGTTCTTGACGGTCACGACGATGGTCGCCGGCACGCCGACGACCCACGTGTTCGGCTGTTCGGCGTCGTCCAGGACGCGGATGTTCGAGACGATCAGGTTATCGTCCTTGTCGCTGCCGACGTCGCATAGCTGGATGCTCAGTGCGTGCGGCGCGAGGCGTTTCTTGATCAGTTGCGCCGCGCCCCGCTCGGCATCGCCGCCGTTCTTGGCCTTCCAGTCGCGGCTGCGGAAATCGGAAATGACGTACACGATGCGGTTGATCTGGCCGGCGTCGGCGCGGAGCAGTTTTTCGACGGCCAGCAGCGACTTGTCGAGGTCGGCCACGCGGTCGGTCGGTTCGAGCGATTTGATGGTCGCCGACATCTCGGCCGCGCCGTCTTCGCTGGCGTCGCCGGTCGTGCTCCGCATGAACCGGGCGTTGTAGAGCGGTGTTTCCGGATTCGACGTCGTGAGCACCGTGATCCGGTCGCCCGGATTCGATTGCGAAAGCTCTTCGATGAACGTGGCGAGGCTGTTCTTGGCGGCGTCGAAAACCAGTTGCCGCTCGTCGCCGAGCGCCTGCATGCTGGCCGAATCGTCGAGCAGGAACACCCGCTCGAAGCCAGCCCCTTCGCCCGCGGCTTGGGCGGCCGATTGCGGCTGGTAGAACGGCCGCGCGGCAAGCGCCGCGATCAGCGCGATCGCCAGGCACCGCAACAACAAGATCAGCAGGTTTTCCAGCCGGACGCGGCGACGGTTTTTCCGCTCGGCTTCCAGCAGGAAGTCCATCGCCGCCCAGTCGAGGATGCGAAACTTCCGCTTGCTGAGCAAGTGGATGATGATCGGCGCAGCGACGGCGGCCGCGCCGGCCAGCAACCAGGGATGAACGGCGTTAAGCCCGGCCCACGGAAACATGCTATCTCCTCGCCGCGCCGCGGCGGATTCGCGAGCGGGCGTTCAAGTAGCTGGAAAGCACGACGTCGAGCGGGTCGCGCGTGTTGCAGAGCAGGTAGTCGATGCCGTTGGATGCGCAAATCTTGCGGACTTCGTGCAAAAACCGATCGACGACTTCCAGATACGCTTTGCGCAGCGCCCGCGGTTCGGTGTGCAGTTCCACCGGCGTTTCCAGCCCGCGAAACAGCGTGTTGTCCTCGAAGGGAAACGTCAACTCGTGGTCGTGCATGACGTGAAACAGCACGATGTCGTGCCGGCGGTGGCGCAACTCTTGCAACGACTTCTTCAGCGTGCCCAAGTCGAGGAACAAGTCGGAAATGATCACCACCATGCCGCGGCGGCGGACTTGCTCGGCAATCTGCCGGAACGGATCGGCGATGTCAGTCTTGTCGTCGGGCACCGTCTGCTCCAACTCGTGCATGAGCAGCTTGCGGTGCGTCGGATGCGTGCTCGGCGGCAGATTTTTCTGAATCTTCGTGCTGAACGTCATTAGTCCGACGGCGTCCTGCTGGTGTTGGAGCAAATGGGCAAGACAAGCCGCGGCCGTCGCGCCGTAGTCGAACTTGCTCATGCCGCCGCCGCTGCGCTCGCCGCCGCCGTAGGCCATCGACTTGCTGCAATCGAGCACCAACGTGCAGCGAAGGTTCGTCTCTTCCTCATATTCCTTGATGTACAGCCGATCCGTCTTCGACCACACCTTCCAGTCCAAGTGCTTGATCTCGTCGCCCGGCGAATATTCGCGATGCGTGGCGAATTCGACCGCGAAACCGTGGTACGGGCTTTTGTGCATGCCCGTGATGAAGCCCTCGACGACGACGCGGGCGCGGACGTCGAGCCGCGAGATCTTGTCGAGCGTGACGGGATCGAAATAGCTGCGGCCGGTGGCGGATGACATAGAGGCTGGGGACTGGGGGTTGGGGGTTGGGAATTGCTGAACGAGCTAAACTGAGTCTCCCCAGTCCCTAGCCCCCAGCCTCCGTCCCCTGTTCTAAGCGAACGCTTTTTGCAATTCCGGCGCAACGTCGTCTTGTTCGCCGCGGTCGGGGATTGTGGTTAGCAGCCGATCGACGACGACGTCGGACGTGATGCCTTCGGCTTCCGCCGAATAGTTCGTGATGATACGGTGGCGGAGCACGGGGTGAGCGACGGACTTGATGTCGTCGGTCGTAGCGAAAAAGCGGCCGTCGAGCACCGCGCGGGCTTTCGCGCCCAGCAGCAGGAACTGCACGGCCCGCGGACCAGCGCCCCACGAGCACCATTCCTTGATGAACGACGGGATGCCGCCCTGGTCGAGCCGCGTGGCGCGGACCAACCGCAGCGCGAAGTGAATCACGTGCGGCGCGACCGGCACCCGGCGGACGATCTGCTGAAGCGCCAGAATATCGTCGGCCGAAAGGACCGCGGACACCTCTTGGCTGAACACGGCCGTGGTCGTTTCCGCGATCCGGTATTCTTCCGCGTAATCCGGATAGCGCACGAACACCTTGAACATGAAGCGGTCTTGCTGTGCTTCCGGCAGAGGGTACGTTCCTTCCTGCTCGATCGGGTTCTGCGTGGCCAACACGAAGAACGGCGCGGGCAGCGGATGCCGCTGGCCGCCGATCGTGACTTGCTTTTCCTGCATCGCTTCGAGCAGCGCGGCCTGCGTCTTGGGCGGCGTGCGATTGATTTCGTCCGCCAAAATGATGTTCGAGAACACCGGCCCGGCAAGGAACTTGAATTGCCGCGTGCCGCTGGCCTTGTCTTCCTGAATGACTTCCGTGCCCGTGATATCCGACGGCATCAAGTCGGGCGTGAACTGAATCCGGCTGAACGACATGTGCATCGAGCGGGCCAGCGTGCTGACCATCAGCGTCTTGGCCAGACCGGGGACGCCCTCGAGCAGGCAGTGCCCTTGGGCGAAAATCGCCAACAGCAGTTGATCGATGACCTCTTTCTGGCCGACGATGACCTTGCCCAACTCGGCGCGGATCGTGGCGCTGGCCTGTTTCGTGCGTTCCAGGGACGCCATGTCGTCGTGAGACAACTCAGGTTGCTGTGTCATGGAGAAGCTGCGGGTTCCGGAGTAATCGATAGTAATAAGTGCTTATCCCAGAACTGTAGGAGGCGAATCCTTTCGCCGAAACAATCGCTTGACAGTGCTTTCGGCGAAAGGATTCGCCTCCTACAGAATTCGGTTTTGGGATAGGCTCTAAATAGTAAAAGGTGGCCGCCCTGCCGGGCGTGGCCGCGGGAACCGAACCGTGCGGAACCATCCGGGACTAAATAGTCGTCGTCGGTGGATTGTGCGAGTGGCTCCGCTCGTCTGTGCGTTTTAGGACGGGAAAGTTCAAGGGATTTCGGCCGATGTCACGGCGGTGCCCGGTGCGGCGGTGTTCGGCGCGGCGATGCAGGGCGTCACCGTTGGAAAATCGGCAAATTGGCATACGGCAACTGCAATACGATCAAACCGATCGCCGTGCCATACGTGTCGCCAACGCCGTCTCCGTGCCACTCGCCCGACGCACCCTGCGTGCGGAGCAGGTCGTCGCGGGTGCGGGGGAAATACATCTTCCAGTTCTCGTCGCCGCTCAAATACATCGCCTGGGCGAGGTACATCATGGCGTAGAACTTGTGCCCTTGGTCGAACATGCCCGGGTTGCTCTTGACGTGCTTGACGCAGTAGTCGAGGCACTTGTGGGCGACTTCGTTTTCGTATTGGCCGGCGCTATACATGACGGCCACGGCGGCGGCGGTGATCGGCGGCTGCGTGCCCCCTTGCCCGACGCGGTAGGCGATGCCCCCGTCCGCCTGTTGGCTCATCTTGATGTAGTTGCAAGCCCGGTCGATGATCGTCTTGGGCACCTTGATGCCCGCGTTGCGGCACGAGCGAAGGCCCTGAATTTGCGTGACCGTAACGGATCCTTCGTCGCCACCGGAATTGGGCTGATAAAGCCAGCCGCCAGCGGCCGATTGGCTGCCGCCGGTGAGCTTGATCGCCCGTTCGAGCACGAGGCGGATCGTGGTCTGCCGCGACTTGTCCTGTTCCATGCCGTAGGCCTCTCCCAAGGCGAGCATGGCGAAGCCGTGGCCGTGCATACAACTTTGTTCGATGCTCAAGTCGGCGATCACGCCCGTCGCCCGATTGGCATTCGCCGTATCGACGAGATGATCGACGCCCAGCCGCACATTGCGCGAGTATTCGCCCTCGACGGGCGTGTTGCCGCCGGCCATCAACCCCAACACGGCCAGCGCCGACATCGCCGTCGGATAACCGCCGCTCCAGCCCGCCGTTCGCCACGCGCCGTCGCGGCCTTGGGTGCGGGCCAGGTATCGCAAGGCGCGCTTGATCGCCGCCTCGGTTTGTTCGGTGATCATGTCGGGCCGTTCCGGCTCGGTTTTCTGCCCCCAGGCCAACGGAACGACTCCGGGACAGCCCATCACAATCGCGGCCGCACCCATCCCGGCGGCCAGTGCGCGGCGGCGCGAAACGACCCCGTCGACGATTTCTGGCAATCGCCGCGACGTTTCCTTATGTAGATTCAACGACTTCATTCCGCTCTCCCTGCGCATCGTGAAATGGAATCTCGCACCGTCCGACCTCGACCAACTATCGGTCACGCGTGGCCGTTTACGCGGATGCGACGCAGCCAGCACGCGGCCGGATAATCATCATAACCTGCCCGAAGCACCCATGCTCGCCTGGCCGGCAATCAGCCATTATACGACGGCTCAGGCGAAAACCCAGCCGGCAGGGGCACCGCCGACGTTGCCTCGCGAGCGTTTTGTTTCGCGCCGCAGCGGCCAGCTTCGGACGCGAGCCGGTATGTTCGTCGCCGCAACCGCCGAAAAAGTTCGACCGGAGTTGGACAACTAAATCCTTTGAGCGCATGCGGACTTGGCTCGACCGGGTAAGGTCGTCACTTCGGCGGCGTTGCGGCGACCATGATCTCGCACAGCGAACCGAGTTTTTCGCCCGCCATTTTCGCCCCCTCCTCGCTGCCCGCGATCGGTACGTTGTTGACGAACATAGCGAACGACAGTTCCCGGCCGCTTGCCGCCGTGGCGTAGCCGGCCAGAGCCTTGCTGGTGAGGATGAACCGGCCGTTGCCGGCGTTGCCCCACAACAGCGTGCCAGTCTTGGCGGCAACTTTACCCTTGGCGGGGCTATCGGCGGGCACAACGTGGGCCAGCGTACCGTCTTCGCCCAACACCGGCAGCCCCGCGCGGTAGGCGGCGTACGCCTTGTGCGTGCCCATGAACCGCAGCAACTGCACGGTCGCCCGCGGGCTGACGTAATCGGCCCGCGCGCCGCCGGCGGCTCCGCCGAACGAGATGCCGTCGAGATCGCAGCCGGCCCGGTGAAAGAAGTCGTGCTGGCGACGCATACCCTCCCAAAGCGTCCGCTCGCCATGCTTGGCGGCGATCAGCAACGGCAATGTGCTGGCGTGCAGATTGTGGCTGACCTTGAGGATCAGCTTCGCGTTTTCCGCGAACGGCGGTGATTCGAGCACCGCGACACGATTCGCCGCTGGGTATTCGCTGGCCTGGGGTAAGGCCTCGCTGCGATTCTTCGCCAGCGGCGACGCCTCGACCTGAACTCCTGCGCGACCCAGCGCTTCGATCAGCACCGCGCGAGCGAACGTCGCCGGATCGGCAACTTCGGCCGTGCGAACGAGCGGTTTGCGTCCCGCGGCGATTTGACCGCGCACCGCAAAAGCGTTATCCGCCGGGGAAGAAACGACGACGGTCGTGTCCTCGTTTTCGGCCACCGTTCGCACCTGAATGTCTACCCGTACCGCGGCGGACTGCGGTCGCCACGTCACGTTGGCCGGTTTGCCCGCTTCGGTCGGTTCGACGACGAAATCGATCAGATTATCGTTGACCAGAATTGGCGTCACGCGCCGCGGACCGCTGCCAGAGCTTTCGGCCTCGTCGAACAATCGGTCGTCGATCAGCACGTCGCCGGCGATCCGCTTGACCCCAGCCGCCGCGACCAGCTTGGCCAGCGCGTCGAGACCAGTCAGCGGGTCGGGCTTGGTCAGCTCGGCCGTCGAGACGAATTGTGCGTAGATGTGGTCGGAATCGGCATAAGCGATGTGCCCTGCTTCGTCGGTGCGGCCGCCGAGGGTCAAGTCGCCGCTGGCCACCAACACCAGGTCGCCCGCAAGCCGGCCGTCGTCGATCTTGCCCATCGCGTAAATCGGCGTTTGGAAGCGATAATCCGGCCCCAGGCAATCGAGCGCCGCGGCGGTCGAAAACAGCTTGGTCGTCGAGGCGGGTGCGAACATTTTGTCCGCCTGATGCTCGAACAGCACTTCTCCCGACTCGCGGTCGACGATCAGCAGGCCCCAATGGGCTTGCTTGAAACGCTCGTCGGCCAGCGCGGTCGCCATTTTGTCCGCGAGGCGGCCGGGTTCCGCGCCGCGAATCCCATCGGCCGCAGGTGCGGAAACTGGATGGATGGTCAACAGGAAGCAGACGATAGCTCGATACTTCATCCCGCGCATGTGAAAGCCCTAGCAAGTGAATAAACCGCCATTCGATTGCCACCACACTGCACGCCACCGCCGAGAATTGCAAGGGGCCGAGCAAGAGAAGGAGAGTTTGCGAGCCTTCCGGCGCGAGCGTCTCGATTTTGAGTGAAACAACGGGCCGATTGCAGGCGAGGCTCGGGTGCAGGGGGTGAGTTTACTTGTCGGTCAGGCAAATGATGAACCGGCGCGCCGTCTGGGCCCCGTTCGGCAAGAGGGAGCCGCCGCGAAAGAAAATGGGCTGGCCGGTTTTTCGCCACCGCCGATGATCGGCGCACCATCGCCCGACCAGCCAAGAGCGACCCGTGCCGGCAAATCGGGCAAGTCTTGCAGTGCCGCAGATTCGACAACCGCAGCAAGCAATTTGCACGACGCGCAGCAAATCTCGTCACCGGCTACGCGCTGTTCGCGTTGGTCTACTGCAACCCGGCCGGCGACGACGCCAAGGCGGCGAAGTAAGCCGCAGCGCCAACACGATTTCGTCGCGCCGTCGCACGGACGCCGAATGTCAGCCGACATCAGTCGACGTCAGCAATCTTTCGGCGAGCGGCAGCCAACTTTCGGCTATCCAATCGAGATCGCCATAAGGCGTCACGCGCTCGACGCGCCACCCGCTGTCGGACAACACCGCTTCCATGCCGATTGCCGCCGGGTAGTTCGTCGAATGAATGATGATCGGGCATGCCGGCGGCTGGCAATCACCGACGCGACACGAAGCCACCACCGCCAACCCGAATCAACGTATTACCTCTGCGTTCCCTCTGCACTGCTAACGCATCGAATCTTCGCGAACGGAGAATAGTTCCCGTATCAAAGATAGCGAGACTTCGCAGCCACGATCAAGAAGAGCATTATCCACAGATGTCGCAGACGGCCACAGATGGGCGACGATAGCGTTTCATCTGCGAACATCTGCGCCATCTGTGGATGCGTTCGGTTGCGGCCATCGGCGGCTCTGCGTTGAAGTAATCAACTCATTTTTCGGTGGCGGCCGACGACTGCTCCAAGCTTCAGGGGAATTACTCGGGCGTCCGCGAGCCTCGTTCAGCCGGCTTGGCCGCAGTTCGATCCGCCGTCGGCGATGTCGACGTTACCCGCACGCGCAGCGCCCCGACGGACAGCACCTGAAACCCGGTTGCGGCCGTGCCGTGATTTTCGACGAACGACACGGGGCCGGCGAAATCCGCTTCGACGCTGCGGCACGTGCCGACTTCGACGATCATCCGGCCGCGGAATCGCGTCGACTGGCCCGCGGCGTCCGGCGATTGTATCTCGATGCGAGTCTCAAACTCGCCGCACAGTGTCCCGCCGCGGTTGGCGACGCGCGCGAGCGTCATCTCGAATTTCGCGACCTCGCCGACCGCCTTGTCGAAGCCGAGCATCTCGCTGGCCGCGTCGCGGGGCATCTCGACCGTCTGGCCGACGCGCACCGTTCGTTTGTCGAGAAACGTTCCCAGCACGTTCGCGCGGCCGACCGCGTCCATGCTGCTCGCGACCAGCCGGTGCTCTTCTTCGGGCGGCTCCTTGCCCTGTTCGTCGGCGATCGTCAGCGCGTCGCCGGGCTTTGCGCGAGCCACGATGTACGTCTTGCCGGCGACCGCCTGATCCGCGCGGGCCGCCGGAATCGACTCTCCGCCCCGCCGCTCGCCGCTAACCTCTTGTTCTGCCTCGCGAAATTTGACGCGGACTTTGGTGACGCGGCCATCGTCGGCGGACAGCACTGTGGTCGATCGCGTTTGGCGGCGGGTCAGCTTCGATTCGACCTCGTCGACCGTCGTCCCGCCTTGAACGGTCGTGGCCTTCAATTGCAGCGTGAACGTGGCGTCTTGTTCTGCGGTTCGCCCCACGGCCGGCGCTCGGTGCGTGAACCGATGCACGGCGCCGATCGCCGCCGGTTTTTCGGCAACGCCTTTTTCAGCAACGCCTTTTTCGGCCGCGGCGTTTTCCGCCATAACGAGTGTCGACCCAAACACGGCGGCAAGCAGCACCCAGGCCGTCGCGGTCGCCAGCAGTCGAGTCGTGCGCCGTGTACTCGCGATCGGCGGCGTTGTCTCTTTTGAACGACGCATGGCGAATTCCTTTTAGTGATGTGATTGGGTGGGACGCGCGATTGGTCCAAGTACGGCAGTGGGGGCCGCGAATGGTCGGCAATTTGCCGCAGCGTGTCAAGCGAAGCCCGGCAACCGGCACAGGGCGACCGCCAAAAGATCAAGGCGATCGTTGCCGGCAATGGCGGGCTGCGGACGGAATTCACCGAAAACAGCAGCGTTTCGCGTCACTACGCATTGAAATCTCGGCGTTGAATTCTCCTTGCGTCGAGCGGCCGAAAGGGGCGATAATCGACCGCCGGGCGATTCCGCACACTTTGCCGCATCCTCGTCCGGCCGCCTTCGCTTCGCGCCGCCCAGGTGCGACGTACTCGGTTGCCCGCAACGGTTCTTGGACCTTTCGCAATTCGTTCTCATGCTCAATCAGCCGCTTCGCGACTTCATCGTCAACCGCGTCCTGCCGCGCGTCCGCACGCCCGCTCAGTATTTGGGCGGCGAACTGAATATCGTCCGCAAAGATCATCGCACGGTCCGCGGCAAGCTCTGCATCGCTTTCCCGGACGCCTACACCATCGGCATGAGCCACCACGGCTTGCAAGTGCTCTACACGCTGATGAACAACGACGCAGATTGGGTCTGCGAACGGGCGTTCTGTCCCTGGCTCGACATGGAAACCGCGCTCCGCGAGCACGACCTTCCGCTGTATGCCCTCGAAACGTTCACACCGCTGTGCGATTTCGACGTCCTCGGCTTCACGCTGCAATACGAAATATGTAGCAGCAACATCCTCACCATGCTCGACCTCGGCCGCATTCCGCTGCACGCCACCGAGCGGACGATGGCCGACCCACTCGTCATTGCCGGCGGCCCCTGCGCGCAGAATCCCGAGCCGTTCGCGCCGTTCATCGATGTGTTCGTCACCGGCGACGGCGAACCGAGCCTGCCGAGAATCTGCAACGAATGGCTGGCGATGAAGTCGAGGGTCGGGGGTCGGGGGTCGGGGATCGGGGAAGAGAATTCGGGGCGGCATGATTCTCCCACCCCTCAATCCTCGATCCTCGATCCTGAATCCTCTCGTCGCCAACGGGAAGAATGCCTCGCTCGCCTCGCCGCAAAGTTGCCCTTCGCCTATGTCCCTCGCTTTTACGAACCGGAATATTCCGCCGCCACGGGCCGCTTCGTCGCCATCAATCGCACGCGCTCCGACGTGCCCGAAACGATCGAACCGTCCGTCATCTCCGATCTCGACGCGATCCCGCTCCCCACCAAACCGATCGTCCCGTTCGTCGAATGCGTTCACGACCGCATCGCCATCGAGATCATGCGCGGCTGCCCCTGGCAATGCCGCTTCTGTCAGAGCACCGTCATCAAACGCCCGCTGCGAATTCGCGAAGTCGAGACCATCGTCGCCGCGGCGCTCGAAACGTACCGCAACACGGGCTACAACGAAGTCTCGGTCCTCTCGCTTTCGTCGAGCGACTATCCGCACTTCGAGGAGCTGATCCTCCGCCTCGGCGAAGTTTTCAATCCGCTCGGCGTCAACCTCCAGGTGCCCAGCCTCCGCGTCAACGAAATGCTCAAGACGGTCGCCCGCGTGATTCCAGCCGCCAGCCGCAGCGGCCTCACGCTCGCCCCCGAAGTCGCCCGCGACGACATGCGCGAGCAGATTCGCAAGAAGATCAAGAACGAAGACCTGTACGAAGGCTGCCGCGTGGCGTTCGAGAACGGCTTCAACCGCGTGAAGCTCTATTTCCTGTGCGGCCTGCCCGGCGAGCGGCAAGTCGATCTCGACGGCATCGTCGACATGGCCGAAACGATCGCCCGCATCAGCCGCGAAGTCCGCGGCCGTTACCTGGAAGTCGTCGCCAGCGTATCGAACTTCGTTCCCAAGGCCCACACGCCGTACCAGTGGAACGCCATGCAGCGCCGCGAGTATTTCGATTGGGCGCACCGCTACATGCGCCGCCGGGTCCGCATCCGCAGCGTCCAGGTCAAATATCACGACACCGAAACCAGCCTCCTCGAAGGCATCCTCAGCCGCGGCGACCGCCGCATGGCCGCCGCGGTGGAACTCGCCTGGCGTCGCGGCTCCAGAATGGAAAGCTGGACCGAACACATGAAGCCCGATCTCTGGTGGGAAGCCCTCCGCGACTCTGACATCGACATCGAGCAAGCCCTCCACCAACCCTACGAACTCCTCGATCGCCTACCCTGGGATCACATCAACGTAAAAAAAGGCCGCACGTACTTGGAGAAGGAACACGAACGGTCGGTCGTGCAACTCAGCGCGATGGCGGATGCGGTGTAAACCCGGTGTGGCATTGGAATTTTAGAGTCCAGGGGGCGAACCGACTAAGGAATCTCGACGAAAACACCCTTGCTTCTGGCTAAGTCCCTGTCAATACTGAAGCAGTCAACAAACCTCTTTCGGAGCGCCAGTGATTACATCGTAAGCCGTAACATTACTGATCTCGGTTTGCTTTGACTATCACTGTGAGGCTTCAGCATGTTCGCGTTTCACCGCGTGCAACGCCCTGCGGTTGGCGTTTGCTTTCTGTTCATATCGCTTTTGGTTCCGCGTCTTGGCTTCGCCCAGCAAACTGTCGTCTCGACTCTCGACGGCCGCGGCGCAGACGCGACGGTCCGCGGCTTTGGCAGCCAGGACCGCTCCGATCTCAATTTCGGCGACGACCCCAGCCTCTACGCGCGCTGGAACCCCGGCACGTCCGAGCCGCACAATGACAAGTCGTGGTTTCGCCTCGACCTCTCCGGCATATCGCGCCCAATTACCGCCGCTCAACTCGAAATCTATTGGGATCGCGACGCCGATTTCACGGGAACCTACGACTTTTACGGGCTAAACGAACTTGCCGACTACGGCATCAACACGCGTACGGGCCAGCAGCGCCTTGGTGAGGATTGGTCTGAGTCTGCAATCACGTGGAACAACGCGCCCGGCAACCCGTCGTCGCTCACGGACAACAGCATCCAGTCGGCGGCGTATCTATTTACCCTGTCGAACCCGGATGCGCCGGCGACCCTTTCGAGCATACTTGGTGCGTCGAGCCAACGTCTCATCGACTTTCTCAACTCCGATACGAACGACCTGGTGACGTTTATTGTCCGCAAGCCCATCGCGCAAACGTTCCTTGGCGACTTTGCGAGCAAAGAGACAATACACCCCAATGCGCACCCGCCGCGCCTCGTAATCGACGACGGCGCCCCGCTGATTCCCGCCGCGAGTGAATGGAAGTATTACGACATTGGCCAGGATCCAGGCAACGCCTGGAAATCGCCGGACTTCGACGATTCGAGTTGGAAGTCCGGTCCGGCCGAGCTCGGTTACGGCGATGGCGACGAATCGACGCTCGTCCGATGCGGGCCCGACCCGAATTGCTTGCAGAACAATCTCGCCACGACGCTGTTCCGCCGCGAATTCGACCTCGCTGAATTCGGCATTGGCGACCCGGAGCGTATCCTTGATCTGCGTGCGACGATTCAGCGCGACGACGGCGCAGCGATTTATCTCAATGGCATCGAAGTCTTCCGCGACGCTGTTTTGAGTCCGACCGCAGGTTACGGCACGTATGCCGCTGCGCAAAACATCGACAACTACACGACGGATTTCTCGATCGACCCGGCGTTGCTCGTCGCGGGCAAGAACGTTATTGCCGTAGAAGTCCACCAGGCAAGCGCGGCGAGTAGCGACCTCAGCTTCGACTTTCGCCTTACCGCGTCCGTCGCCGTTCCAGAACCGCCCGGCTGGCTATTGTCTACCATGGCAATCGTTGTCGCTGCTTGTGCTCTCCGTCGGCCCTCTGCGATTCACCGTGTCTAACAACTCGGTCCACTAACCCAAAAATACTTGCGAATTATGCCCGGTGCCACTGGCTCTGCCAGTGCGAAACCGCCGCCCCGCTCTCCATCGCGACGCGCCGTTCGTCACGGCCGAAAAAGCACTCCACGGCATTCTCCAACGAATCCCAAAACCGTTCCTTGCCCTCGCGCGGCTAGATCTTATTGAACAAACGCCAGGGAAGGCCCCATGGGTTCTGTTCAATAATCCCCTCCTTGCCATAACGCGTGGCGGCATGGTCGGGAGACCATGCCGTAACAGGCGGCCGTTACCGCGACGCGACTTGCCGTCGTGCGACTTGGATGCCGGCTTGTAGATCGGCGTCGTCGCCTTCCGTCGGAATCTTGCCCGTTTCCGCGACGGGCTTGGCCGTCCGCTGCACGACGACTTCCGGCGTAACGCCGGCGTCGCTGATCGCGCGGCCGCTGGGAGCGAAGAATTTGGCGGTGGTCAGGCGAATGCCGCCGCTGTCGCCGAGGCCGGCGAGATTGAGCGGGAAGATGCCCTGCACCGAGCCTTTGCCGTAGCTGCGGCGGCCGACGATCGCGCCGCGGTGGTTGTCTTGAATCGCGGCCGCGAAAATCTCGCTCGCGCTGGCGCTATCGCCGTCGATCAGCACGACCAGCGGAACTTGCCACGTGCCGACGCGGTGGGCCGTGTAGTTGAAATCTTCCTGAGGGCTTCGGCCACGGGTGGAAACGATCGTCCCGCTGGCCACGAACCGGTCGGCAATTTCGACGGCGGCGGTGAGCAGTCCGCCCGGATTGCCGCGCAGGTCAACGATCAGGCTCTTCATGCCGGCGTTGTGAAGTTGCCACAGGGCCGTGTCCAGATCGCGGGCCGTGGTCTTCTGGAAGCAGGCCAGTTTGAGATAAGCCACGCCGGTCGCCGGATCGAGCACTTTTGCGTTCTCGACGCTCGGCACGTCGACGTTGGCGCGGCGGACGCGGACCTCGCGGGATTCGCCGTCCGCCGCCGCGATGGTGAGCGAGCAAACGCTCCCTTCCGCGCCTTGCAGCAGGCTGGCGGCTCCGTCGGTCGACACGCCCTTGGTCGTATGGCCGTCGACGGAGACGATGCGTTCGCCCATTCGCAGGCCGGCCGTCGCGGCGGGACTGCCGGGAATGACGTGTACGAGCAACAGCGCGTCGTCGACCGATTTGATCTCGATGCCCAGGCCGACGAAGTTGCCTTCGATTTGCGAGAACACGTCGCGAAGCTGGTCGGCGGTGAGGTACGTCGAATAGTGATCGAGCGAGGCGGCCGCGCCGCAGGTGAATTCGAGAATCGTCGCCGACGCGGAGAGGCCAAGCTGTTTCGCGCCGAGGTCGGCGACTTCGGCGACGACCTCGCGGGTCTCGAATCGGTTTCGCGCCGCTCGGGCTTTGACGGTGCGACGGACATCGGCCCGGAAAGTGTCGATGGCATCGCGACCGACGCCGCGGAGGTTCACTTCGACGAACGAGTCCTTGGCCAGCGCCGCGTCGAACGTCGACAGACCGTGGTCCACCAGTTGCGCGTAGTCGGGCGAGTGGACGTAGTGCGATTCGATTTTCAGCAGCACGTCGTTATAAACGGCCAGCGCGTCGCTGCGGGTGAGCGTCGTCACCGCGCGGCGGAAGCTTTCGTCGTGATACCGGCGGGCGACGTCGAACTGAATCCGCGACTGGTCGTGCCGCTCGCGGAGCGAGCGATCGTTGGGGAAATCGCGCAGCGCGTCTTCGTACAGCGACAGGGCGTCGCCCCATTGCTCGCCCGACTCCAGTTGCCGCCCCTCGCGGAGCAACTCCTGGACGCGGTCTCGCGCGGCCGCCGCTTGGACAGACGCCGATTCGACCGACAGCGGAGCGGATTTTAGCTCAGCGGCGTTCTGTGCCGAGGCCGGAGCAATCGCTACGACCGTCAGCACCCATAGCGACCACAGCAAACGTGCTCTGCGCAGCATCAACGTCGTCTCTCGGTAGGATGGAGCGAGATTGCAGGCGGGAACGTGGCGAGAGCAGCCGCGCAGATGGGTCGACAAGCGAGCGGCCAAATTAGTATAGGCCGCGGCGAATCGAAGTCAAAAAAACCGCGCGAGGATTTCGCCGCTACCAGCGCTCTTTGCCGCACGATCCGACCGGCCCAATTACGGTTGCACCGCGTGAACCATTGATGCCGGCCATGGCGTAACGTGCGTCGCGGCGTGCGATCGCAGACGATCGAGAAGAGGACGGCCAACCGAGTGAACCACGTCACCGCGTACGTCACCGCGGCGGCCGTCGACACAAATCCTACGGCGGCGACAACCGGAATGTTCGCGCGGCCGGCGGTTGTGAAGTTGGGCGCTTTCCGTGCGTTGGTTCGGACTAAGAAGCGCGAAGCGACGGAGACGACGCCCGGCTACCTGTGGCGTGGCGCCGTGGCGAGACCGGCCTTAACAGTGGACTATCTATAAACAAGCGCCTTGGTCTTCGCGCTGTAGGAGGCGAATCCCTTCGCCGAAAGCACTGTCAAACGAT
>JBBDYI010000282.1:0-16517 GCA_040901705.1 Pirellulales bacterium | reverse complement strand
CCCGCAAGTCGACCGAGGAAGGTCTTGAGCAGGAGTACAACACCCTCGACGCTCAGAGAGACGCGGGCGAGGCGTACATCAAGAGCCAGCAACACGAAGGCTGGGTCTGCTCGCCGAACCGCTACGACGACGGCGGGTTTACGGGCGCGAACATGGATCGACCGGCACTGCGCCGCCTGATGGCGGACATCGAGGCGGGCAAGATCGACACCGTGCTGGTCTATAAAGTCGATCGGTTATCGCGGTCGCTACTCGACTTCGCAAGAATGATGGAGACGTTCGAGAAGCACAAGGTGTCGTTCGTCAGCGTCACGCAGGCGTTCAACACGGCGTCGTCGATGGGACGGCTGGTGCTCAACGTGTTGCTGAGTTTCGCGCAATTTGAAAGAGAAATGATCAGCGAACGGACGCGGGATAAGATCGCCGCCGCTCGGCGTAAAGGCAAATGGTCCGGCGGGATGCCGATCCTGGGCTACGGCGTCGAGAATACGAAGCTCGTCGTCGATCCGGTTGAAGCGTCGATGGTGCGGCAGATCTTCGAGATGTACTTGGAGCAGCAGTCGCTCTTGGCCGTGGGGAAGGAACTCAATGCCCGCGGCTGGCGGACGAAGCAGTGGAAAACGAAGAAGGGAGAACTTCGCGGTGGTCGTACTTTTGACAAGTGCTCGCTCCACAATCTGCTGACGAACGTCGTCTTCGTCGGAAAGGTTCGGTACAAGGACGAGGTCCACGACGGCGAGCACGAGGCGATTGTCGATGCCGGCGTGTTCGAGCAGGCACAGACGCTGCTGGCCCGCAATGGTCGTAGCGGCGGGCGTGCCGTGCGGAACAAGCACAACGCGCTACTCCGTGGAATCTTGAATTGCACGGCGTGCGGCTGCGGGATGAGCCATGCGTTCACGGACAAAGGAACGCGGCAATATCGTTACTACGTCTGCAACCATGCCCAGAAGCGCGGCTGGCAGACATGTCCATCGCCGTCTATCCCGGCGGGGGAAATTGAGCGGTTCGTCGTCGACCAGATCAAGGCCGTGGGGCGCGACCCGCAGGTGATCAAAGAGACGCTGACCCAGGCCCGGCGGCAGGCCGAGGACCAGATCGAACGGCTCGCGGCCGAACGAGATCGGCTACAAATCCGCCTCCGCGCCGATCACACCGAACTCTCGCGACTGGCGGCGCTCGCCCGGCCCAACGATCCACGGTTGGCCGACACGCACGATCGCCTGCACGAGGCCGAACGGCGCGTAAGCGAGATCGACAGCGAACTGGCGGTGCTCGATGGCGACTTGGTCGACGAGGGCGAAGTCGCGGCGGCGCTGGCCGACTTCGATGCCGTGTGGGACTGCCTCGCGCCGCGGGAACAGGCCCGCGTCGTCGAACTGTTGGTCGAACGTGTCGCCTACAACGGCGGCGCGGGGAGTATTTCCATCACCTTCCGCCCGGCGGGCATCAAGACGCTCGCGGGCGAACTGACGCAACGAAAGGACGAAGCAGCATGATCACGATCGAACGCAAGGTACATTTCGGGCACGGACGGCGGGCGCGGAAGGAACTTCGGGACGGCGAGGCCAAGGCGGCGATGGCGGGCCGCGTGCCCCGCGTGTCGCGGATCATGGCGCTGGCGATCCGGTTCGACGGGCTGATCCGCGACGGCGTCGTGAAGGATCAGGCGGAACTTGCCCGGCTGGGGCACGTGAGCCGAGCGCGGTTGACGCAGATTATGGACTTGCTGTGTCTTGCGCCGGATATTCAGGAGGCGGTGCTGTTCTTGCCGAACGTCGAAGGCGGCCACCAAACGCCTAATGAAAAAGTGCTTCGGTCGGTCGCGACTGTGCCGAGTTGGCGGAAGCAGCGACAAGCTTGGCAGCTTTCCCGCTCTAAAGCGGGTGCGACGTGAGATGGGCGCTATCGCCGGGTGGGTCTGATTTGTATTCGCGGAATGCCTCCAGTAATTCGCTGAAACCCTTGGGCTTGTACCGCTCGAATGCCTCCTGGTCGACGTAGACAAAATCGAACGTCGATGTGCCTTGTGCTCGATTCACGTCCTCGCACCACTGACGCAAGCGTCGCATCTTGGGTTCGACATCGACATCTTCCAGTCCCTTGGTCTCCACGATAACCGTTCGTCCGTCGGTCAGCTTGACGATGAAATCCGGGTAGTAATTGCTCAGGCTGCCGTCGTCCTTGACATAGTCGAGACGAAAGTTGACGGCGAAATAGTTCTTGGCGAACGATTGCACGCCAGGCGCGATGTCGAGCCAACCGGCGAAATCCAGTTCGAACCCCCTGTCGCCGATAATCCGGTTAAAGACGCTCCGTTTCGCCACGACGTAACCCTGGTCTTTGGCGACAAACGGACGAACGTTCCGGAGCTTAATCGTATCGCGAATCTGCGCGTCGCCGCGGTCTGAGATGGTCAGATCGTTCACGCCCTTCGTGAACGCCTCGATAAGCGACTTGGTTGCCGCAAGTTCCGAAAGATTGCGCAGGGTGTTTGGATGTTCCAAGTCGACGGTTTGTCCGAACAGCCGCTCGGCGACGAATGTTTTGATCTTCGGATAGATGGCGTCGAACCCGCTGACAAGCCGCAGGTCGTGGATGATCGTGCGCGCGAAATAACCGATGACGCTTCGGTAGTCCGCCACGCCGGCCGTGTCGAGCACCGTCGTATGCGAGATTTCTCCCGTCGTGACATCCTTGAACACGATCTCGCGCTGTTCTTCCTCGCTGAACTCGTGGTACATCACGCGTTGAAAACTCAGCGTGTCCAAGTCCAAGTCCGCCAGGTTACGATATTCGCGGTATACACGCGGCGTGAGAACCGGAATCTGAATATCCAGTTCGTCCAGGTCTTTCGAGTCGTTTTCGCGATCGACCTCGACCACGAGCGGCGCCTTGGGCTTCGTGCCGCTCCCCATCGGTTGCCGTTCCAGGGTGACCCCTTCAGCCTTGATCGACTCGACGAACTCCATGAACGCGTCCGTGCCGATCACGCTTAAATATTCCTCGACATCCTCGGGATACATCTTCCGCAGCCCGCGCCCCAGCGTCTGCTCGGGCAGGATATTGCTTTTGGCCGCGTAGGCACGCAAGCCGACGATCGTCGTCACATTGCGGACATCCCAGCCTTCCTTGAGCATCATCACGCTTACAATCGCCTTCGCGGGGCTGTCCCACAAGTCGATTTCGTTGGCTTGCTTGCGAAGCTCTTCCAGTTCTTCGACGGCCTTTCCGCTACTAGCCTCGGAAATCTCACCGTTGTTCTTCGTGTGAATCACGAGCGTCGCGTCGCCGGCGAGATCGGGGTAATGGCCGCGAAGGAATTCCGCCACCTCGTCGCAGTTCTTCGTGTCGTCCGTCATTACGAACAGCACGGCCTTCTTGCCTACCTTCTCATGCTCGTCGTAGGTCTTGCGCCATTCGACGACGCCCAATTCCAAATAATCGCGATACTTCTCCGTGTATTTGATGCTCTGACGTTCGCTGAGCTTAGCGCGACTCGGCGCATCCGGCAGCACCGGGCGCTTGACCACGTTCTGGCAGATCGCTTCGACGAGCGGATAGTCTGAAATGGTCTGGACGAAGATCGCGCCGTTGTTGTGCCGGGGCGTGGCGGTGACATCCACCTGCATCGAAAGCGCATCGCCCTTCTGCAGCAGCCGGTTGTGGATGTCTTGGATGCTCGTAAACCAGGCCAGCTTCGCGTCGTGGATATGGTGCGCTTCGTCGTTGAGCACCATCAATTCGTCGATGTCGCGGACGATGATCCCCAGGTCGACTTTGCTGTCGGTCGTCTTGCCCGTCGGCTTGGGTCCGAGAAAATAGTCCATCGTGTCGTCATCGTCCGCCGACGGGATCGACTCGTCGCCCGCGTACACGCGGTGAATGTTCGTCAGAAAGATGTTCCCGGTGGGGTGCGTGACGCGCACATCGTCCTGAACGTGCAGCGTCAATTGAAAATCGTCGCGCCAGTTCCGGCCGTCGAACCCATTGTCGGGCACGACCGGATCGTGAAAAAAGATCCGCAGGCCCTGAAAATCTCTGCGGATTCGATCGAGCACGATGATGTTCGGCGTGATCACGAGGAAATTACGCGAGAGGACGGAGTCCGCCTCGTAGGTTTTGCAGAAAAAACTCCACGTCAGCGCGAGACTCAACACTTTCGTCTTGCCCGCACCCGTGGCCATCTTCACGACATATCGCCGCCACGTTTCGTCGAACATTCCGCTACTCACTGCGCCCGACGAGTCGAATCGTAATAGGTCGTATTTGTCCTTGGCACCAACGACATCGTGCAAATAGACGATCGTCTCGATCGCCTCACGTTGAGCGAAAAAATACTGAAAGGGTTTCGACGGTTCTCCCGCCGCCTGCTCGATCAGGTGCGGTTCGTCGAACCACCACCGCAGCAGGCTGGCGCTCGTCGGCGTCGCGCCGACGTAGCCGCCATCGCGAAACTCCTTCACCTTATCCCGGAGCACCTTCACCAGCGGCGGCATGAGCTTGTCCATGCTCGACTCGCGCAGTGATTCGTCGGCCGGGAACCAGCGGACCGATGGATCGAGGATCGCGTGCGGGTCGGTCGGAAAGTCTTTGTGCAGCGCCATCGGCTATTTCCCCTTCTTCTTCGCATCGCCCACGGTCACATCGACGATCGTCATCGTGTCGTTGCCGAAGATGTCGACGACTTTCACGGCGATCTTCCGTCGCCCTGGCTCGACCTCCTTCGCGGCGCTGGTCAGATCGAGCGTGCGATCCTTCTTGGTGCGAAAGCTCTGCCACTCGTTCTCGAAGATGTACTCGCCCGTCCAGCGTTCTTCCCACTCCGTGAGATGTTGCTGGGCCGGCCCAATTCCCTTGAGCTTCATCTGTTGCTCGGGGTCGAGTTCCACGGGCACGCGGATGATTTCGCGCTTGTTCTCGTAGTCGAAATCGACGGCCCAGTAGTCGACCCAGTCGCTCCACTTCTCGGTCAACACTTCGCGGGTGACGACGCCTTTAGCGTCTTTGCTCACCTTCACGATCTGCCCGCGCTCGACGACGATCTTGCTGCCTGCCTTCTTGGCGTCGGCCAGCGCCGCTTCGGCCGCTTTGATGGAGTCCTGCGAATAAAAGACGGAAAAATCGGTCAGCTTCACCGCTACCGTGCTTCCCTTCACGATCGGCGTGACCTCGATGAAGCTCACGTCGTGGAATACCACCTGGTTCTTCTCGACCGCCCGCTTGTCGAACACTTCGGCCGGGATGTACTTGGGGGCGATGTCGATCCCCTTGCCCCGCGCCTCGTCGAGCACGTTGGGAAACAGGCCCATCTCGAACTCGAAGCCCAGAATGTCGCACTTCGTGATGTTCTTCTTGCGGCATTCGACGATGATCTCCTCGACGAACAGCCGCGTGACGGGCAGGTTCACCGGTCCGACGGCCACCATCCGTCCCGCCTTCTTGCCGTGAAACGCGGGATAGCCGGTGATCGCCTCAGCACGGTAGGCCTTGAGGATCAACGCGAGAAACGCCGCTTCTTTTTGTTCCAGTTGCTTCTGCTGCTCGGCTTCGCGGAGGTTGGGGTTGATGCCGACGTAGTGCTGCCGCTCGTACCGGCCAAGGTTTAATAGCTCGAACGCGCGATAATCCTTCCCGTCGGCCTTGAGTTGCCGCTGCACGCCGATCAGCCGCTTGCGCGTGGTGTGGATGGCGAACTTGCCGAGGTCGGTGGCGATCCATTTTCGGCCGAGTTTTTCCGCCACTGCCGCCGTCGTGCCGGAGCCAGCGAAGAAATCGGCGACAAGATCGCCGGGGTTGGAGGAGGCTTTGATTATTCGCTCGAGCAATGCCGTCGGCTTCTGTGTGTCGTAGCCTGTGTCGTCCTTCGACTGGGAATTCAACGGAGCGATGTCGCTCCAAACCGAACCGACGGGAACCCCTTGGCCTTCATCGAGAAAGCGACGCAAGCGCGGTCTACCGCCTTCCTTTCTCGGCAGCTCGATCCTTCCTTCGGCATACAGACGTTCCATAGTGGGCAGTTCGTATCGCCACCCTGCGGACGGAGCAGTGTGACCTCGCCATTCGTACATCATGTTTTGCCGCGGGTGCGGACTTGTGATGTTATCGAGCGTGTACCTCCTGCCATCCTCCGTCTGCATGTTGAACCTCGCGACGTACTCATCGCTGTAGGGTTCGTGCTGAGCGTTCCAGATGAATGACGGGCCTTTTGCCTGCCAGATCACTGCGTCGTGAACGATTCCCCAACGTTGGCTGTCACCGTGGGCAGTCACTCGCTTCCATGTTATGTCAGCGCCGGCTCCAGCGTCTCCGAATACCTCCCGGACAACAGCCTCGACCAAAAAAGCGACCTTCGGCCCCATATGCACATAAATACTCCCATCGTCCGCCAGCAAATCCCGCATCAGAATGAGCCGTTCGTAAATCATGGCGATGAACGAATCCGCCCCTTTGCCCCAGGTGTCGCGGTAGGCGATTTCTTCGAGGATGTTGGGCCGCTTGTGAAACGTGTCGCCGCCGTCGCCAACTTCGATATCCATCGAAAAATCGGCCCCCACGTCGAACGGCGGGTCGATGTAGATCAGCTTCAGCCCGCCCTGCTTCTCGATCTCATCGCGCAGCGGGCCGTTCTTCAGGCTGGACAGGATCAGCTTGTTGTCGCCCCAGATCAGCTTGTTCGTCCAGCCCTTGAGCTGCCGCCCCCGCTCGTCGAGGCTGAACAGCAGGCCCTGGTGCTGATCGCGTGCGCGCTGCTCGGCCGGCTTCTCGATCCGCGGTTCGTCGACCTGCTCGATCGTCTGAAACGGCAGCACGACGTTGGTGACTTCATTGGTCTTGCCGTTCCAAACCAGTTCGACCTCGCGCTTGTCGTCGAACAACAGAAAGCGGTACCGATCGGGCAGCGGCTTGTCCTGCTCGATCAGGCGCGAGATTTCGTGCTTTTCCTGGTCGGTAAGCCGCGGCATATCGGTCTATTCCTACGTGAAAAACGTGAACTAATCGCCGGCACACGCACTTCACCCGGCCGCCTTACCGCTTAGATCGAGGTCCATTTGCCGCGAGCCACGTGGGTAGGTAGTCCTCGGCGGTGCTCGGCGAACGATGCGCTCCTGGACCGAGTCCAAATGGAAAGGGTCGTGTCCGTTCCCGCCATACCATAGGGGACGTGACCGGTATCGTCCAAATTGGTGGTTTTCGCAAGGGGTTGCTTTCGGGGTCCGAACTAAACCAGGTTGTTAACCCGGAGGCCCCTGTTAAACGGAGAGCGCGAGGGTTTGGGCGGGGTTTTCGCCCCACGGGCGGCCGGGCGGCGCTCTACGGCGGCGGGCAGAGAGCGCGTGGCGAGAGGGCCACGCACCGTAAGTCCTTGCGGGACAACGGGAAAAAGCGAAACGCCGAGGCTTGACGCTCTCGGCGTTTTGCGTTAACCGGTGTGTCGGCGGGGATTCCGCAAACCGTTTTAGCTCCCCCGGTTGGACTTGAACCAACGACACGCGGATTAACAGTCCGCTGCTCTACCGACTGAGCTACAGGGGAATGATGCGAAAAACTGTTTGTTTTCCAGGGGTTTGGCCCTGGTGGATCTTTGCGGCTACGAATTGGGGTGTGATTTGTCGTGCCCTCACAGCACCGCTAGACGAGGTATGCGGTGGCACCCAAATTTTTAGCGTTGAGGTTGCACTAGTGTTTTTTTGGAGGGGCGTGACTCGACTATGCTCTCGACTGGGCCGCTGCGGCCGTTTCCGCACCTTGGACTACACCCGTTCAAAAATCCCGAAAAGCCGTGGCCGGACTTCCCGCTCTTCGCTCACGCCTTCTGGGTTTGAGCAAGAACGATCGGCGGAAAGCTTCCGTAGATTGGCCCTTGGGATGATCCTGACGACGTGTTGAAGCGAAATCGTCGCGTCGCCCTCGCGGCCCCGGTTCACCTCAAAGATATCATCGAAATCGAAATCAGGGAAGGCCGCAGACCGCCCCAGGCGCTTCCCCGCCCCCCCTTTACGGCGAACGCGCCTGCCAATGGGCGAAAAGGGTTTGCGGCCGGAAGGTCTGCGGCCGGGTCGGGTACTTCGGGATTGATCCTGACGACGCCCTGCGGCGTTGGGTGCGGCCGGTTCATCGACGCGCGGTTGGAATGCGGCCGCGAGGCACCGCGACGAGGCACCGCGACGAGGCACTGCGACGGGCGGTCGGCAGCGAGAAGGCTCGGCCTGTCGAACATTTGACGCAGTCGCACGCGGCGCTCACCGGTAATCATCCCGCACCGGGCAGAATACATCCAGCGCCTTGACCGCCGCGTCGCCGGCCGTCGCACTATGCACGACGCCGCCGGGAATGCGCCACATTTCGCCAGGCCGGAGGGTGCGCGTCTGGCCGCCGATCGTGAACGTCAGTTCGCCCTCGAGCAACATGCCCAGCTGTTCGTGCGGGTGGCTGTGCGGCTCGACCACGGCGTGTGGCTCGAACTCGACGAGCGAAAGCATGACGTTCTCGCCGGCGGTGGTGAAGATATCGACGCCGGGGAAGATGGTGTGACGGGAGCAGTCGGGTTTTTGGAGGTAGAAGGATTGCACGGGATTTGGCGTCGGGATTCGGGGAGAGGGGAGACTCATTTACATCACGCTTTCGATCGGGGTGGATTAGCCGGCGTTTTTGATTTCGCATACGATGATTTCGCAGACGAACTCGAAACTCCATCGCATTCTACCGGCGCATCCTATTGGAAGACGACACCGGCTGCTCGTGCGAAAGCCGAGACGTCTTGGCGAATCGGCTGACGCGCCATGGATTTGCGCGGCCGCGATCTCTTCCGGCGACCACGCACGCGCCAGGCCTGCGGCGGGCGGCCAACGGGGTAGCGAACAATCGGCGGGGCGATCTCCTTTTGGTTGCACGTCCGACAGTCGCAATCGCGCTATGCGCTGGCGCTCGGCAATCGTAAGATGACTCGGCAACGGTCGCGATTCCGCCGTCGAAGGCAGATCTGCCGCGCCCGCTTGCCCATCGGAATGCCCGGCGACACGTGCTTCGACATCAATCTTCGTGCCGATTGGGGTGACGGGCGATTGCCCGTGAGCTTCGAGACCTCCGAATGCTGCTGAGTAACCTGCTTTACAACGCGCTGCTCGCCGTCGTCGTCGCGGCGGTGTTGTTTCATCTGCGGAACAATCGGACGGCGTTGTGGTTCGTCGCGCTGGGCGTGCCGTTGGCCGCGGCCGCGATTGTCGCCGCCGCGGTCGTGGGGATGGGCATCGAGCGGAGCAACTTCGCGTCGATGCGGCTGTTGTGTTTCGGAGTGTTCGTTCATGCGCCGATCTACGCCGCGATCGGTTGTTTGTTGTTGCGACGCACGAGCCGCGGCGGGGCCGTGCTGGCCGCCCTGGCGGCCGTCGCGATCGTGGCGATCGGCATCGATGCGTTTTTCGTCGAGCCTCAGTGGCTCGAAGTCACCCATTATGAAATCCGCTCGGACAAGGTCGCCAAGCCGCTACGAATCGTCGTGCTGGCGGATATTCAGACCGACGACGTCGGCGAATACGAGCGCGACGTGCTGCGCCGCGTGGTCGAGGCCGACGCGGACCTGATCCTGTTTGCCGGCGATTACCTGCAAGTCAAATCGACGGCCGAGTGGAAAGAACAACGCGAGAAACTCCGCACGCTGCTACGGGAAGCAAAGCTCGCCACGCCGCTGGGTGCGTTCGCCGTCGAGGGCAACGTCGACTATCGCGAGTGGCCGCGGATCTTCGACGAGACGGGCGTCGTGGCGACGGTCGAAACCGGCACGGTCGAGCTCGCCGCGGGTTCGATTCGCCTCACGTGCCTCTCGGAGCCGGCATCGGGTGCAGCCGACGGCGCGGACCGGCTCGAATCGCCGGGCGGTGCGTTTCGGATTTGCATGGGGCATCGACCCGACTTCGCGCTGGGCGAGCCGCAAGCCGACCTGCTCATCGCCGGGCACACGCATGGCGGGCAGGTGCAGTTACCGGTCGTTGGGCCGCTGGTCACGCTTTCGCGCGTGCGGCGTTCTTGGGCGTCGGGCCTCACCGAAATCCGCTCAGGTCAACACCTGTTCGTCTCCCGCGGCATCGGCATGGAACGCAGCGACGCACCGCGGTTGCGGTTTCTCTGCCGGCCGGAATTGGCGATCATCGAAGTCGTACCGCGATGACGCAGCGCACGCCGTCGCGTGCTTTCCGTGGGTGACATCGCGACGCGAATTGCCGTAAACTCGGCGACAAGCGCAGCACTGCAGCGCCACCTCGACGATTTCCTGCCCTCTGTCCCCCGATCCTTGACCCCTCGACTCATGTCCAAATCCACCGACATCCGCATTCTCGAAGTTTCCGGCTCGCAGCAACGAGTCGCCTATCGCACGCCGATCAAATTCGGCGGCCGCGTCGTCGACGAAGCGACGATCGTCAATATGTCGATAACGGTCGAAACACGCGACGGCCGCACGGGCAAGGGAAGCGGCTCGATGCCGATGGGCGTCACGTGGGCGTGGCCGACCGACGCATTGTCTGGCGAGGAGGCGCTGGACGCGATTCTCGTCTTCGGCCAGCAAGCCGCGATGCACGCCACCGGTTACGACGGTTGGGGACATCCGCTCGAGATCGCACACGAGCTTTCCACCGAATACGCCGACCTCGCCCAGCGGATTGCCGAGGGCAAGGAGTTGGCCGAACCGATTCCGCGGCTCGCGCAACTCGTCGCCAGCAGTCCGCTGCACGCCGCGCTTCACGACGCCTACGGCAAAGCCCTCGGCGCGAACAGCTACAACCTGCTTGGCGAAGAGTTCTGCAATCGCGACTTGTCCGCGTATCTCACGTCGGAATTCGCCGGAGAATATCTCGACCGCTATACGCTTCGCCAGCCCAAGCCGCGGTTGCCGCTGTATCATCTGGTCGGAGCGCTCGATCCGCTCACCAATGCCGATGTCGCTTCGCCCGTCGGCGATGGCTTGCCGGAGACGCTCGGCCAGTGGATCGCCCAAGACGGCCTCACGCATTTGAAGATCAAGCTCAACGGCGACGAACTGGCGTGGGACGTGGCGCGAGTGGTGGCGGTGGAGCGGGTCGCGGTCGAATCGCAAGCCAAGCGCAACTGTCCGGCGTGGAAGTATTCGCTCGACTTCAACGAGCGGTGCGCGAGCGTCGACTACGTCCTCGGTTTTCTCGCTCAGCTTCGCGAGCGGTCGCCGGCGGCGCTCGATCGCGTGCAATACATCGAGCAGCCGACGCATCGCGATCTGGCCGCCCATCCGGAAAACAAGATGCACAAGGCCGCCGCCATCAAGCCGGTGGTGATCGACGAATCGCTGGTCGATCTCGACAGTTTGTTGCTGGCCCGCGAATTGGGCTACAGCGGCGTGGCGCTCAAAGCTTGCAAAGGGCACAGCGAAGCGCTATTGATGGGCGCGGCCGCGCAGAAGTTCGGCATGTTTCTGTGCGTGCAGGATCTGACTTGTCCCGGCTTGTCGTTCCTGCATTCGGCTTCGCTGGCGGCGAGGATTCCGACCGTGGCGGCGATCGAAGGCAACGCGCGGCAATACTGCCCGGCGGGGAACGCAGCTTGGGCGGACAAGTACCCCGGCATGTTCCGCATCAGCGACGGGTCGCTGGACACATCGGTGCTAACGGAGCCGGGCTTGGGATACGCTTGACTCGCAATCAACAGCGCCCGTGAAGGCAACTGCCGGCCCATGCAGCGTGCGAGCGGCTCTTGGGCGAAATCGCCGCCGACTACTCCGTTCCGGTGGCCAAACGCAGTCCGATGCGGCACGCCCGGGCGAACTCGGTCAAGTCCAACTGCTCGGCCGTGGTGTGGATGTTCTTTTGTCCGCAACCGAGCGTGACGGCTGGAATGCCGTGGGTGGAGAGCCAGTTGGCGTCGAGGCCGCCGTTGGAAATGGCGTGCGTGGGCGTGCCGCCGAGTGTGCGGATGGCGTTTTCGGCGGCCACCACGCAACGTTCCTTCGGCGATAGCCGGAACGAATCGTAGTCGAGCTTGCCGGCGATCTTCACGCTCCCCGTCTTGCCCGCCGTGCTCCGCACTTGCTTCGCCGCGTCTTGAAACGCCGTTTCGATCCGCTTGATGATCTGGCGACGAAAGCGGGCGTCGTGACTGCGCGCTTCGGCGCGGACTTGCACACGGTCGGTCACGACGTTCGTGGCGTCGCCGCCGCGGATGACTCCGACGTTGCTCGTCCCCTGGCACGGGCGGCCGCGGGCGTCGGTCTTTTGCACCAAGCCGTGCCAGCCGTCGCGATGCAAGTCGGCGATGGCCAGCGATGCGATGGCAATCGCGCTCACGCCTTTCTCCGGCGCACCGCCGGCGTGGCTGGCAATGCCGCGGATGTCGATGTCCATGCGGTAACCGCCCGTCGCGCCGAGCGTGAGTTTTTCGGGACAGCCGCCATCGAAGTTGAAGGCGAGTTTCGGCTTGCCCAACAAGGTCGGCTGCATGTAGTGCGATCCTTGCAGGCCGATCTCTTCCTGCACGAACCAGGCCAGCGTGAGCGGCGGACGGGGAAGTCCGCGGGCAAGAATCTCGATCGCCGCGACGAGCAGCACGGCCGCACCGGCGCGATTGTCTCCGCCCAAGCCGGTGCTGGAGTCGGACGACGTGACGATGTCCCCCTTACGCGTTGGCCGACAGCCGACGCAAATTGGCACCGTATCGAGATGTGCGGATATCAACCGGCGCGGGCCGGCGACGTTGCCGGGAATCTTGACGAACAAATTGCCCGTCGAACCGCCGTGGGGCGAGCGCTGGTGCGCCTTGTCGAAGCGAATCGCACCTTCTTCGAGCCCGGCCTCGCGGAGCCGATCGACGATGTACGCCGCGATCGCCGCTTCGTCGCCGCTCGTGCCGGGGATCGCCATCATCTCCACGACCAGAGAGTTCGCCCGAGTGATGTTCGGTTCGATTTTCAAGGAACCGTCGAGCGAGGGACGGCCGATTCTGATGCGTCGACGTTTGGCAAGCTGCGTGGTCATGCGGTGAACGGCTCGTGGTTGAAGAATCGTCGGGTCGAAGGAACGCCACCCGTTGAAGATATCATGATATCCCAAACAGATCGCGCTGTCATTTCCGGCGGCAAATCGTCTTCGCTCCCTTGACTGGTCCCGCACGTGCGGTCAAGAATGACCCCGCGCGCTGAAATCGATGCGGCGGTTGCGAAATCGTGTAGGGTGCTCTGCGAGCACCTTCGATCGACGGTAGGGGCAGGCGCGGCGAGCACCGGGATGCGACGAACAACACCGGCGACGAACAACACCGGCGACGATGCTTCCGGCGACGATGCGAGGTGCTCGCAGAGCACCCTACGAGACCACGGGGAGATTCGCGTCATGAAGTGGATTGCGATTATGGGAGCGCTGGCAATGACGGTGTCGGCAACAACGGAATCGCTGGTGCGGTCGGCGGCCGCCGCCGATTCGGTCGGCGACGTGGTGTTGGCGGTTCATGGCGGCGCGGGCGTGACGCCGCGGGATAAGCTATCCCCCGAGCGTGAAAAGAAAATACGCGCAGCGCTCGACGCCGCGCTCTCGGCCGGCGAAGCCGTGCTCAAATCGCCCGACGGCACGAGTGTCGACGCGGTCGAAGCGGCGATTCGCGTGCTGGAGGATTCGCCGCTGTTCAACGCCGGCAAGGGTGCCGCGTTCACCCGCGAAGGGACGAACGAAATGGACGCCTCGATCATGGACGGCCGCACCCGCGCGGCCGGCGCGGTCGGAGACGTGACCACGATCAAGAACCCGATTTCCGCGGCCCGCGCGGTGATGGAAAAGTCCGGCCACGTGCTGATGGTCGGCGAAGGGGCCGAAGCGTTCGCCAAGCAAGCCGGTTGCGAGATCGTCGATCCGAAATATTTTTGGACCGAACGGCGGTGGAAGCTGTTGCAGGAAGAACTGAAAAAGGAGCGGGATGCGGAAGAGAAAAAGTCTGGCGCGATCGGCGGCGAAAGGGCGGGCAACCTGGCATCGCAAGGCCACAGTTCCGAGGCGCGGTGCGGCACCGTCGGCGCGGTGGCGCTCGATCGCCACGGGAATCTCGCCGCGGCCACGTCGACGGGCGGACTGACGATGAAGCGGCACGGCCGCGTCGGCGACTCGCCAATCGTCGGTGCCGGCAACTTTGCCGACAATAAATCGTGCGCCGTGAGTGGCACCGGCCAGGGCGAATACTTCATCCGCGCCATCGCCGCCTACGACATCGCCGCGCTGATGGAATACAAGGGCCTATCGGTCGCCGACGCCGCCAACGAAGTCGTCAATCGGAAAATCAAGGAAGCCGGCGGCGAGGCAGGCGTCATCGCGCTCGACGCCAAAGGCAACCACGCCGCTCCGTTCAACACGAACGGCATGTCTCGCGGATACGTAACCAAGGACGGCAAGCGGCACGTGGCGATCTACTCGGAATAGCTCCACCGCGAGTTCGGCAGGAACGAGTCGCTACGCCTCGTCAGGCTGCGTATCGCCGAGCGTCCTATCGTCGAGCGCCGCGCGCAACATTTGCCAAAGCTCGTCGAGTGCCTGCGGAATCACGCGCACGGCGTCGACCGACGACATGAAGTTCGTATCGCCGTTCCACCGCGGTACGATGTGCCAGTGCAAATGCCCCGGCAGCCCAGCGCCGGCCACGCGGCCAAGGTTCAAGCCGACGTTGAATCCTTCGGCGTTCATGTGTCGCTTGAGGATCGCGACGAATCGCGCCAGATCGCGCTGCATTTCGAGGTGTTCCGCGTCGTTCAATTCGCCCAATTGGCCGACGTGCCGCTGTGGAGCGACCAGCAAATGCCCGTTGTTGTACGGGTAGCGGTTGAGAATCGTCATCGTCGCGCCGCCGCGGGCGACGAGCAGATTCTCGCGGTCGGCCGTATCGGCGATCGCGCGGCAGAGAAAGCACGTGCGGTCCGCGGCGTCGATCCACGCGAACTTCTCGTCAGGTTTTTCGGCCGGGCGGTCGGTTCCGACGATGTAGCCGAGCCGCCAAGGTGCCCAAAGTTGCTCGTGCGCCACGATACGCTCATTCTGGTTGGGGGGTTGGCGGCTGTCGAAATGTGCGGACTGGGTTTTTAGAGGCTACCTGGAAAGTTTACTCGGTAAAATCGCAGCTAGCACTCGGCGGGCCGGTTGCGAAATGCTGCTTGCTGTGCTGGCGGGTGTAGCTTTCGGAGCGCAATGGCGATGCCGGTGATTTTGACCATCGCTTCGCTGGAGTCCGTACGCCGTTCGTGTCCTTGCCTATCTTCACAACGCACTACGAGTGATGAGTGATGAGTACGTTCGTTCCATTGCCCTTGGCGTTGGTGTAATTCAGGCCGCTCGACCGTGCGGTTTCCCTTCGTAGCGTGGAATCGCGTCCCAGCCACGGTGGCCCGCCAACCGTTTTGACGGCGTGTTCCTGCGTTCCTCGACGCCGGCCGCGTCGTCATTTAACATGAGGACACAAACGAACTTCCGTCCTGCCATCCCATCCCGCCACGAAACTCGCCACATGCGCCGCATCCTCCCGATTTCACCCTCGGCCGCCTGCCGCCCGCGCGCGTCCCGCCGCGGCGGCCTCGTCTTGTTCGCCCTTGCCGTCGCTGTGCTGAGCAAGTCGGCGGCGGCCGAAGATTGGCCCGGTTGGCGGGGGCCGCGTGGGGATGGCACGAGCAGCGAGACGAACGTTCCCGTCCGCTGGACTGTCGGCGACGCAAGCGACACGAACGCCGACTCGGATGCCGGCAAATCGGCGAACATCGCCTGGAAGGCAGCCACGATCGGCTACGGCCATTCCTCGCCGATCGTGTTCGGCGACCGCATATTTCTTACGGCTTGCGTCGAAGCGGAGAATCGCCGCATCCTGCTGTGTTACGACCGCGCCACCGGCAAGCCGCTGTGGCAGCGCGACGTGGTGGATGCCCCGCTGGAATTCAAGCACGGCCTGAACAGCTTCGCGTCGAGCACACCGGCGGCCGACGCCGAGTGCGTGTACGTCACGTTCCTCGAACCCGAGGATTCCGGCCAAGGCAAGAGCGACGCCACGCCGGGCCAAATGGTCGTCGCGGCCTTCGACCACGACGGCAACCCAAAATGGCTCGTCCGGCCCGGCCGCTTTTCCAGCCGCCACGGCTACTGTAGCTGTCCCGTGCTGTACAAGGACACGGTGATCCTGAATGGCGATCACGACGGCGACGCCTACATCGTGGCCCTGCGCCGCGCGGACGGCGGGACCGTCTGGAAGATCGACCGCGAAAACAAAACCCGCAGCTACGTCACGCCGATCGTTCGCGAGATCGACGGCCGCACGCAGATGATCCTTTCCGGCAGCAAGTGCGTCGCCAGCTACGATCCCGACACGGGCAAGCGGCACTGGATCATCGACGGCCCGACCGAGCAGTTCGTGGCCTCGATGGTCTACGACGGCAAGCTGCTGTTCCTCACCGCCGGCTTTCCGGAACACCACATCCTGGCCATCCGGCCCGACGGCCACGGCAACGTCACCGACACGCACGTCGTCTGGCGGAC
>JBBDYI010000281.1:12947-16534 GCA_040901705.1 Pirellulales bacterium | reverse complement strand
GCGGAAAGTTGTGTATAAATGACAGCTCCGTTCGACCCACCCTACGTGAAGCGTATCGTACGCGGCGATGTTTCCAGACGTTGGAAATTCGGCTGGAGAATCAAGCCGGTGCCGATTTCTAGTTCGTGCCCGACGGCGCGACGTTCGCGGAACCCGGTCGGGCCGCAGTCGCAGGTGCTCGATCTCGCGAGGTGACGGGCGTGGCGGCGGGCGTGGCGGCGGACAGGGCTTGCCGCGACTTGCGGACGATCCAGTACATGTATCCGCCCAGCGACGCCACGATGGCGAACGGCATCGACATCATGAACACGATGCTCCAAAACCAGCCGTTGAGCATCTTTTGGCCGGCCTCGCTACCATCGGCCATGCCCGAGCCGCACGTGGGGCAAGCCTGAGCAATGCCGCCGAGTGCGAGCACCAACGCCAGCGCGGCCAACGCGGCGACGCAACGGCGAGAATCGGGCCTCGATTGAGATCGGTTCGACATCGGCGGGATTCGCTGTCTTTCGATGTTTTCGTCCGTTTCGCCCAGCTACAGGCAGTATACGACGTTACGCCGGCGCGGGGTAGAGATGATATAGCACCAGGTAAATCAAGACGCCTGTGACGGATACGTAGAGCCAGATCGGAAACGTCCATTTTGCCCAGCGGCGATGGGCCGCCCGGCGGTCGTGGAGGCCCAAATAGATCGTGCGAATCGCCAGCACAGGCACCGCGGCGGCCAGCAGGATGTGCGAAACGAGCATTGTGTAATAGGCGGTTTTCGCGAATCCTTCGCCGGCGAAGGGCGTCGCCTTGGCCCCGACGGGCCAAACGTGATAAGCGAGATAGCAAATCAAGAATGCCACAGAGACGCCAAACGCGGATAGCATCACCCGGCGATGAGCCTGCTCGCGGCGGCGCTTAATGAGCACGAAGCCGACCACGAGCAGCACCGTGGCCGAGCCGTTGAGCAGGGCGTTGATCGTGGCCAGCGGGTGGATGTCGGCGAGCAGCGGGACGAGGATCGCGGAGAGCATGCTAGCGATTATCCCAATTGCCGAACATTCCGCCAGAGCCGAACTGCCGCCTGCTGCGGCGCGGACTTCTGTTGGCAATTGTTGCGAAACACGGCGCGCGGCCCAGCCGTCGACGCATCGAGAGCGGTGCCTGATCCGCACGCAACGATCCGCAACTAACGATCCGCAACCTACGATCCGCGGCCGAGCGTTCGCTGGCGCTGGGATCGGCAGTTATTTCGCCCCGACAAGCTGTCCCTTCTGGCCCTTCTTTTTCTCGGCCAGAATGTCTTGCTGGATGCTGTTGGGCACGCGGCGATAGGCCGATGGCTCCATCGTGAACGTGCCTTGGCCTTGGGTGAGACTGCGGAGGTCGGTCGAGTAGCCGAACGTTTCGGCCAGGGGGACTTCGCCGAGGATCGTCACCACGTTGTCGATGATCTCGGTCGACGCGATTATGCCGCGGCGGCTGATCAGATCGCCGACGATCGGTCCCTGGAAATCGCAGGGGGCTTCGATCTCGACTTTCATCACCGGTTCGAGCAGCATGGGCTTCATCTGCAAGAACGTTTCGCGGAAACAGCCCCAGCCGCAGATTTGAAACGCCATGTCCGAGCTATCGACTTCGTGATACGAGCCGTCCTTGAGGATCGCCTTGACGCCGACGATCGGAAACTCGGCCAGCGGTCCCTTCGCCAGCGCGTTGCGGAAGCCCTTTTCGACCGACGGGATGTATTCCTTCGGAATCCGCCCGCCGACGACCTTTTCCTCGAACACGAACACTTCTTCGGCGTCGTCGGGGAGCGGCTCCATCGTGCCGACGATGTGGGCGTATTGGCCGGAGCCGCCGGATTGTTTCTTGTGTTTGTAGTTGAACTCAGCCGGCTGCGACGGCGCTTCGCGATAGCTGACCTTCGGCGCGCCGATGGTGCACTCGACGTTGTACTCGCGGCGGATGCGTTCGACGTAAATCTCCAGATGCAGTTCGCCCATGCCGGAGATGACGATTTCATTGGTTTCTTCGTCCGTGGCGACGTGGAACGTGGGGTCTTCCTTGCGAAACCGCAGCAAGGCTTTCGATAGCTTGTCGCTGTCGCCGCGCGACGACGGCGTGATCGCCATCTTGATGACCGGTTCGGGCACGAACATCCGTTCCAGCGAGCACGTTTTGGGCGCGGCGGCAAAGGTATCGCCGCTGGCGCAATCGATGCCCATGATGGCGACGATATCTCCGGCCGAAGCCGTGTCCATTTCCTCGCGTTTGTCGGCGTGCATACGAACGATGCGGCTGAAGCGATCTTTCTTGCCGGTCCGCTGGTTGTAGTACATTTGGCCCTTCTGTACCGTGCCCTGGAACAGCCGCATGAACGTAAGTTGACCGTAGGGGTCTTCGACGATCTTGAAGGCCATGCCGACGAACGGCGCGGCCGGATCGGCGGCCAGCGGAATCTTTTGCGTGGCGTCGTCGAAGGCGTTGGCCGAAATCTCGCGATCCAGCGGCGACGGGAGATAGCGGACGACGGCGTCGAGCAACGACTGCACGCCTTTGTTGCGATACGCCGTGCCAATGTAAACCGGAGTGACTTCGAGCGATTGCACGGCGCGGCGTAGCACGTCGTGGATCAGCGTCTCGGGCACGTCCTGCTCGGCCAGCAGCAACTCCATCAGTTCGTCGCTGTACATCGACAGCGATTCGAGCATGTGCTGCCGCTCGGTGGCGGCTTCTTCGGCGTATTCGGCCGGGATTTCTTCCTCGCGGACGGTCTCGCCGTTGTCGCCGTCGAAGTGCAGCGATTTCATCTTCACCAGATCGATGATGCCGGCGAACTTCTCGCCCGTGCCCATCGGAAGTTGCATCAACACGCCGGTGATGTTCAGCTTCTCCTTGAGTTGCTGCACGACGCGGCGGTGGTTTGCGCCGGTGCGATCCATCTTGTTGATGAACGCCAGCCGCGGCGTGTGGTAGCGTTTCATCTGGCGATCGACGGTGATCGACTGCGACTGCACGCCGCCGACGGCGCAGAGGACGAGGATCGCGCCGTCGAGCACGCGGAGGCTGCGTTCGACTTCGACGGTGAAGTCGACGTGGCCGGGCGTGTCGATCAGGTTGATCTGGCGGCCCTGCCATTCGACGGTCGTGGCGGCGCTGGTGATCGTGATGCCCCGCTCGCGCTCCAGGTCCATATGGTCCATCGTCGCCCCGGCTCCATCCCCTTTCACTTCGTTCATGCGGTGGATCTTTCCCGCGTAGAACAAGATTCGCTCGCTAAGCGTCGTCTTGCCGGAGTCGATGTGGGCGGAGATACCGATGTTGCGAATGTTCGCCAGGTCCATGATACGGGCCTCGACCGAAGGTCAATTTGCCTGCCGCTCGTTGCGGCAGCGGGGAAACGCCTAGTAAAGCGGCGGCCATACACCGGCCGCCTGACGATGTTCACCTAATTATCTTAACGCGAGTCGCCGCCAAACGGATACGCCGAATCCTCCGGCCCGATCGTTTGTCTTGCGCCACTATCTAGCGCGGCGATCCTGCGCGACGATCTTGCCCGACGATCTTGCCCGACGATCTTGCCCGACGATCTTGCCCGA
>JBBDYI010000281.1:0-12847 GCA_040901705.1 Pirellulales bacterium | reverse complement strand
ACGATCTTGCCCGACGATCTTGCCCGACGATCTTGCCCGACGATCTTGCCCGACGGTCGCGTTCGTACTCGTTTTCGTGCGGCGTCATCGGCATCTCGGTCCGATGGGCTGCCGCCGGTGCGGAGCAAACCACCGTGCCGACGCCGAAAATCGATTTTACCACCGGCGTGGCCAGACACGACGCCAGCCGAGCACGGTCTACCTCAGCCCCGATCGACGTTGAGGTGGGAAACGCACAGCAAAAACCAGCGGCCGGGCAACCCCCGCCGAAGGCATCCGCCGCCGTCGCGCCGATCCAAACGCTGCCCCCTCGATTCTCGACCGTTTCGCGTGAAACGCCGACGAACACTTCATTCTACTTGTAGTCGCCAGACTGCAAAGGCCAGATTAAGGGAATTTTCCCACCTTTCCAGCGCGAGAACACCCCCGAATGCCCCCGCCGCTTTACGGCGCCGCCGGCCAAATCGGGGCCATTGCGTCGCCGCGGACCAAACGGACCAATCAGTGCCGCAGCCGATACATTTTCAACTTCGCCACGCCGTAGCCGACCGCCATGCCGACGAGCAGGCCGACGCCGTGGGCCGTGTTCGCCACCGGACCGACGAAACCGAACAGACACACGAAGAACCAAACGATCATCAATAGCACCGTCTGGTCGTCCATGAAGTACCGCGACAACGGATCGCGCCGCGCGCGGATCCACACGTACCCGAACAGGCCGTACACGACGCCCGACATGCCGCCGAACCAGGGACTGGGCGTCAGCGCGATCGCGATCCGGTTCGATTGCGCCGTCAAGAGAGCCTCCGGATGCGGACAATAGAACTGCGCCAGGTTCGACGACACCGCGACGACCAGCACGAGCAGAGCGAATCGCCACGAGCCTTCGATCGCCTCGACCACCATGCCGAGGTGGTACAGCCACATCATGTTGAACAACAGATGCATCGGGCTGAGGTGCAGCAAAATCGGCGTCACCAGCCGCCAGAGTTCGCCGTGGGCGACGGCTTCGAGCGTCGCTTCGCCGACGAGCGGCGGTTCGGCGATCCAGATTCTGCCCAGCAGCGCCGCCCGCCGCGCATCGTCGCGGGCCTGGGCGCCGCCGAAACTGGTAAGCAGCGTGACGGCGATGCTGGCGAAAATCAGCAGCATCGCGACCGGCGTGCGGCCGATCGCCGGCTTGCGCCAGTGGACCCGCATGTCGACCACGTTGCGCCGCGTTTGTGCTTCGCGGGCGCTTTCCACTTTTTGGATCGAACGGGCCAGGGGCGCGGCGGCCGCGTATTTTGGATCGCCACGGTTGGCCGAGAACGCCGCGAGTTCCGCCTTCGCCCGCTCGACCTGGGCCTCGTCGCGAACCCACACGCTCCAGCCGTCGCTTTCGCGGAGGACGCGGGCCGCGATGCCGATGGTCAGCAGGTATTCGGCCAACCGCTGGGCGTCGGCCTCGTTGTCGATCGTGCCGGCCTGTCGCATCGCGTTCGGTGGTATGAAGGAGAGAGAAGTCAGATGGGCCGGTGGCTTGCAATTGCCGTCGGACCGGAACGCCGCGCCGCGCGGTCCGGCCGTGCGAGCGAACGCCGAACGCGCTGCATCTTATCGCTTGCGCGGCGAACGTGCCACGCCGGAGGCGATCGGGTTCGATCGGGAAGTTCATCGTCTCGGCGTGCCGCAGCGGCGGCGCGCAGAGCTAGCTTAGCGTCGCAAATCTACGCGCTGCATTTTCGTCGACGATTCCCGCCAAGAGGGGCCAGGGTGCGCGGCGGTCGACAACAGAATCACCGCCGAACGAACCCGCAATGCCCAACCACGTCCAGGAAACCTCGCCGACCGCCTCGGCCGGCGCGAATAGGCGGGCGGCTACCGTTTGCGGTGGCGAATCTTCGCCCGCATACGACGCTTCTTCTGCCCCAGCTTTCGCCGCCCCTTGCCCGTTTTCTTTACTCCCACAAATGCGACTCCGAAGTTCGAAATTTGTCGATACTGTTGCCAAAATCCGAGCGCGGCGGGCCGGTCGAACTACCGAAACGAAGCGCGCGACTCGAACCGCCTATGCCCTACGTTACCCAAAATAGCGGAACGTCCGGTGTTTCGCAACCACGGCAGGCAATCCGCAAGCGCGATTGTCGCCCCCGCCGAAATGAGCCCGCCAAATCGGGCCGGCCGAAACGAGCCGGCCAATACGAAGCAACGCGGCCGCGCAAGGGAGTCCCTCGCGTGGCCGCGAAAAGCCATCGATTCGTCCATCCGCCGCCGATGTCAGTCGACCAATCGACTGACCATCACCGCGCGTTGGATATTGTTGATCTGGCCCGGCTGACATGCTACCGGGACTGTCCGGTCGACCATGTAAAACGCTCGGTGCCTTTCGATGGCCCCGGTGTCCCAGCCGATTTCCGCACCGAGACGGTAGCCGTCCGGATGCGATTCCGTCGGCGGCGTCGGTTCGGCCTCGAATCGACCCACGGTTATCCAGATGGCGTACACGTTCGACCGCGTCGTGGTGGTCGCCGCCATCCGCATCAGGCTTTGATAGTAGAAGTACGGATTGCGTTTCGGATAGGGATTGGCGTCGGCCGCTCCGCCCCCGCCAGTCGCACTGTAGGCGAACAGCGGCGTGCTGGAACCGCGCGACTCGCGACGAAAGATCGTCACGTCGATCGGCTTGATGGCCTCGCCCGCCGTTTCCGCCGAAACCAGGTCGGCGCCGCCGTAGGAACGGAACGGACGCTCGAACCCGCCCGTCATCGTGCTGCCGCGGGCGCTGTTGAGGTTCGTAAACGTCCGCTCGTATTGCGTCTGGTCGGGTTGGCTCGTGAGCACGGCCACCGGAGGCGCTTCTGAAACGGCGTTCAGGTTGGTGCGGCCGGGTTCGCGATAGCTGTTGACTTTGTTGAAGAACGGCGGCCGCATCTGCTTGATTTCCGTGTAGTTCTGCGCGGTGCCCGCCACTTCCGTGCCGACCCACGGCGAAGGAACGCCGACGAACTCGAACAGCAGCGCCCAGTCTTGCGGACCGAGCAGCGACGTTCCGTCCTGGGTGTTGTAAAAGAAATTGCGGAGGTGCGGAAAGTGCCACTGGCTGCTCGGCCGCGAATAGACGTCGCCGAGGTTCTGGCGATTGCCGATTGGGACGTCGTATTGCCGCAGCAAGTCGATCGACGAACCGCGGGGAACGAGCAGCAGTTCCATCGGGTTGGCGAACGGCCGATTGAGGAACGTCAACCACGGATAGGGGGTCGCCGTTTCACCGCCCTCGCCGCCGAGCGACTTGTTGCGACGGCCGAACGATTGCTGCATGACGCCGCCCGGCGCCTGACCACCCTTGGGTTCCTGCTTCCACAGCATGCTTTCCTGGCCGTCGGCTTTCGCCGTCACGCCGCGTTCGCGGGAAACGAACTGCAGGTTATCGCCTTCGGCTTCGCTGTTATAGACCGTCAGATCGGCCCACATGCCGTCGATCGTGCGGAACGGGTTTTCGCTCAGATGGAACGGCTTCGACGGGTCGGCCAACCGCTGGAGGTACACCATGCGATAACCGAGCGTGAGACCGGGCGTCGTCAGCTTGGCGGGCGATTCGTCCGTCCTCCACGTGTCCAACGGCCGATCGAACTGCGGCGAATACGCGCCGCTGTCCTCGTCGCCCAAGCCCTTCAAAAAGGCATGTGGCGTCATGTTGCCCGGTTCGATAATTCTGTCCGGATAACCGCTTTGCCGCGGCATACCGTTGCCGGACAAGAAATAGTCGTCGTAGGACGCGCCCGGCTCCGTGACGCTGGCCGCTCGCTGGTCCTGGGAATTGTCGCCGCCGCCGGGCAGTCGCTGCCCGTCGCAGATGATCGCCACCGGAGGCAGCTTCGACAACGGATCGTTCCCGGCCTTCTGGCCAAAGAAGTCGACGACGCTGCTCGTCGGATCGGGCGACGGCGTCAACTTGATAAAGCGATTCTGGCCCATGTTCTGCACGCGCCGCGAACCGACCACCGCGAACTGGCCGGGCCGAATCGGCGCAATCGGCTGCACCGTGCGGCGAAAATAGTCCCACTGATTACGCGTCCCGTCGCCGGGCAGCGTCACCGGCTTGTCGTCGAAGTAAACCGTGCGGGCAAAATAACCTTCCGACGATTCGATCCGCGACGTCGGCAAGTCGTCGACGTCGATGAAATCCCTCCGGTGGAACAACATCCGCCATACCGGCTTGGCGCTAGCCGCGCTGCCCTGAACCAACGGCGGCGAAAGCTGATCGAGGACCACGCCGGTGCTCAACTGCGTCGAACGGCTATGCTGATACAACTCGCCTGAAAAGGCTTCTTTGTCCGTCCACGGATTGTAAAGTTCGACGTAAATCCAGCCTTGCGGCTTCTTGCGCTGGACGCGCTTGCCGGCGTCTTCGCTGAACCGCGCGTCGTGGCCGACGAGCGCTTCGGTGATGATCAACTCGGGCCGTTCGACGCCGAACACGGTTTGCGTGTTCCACTGCGGCTGTCCCGGGGCCGGCGGCGCCCAGCCGTCGCCGTCGAACGGATTGATGTCGTAGGTGAAACGCGTCATGATGAAATCGCGGTCGCGCATGTCGCAAACGTTCACGCACCACTGGGCGACTTCCTTGCAAAACGTGCGGTGCGCGGCGCCCTGCCAGTCGTAGGTATCGTCGCCTGGTGTCGCCACGGCGAGCGTCAGCACGAACAGGTTGCGGATGTAAACGTCGCGGACCTCGTTCTTATCGCGCTCCAACGGATCGTCGTTGAGCAGGTTCGAGTCGGCGAAGCCTTGCACCGGTTCGCCCTGTTCGCCCTCGCCTTTGTGCGTAAGAACGGTTCCGCCTTCGTCGATGATGCCGTTGCGGTTGTCGTCCAGACCGTTGCCGAACGGGCGGTTCAAGTCCATGCGCAGCCCGGCGCGCATTTCCGCCGGCACGTAGGCCTCGAGCAGCATCGACTCTTCGCCGCCAGCCTTCTTGATGCGGGCGCGGAGAATGTCGACGTAGCTCTTCGCCACACGGGCCGCTTCGCCGCTGACCGGCGATTGATTGAGCGTCATCTCGCGAACCGTGCGGCGGACCTGCACATTCGGTCCCGGCACGTCGAAATTGCCCGGCGAAATCCGGTACGGATAGTTCTTCAACTCGTCGGGCAGCAGGTTCCACAACCGCTCCGGCAGACCGGTCACGTCGCCGTCGTTGCGGCGAATGCACCGCTCGTACTCGGCGTAGGTGAACGGAGCGTCGCGGGCCTGGGTAAGCGGGCCGCGGGGGGCGTTGCGCGAGAGATCCAACTCATACGGCGAAACCTTCGCGCCGTCCGCGCTTGTCGGCGGTGGTTTGCTCCAGTTCACCTGGCCCGTGTTCGGATCGATCTCCAGCGGCCGCGTGCTCCACAACAGCGGCGGTGGCGATCCGAAGTCGCGGGCCATCGGATTGACCGGCTGCCATTCCCAGTTTTCCGGGTAGTTCAACTGCCGCGACTTTCGCAAACGGTCCTGGTCCTGCTTCGTGCCCGGCTGACCGTCTGCGCCGTAGCGGCCGATGTCATTTGGGTTCACGTTGCCGGAATTGCCGCTCGGTTGGCCGAGAATCTTGCGGAACCAATTCGGCGTGGCGGACAGCACCGTCGGATCGAGTTCGGCCGCGCCGGTGGCCAGACCGTAGCCGCCCTTGGGGGCTTCGGCCCCTTGTTGCGCCGCGTGGGCCATGTTTCCGACGGCGTTGATGTCGATGCCGCCGTCGAGCGGGCGGACCATGATCGCCACCAGATGTTTGTACGTCTGGCCATTGGCCGCCACTTGCGCGGGCCAACCCGGATCGAGCCAGATGCTGTCCTGTCGACCGTCGCGGTCGTTGTCGACGTCCCACTCGCCTTCGACCGGATCGAAATTCGGATTCGAGCCGGTGAAGTTTGGATTATCCTCCTTCAGCGGGCGAAGCATCGTTTTCTTCGACGCACCGGCCTTGCGGACCAGTGCCGGACGATGGAACGACGGAATCACCCGCTGCGACGGGTTGCCGGGCACGAAGGCCATGAACATGTTGTCGATGTCGGGCGCGTCGTATTCCTCGTTCGCTCCACCGAATAGCAACTCTTTATCGGCCTTATCCACCCAATCTCGGAAACTGTTGACGTTCTTGCCGAGGACTTCGCCGAAGTTGACCGATTCGCGAATCGGACCAGCCTCGCCCTCGGCGTCGAGGCGATGCGTCGACTTGTTGTAGCCAAAGCCCATGCCGGAAAACGGCTGTCCGTTGATCCAGAACCGGTCGCCCGGCGCGGGCATGATCTTGCGCGGTTCGTCGGCGATCCAGGGCCGGACGCGAATGATCGTCGGCGTTTCCAAGCTTTGCCAAATGATGTGCGTCGACAGACCGATCCCCTCGCCGTCGAGCAAGGTGATGACCGAGCCGGCCAGGTAGCCCATCTCTTCCATATTGGCGCGGCCGAACGGCATATTCGGCGTCGCCGAAAGCGTGATCTCCAGCATTTCGCCGTTGGCTTTTTTCGCTACCGCGGCGAGCTTGCCGCCGATGCCGAAATGGCCGTACATGTCGCCGAGCATGTCGTGGAACACGAACGGTGAGCGAGGATTGGTCGTGCCGACGAGCGTGTAATAGAGAGCGCGGTCGGCGATTTCCTTGGGATCGGTGCCGTAGTATCCGCCGCCCTTGGTGATGGCGTAGGACGATTTCTTGTGGCTGCCGGCCGAGACGACATACGTGATGGCGATCATCGAGAACAGCGACAGCAAGCTGATGATCAGCAACAGAATGACGCCGCGCCGCTCGCTCGCGGCGCTATGCCGGTTGCGTCGGCGCGGCCGGTTGCTCCGCCGTGCCTTGCGTGCGCGTCGTCTGTCGTGCCAGGACGAGCCCTGGCGATTACCGTAATCCAGCGACATGACCTTCTCCTCTTCGAAGCGTGACGTTTTGCCCCGGCCCACTTCGAACTTGGAATTTATCTGCGATTTTTCGCCGTAGCGATGGATCGTCTATTGTCTTATCCGTCTACCGACTTGTCCTCGCCCTCATTCTACCGGACGGACCGCGCCAAATGCAATCTGACTCGTTTCGTGCGATTTAGAGCGATTCGCCGCCGCGGCAGTTCCTACTATTTCTTACCCGCGTTCGGGCTGGCCCCCGGCGACCACATCGTGGTTCCCTCGAGCTGCACCGTCTTTTCGATGACCGCCACGACGCTTTCGAACACGATTGCCGTCGGATCTCGGGTTGCCTTGGAGTCCCAATCCGGTCCCATCAGCGAAACAACGCGATCGGGGCGGTCTTCGGCGACCGAGCCTTCGACGGTGCCAACGCGATACCAACGGAACAGCCGATCGCTATCCGTGAGCAGAATCCATCGCCGCGGCCGCAGAAACTTCTTCGCTTCCTCGTCGGCCCCTTGCGGCATCGTCAGGCGAAACTCGTTGCCGCCGAGCGATTGGGCGGTCATCGTCAAGGCGGTCCGCGGCCGTTGGCCCGGCGTGTCGCGGTAAAACACGATCACCGACATCAGGTAGGTGTCGAGCCGGAACTCCGGCGCCAGCGTCCCGCTGGGCATCACCTGCATCGGCGAGAGCATTGCCATCCAAGAATACAGCGGGTCGGTTCGCCGCCGCGGACCGTTTTGTCCTTCGCGGAATTGCATCGGCACGCGCGTCTGCTCGCGCGGCCGCTCGAACAGCAAGTTGTCCTGACCGACGAACACACGCTCCGCCACCGGCGCAGGCATCGGCGGCGACGATGTGTTATTTTCCGTCGCCATCGCCGATCGCAGCGTGAGCGTCTTGACGTTGGCCACGGGAATCGACTGCCCGCCGACTTGCGACGTCAGCGGGTCGATGACCAGCGTTTTGCCGCTGAAGTCGGGCCGCATCACGCCGGTTTCGGGATCGACGACGGCCTGTCCGCCCGACAGCCAGTTTTGCGGATTCAAATATCCGCGCAGCTTCATCTCGCGAAACGCCCGTAGGCCGGTCTCGGCCGAACGATGGGCGATCGAGGCCTTGATCACTTCGCTGTTGCCGACGGGAATCAGCGACGCGACGCCCAACAGTCCGATCGACAGGATGAAGATCGCGACCAGGATTTCGAGCAGGCTGATGCCGCGCGACCGCCGCCGCAAACGCAGCCGCGACGAAAATCCGCGACCGCCGTGGTTGGTAAGTTTTCGCATGATTATCGACCTCCCATTCCGAGCTGATCTCGTGCCTTTTCACGGGCTTCTTTGATCGACCCGCCCCCGCCCCCCGTAACGATGTTTGGCGCCGACGTCACCAGACCCGACAGATTCCCGATCGACACCCACAAGTTCATTCGATCTTCCAGATTCTCGCCGGTGCCCGCTTTTTCGGCCCGCCCCAGCAACAGGTAAATCGGGCCGAGCGGGATTTCGCTCGATTTTTCGTTTTTGTAAATCCGATCGACGTGCCCGCTGGGCGAGAACATGATGACTACCCGCTTGCTTCCCTGTTCGTTGAAATCGACGCCCGTGGCGCCGACGCCGGACTTGGACAGGTCGACGACGACGTTGCCCGTCAGTTGCACCGGGACGCCGATCGCCTTGCGCGGCTTGCGCAAGATTTGAAACGGCACGCTCATCGGCGCATCGCCGCTCGGCTTGGGCAAGAACGGAACCGACCGCGACGCGAACTGAAGCTGCGCCCCGCCGACAGAAATGATTTCGTATATCGGATCCTGAAAATTGAATCGGATGAAGTCGCCTTCTTCGATCAACGACGTGTTCGCGCCGGTCAATTCGCAGTTGCCGCCGGGCTTGATCTGCGCCCGCGCGTTCACGGTGTCGCCGGCGTAAATCGGCGGCGACTCGGCGAAGTACAGCGTGCGCGCCGTCGGTGCTTGCGGGTCGCTGTTCTCGGACCGCTCGATGATCACGCCGAAAGGCCGGCCGGTCTCCACGGCCCGCGCCTTGGCCTGATAGAACATCGTGGTCACGGTTCTGGCGGCCTCGCGCATCCGCCGCGCTTCGAGCGCCGGCCGCACGGCCGTGAGGATCATGCCGGCCAGCAACATCACGATCACCAACACCACCATGATTTCAATCAAAGTGAAACCACGGCGGCGCATGCCACGCGAAGCCGGCCGCCGGGCGGCAAACGCTCTGCTTGTCCTTCGTTGAACCATTATCAAAAACCTCCGATCGCCCCCAAAACCGCTGCCCGCTGCGCTCTGCCCACTAACCCCTGTCCTCTGCGCCCTCTCCCCTGACTCCTGACCTACAGCGCCATATGGTTATGGATGTTGTCCCGCGAGTTGTCCTGGCCGTCCTTCACCTCGCCTAAGGAGTTCTCGTCCATCGGCTGGCCCATGTTCGACTGCGCGTAAGGATTGTTCATGTCGCCTTCGCGCTGGTGATGGATGTCGTACTTCTTGTCGCGTCCGGCCGAATAAATGAGCGGAAACAGCGCGAACGACCTATCGTCCGTCATCAACGGATCGAATGGATCGTGATATTCTTTCCGCCGCGGATTGGTCCGCGCCTCGGCCGGCTGTAACTCCGACTCGAACGCCGGCGCCCAGCGGATGAACAGGATCGGATTCCCCCAGCCGTCGAGGAACTCGAACAGCCCGTCGCCGTCGACGTCGCCGATTTCGCTGTCCTTGATCGAATCGCGGATGCTCTCTTCCTCGCCCATCCGCGTGGTGAGGATCATGTACAGGCACTCGGCCCCGGCATAGGTGCCGTAGTCGGCGCTCTGCTTGGCCGGCTTGCCGTCTTTGCCGCGGGCCTCCGCGACCCGCCGCTGGTAAGCTCGATTCGCCGCCGGCTGCACGATTCCGGACGTCGGCGTCGTTTCGACTTCGCTCCACGCCTGCGGCAATTCCATCCGCATCAATTCCCGCAGCCCCTTGAGCCGCCGCCGCGCCGCGTCGATCGGCGTCAGATCACTGGACGGCGCCTGGCCGTCCTGCCAGACGATGCGCCGCGTTTCATACGTATTCCAGCGGGCTTGCAGCGCCTCGCTGAGCCGCTGGATCGTCGTCCTCGTTTTGCGTTCGAGCGCGTTGTTCCGCGCGCCGGAGAGCGCGAACAGCATCATGCCGGCCACCAACGACACGATCACCACGACGATCAGCAACTCGACCAGCGTGAATCCCGCGTCGCGCCGCCCACCGCGACGCCCCGCGCGACGAAACAGCCTCGTCGCCGCGCAGCGCGACAGGCTCGATTCGGTCATGTTCATAGTCGACGTTCCCCGTTCGATAACAGCCCCCGATCGCAGCCCTGTAGGCCTAGCCATTAACCTACAGCCTAACGCCTATTCCTTGATGTCGCCGATCTTCTGCGTGTGGAAGGCGGCGATGTTGTCCTCGTCTTGCTCGGAGATGAACTCGCTGCCACCGGCGGCCACGGCGGCGTCGGTCGTCACGGTGCCGCCCGTGCCGAGTTTCTTGTCCAGCCCGGCGGAAATGAGTTGGCACGTGTCTGGGGCAAAGTAATCCCGGCTATTGCCGCCGCCGCCACCGCCTTGCTTGGCCTTTGCCGGGCCGCGGTCGTACGGCTTGAAGCTCATTCCGTCCGGTCCGCGATACGCCGCCATGTTGTAGGTTTCGTAATAAAAGTACAGGTACGGCGGATCGACGCCCATGTCATATTCCGGCGCGTAGAATTGGCCGTCTTGGCTCACCCGCGACGAGGGAAAGTCGAAAAACTTATAGTACAACTCGCTTTGCGAGCTGCTGCCTCCGAATCCGCCGCCCTCCTTGCTGAACGGCCGCCTCTCGTCGGTGCTGACCCCGCTGAGCCAGAAGACGATTGCATGCGACGGCCCGCTTTGCGCTTCGGACACTTCGCCCGGCGGCACGGTCCCCTGCTTGGCGTTGCGAAACGCCTTGACGACGAACTTCTTCATTTTCTCGTTGCCGCCGTTGCCGTCCGGGGGGAACGAGCCGAACCTCTCCCGGAAAGTCTCGAATCCGGCGTAGACCTTTGACAGTTCCTGGTAGATCGCGGCTTCCTTGGCCTTTCGCAGCGCGGCGAACACGGCCATCGTGATCAACGACGCCAGAATGCCGATGATGACGATCACCACCAGCAGTTCGACCAGCGTAAAACCATCGCGTCGACTCTTCTTGTTCCGTACCATCGTTTACCAATCCTTTCTTGTCGGCCGCGGCCCGCAAGCAGCGCGTCCCGAAATGTGCTTTGCCTCACCCCTTGAATCCAACCCGCGACGGTTCGGCGCGTAGGGTGGGCTGTGCCCACCGCGTCATCGCCCAGATCCGGTGGGCACAGCCCACCCTACTGAATCCCGATTAGCGAATCCCGAACTCCCGCTCTACGAACTACTCGACAGTTTCTGAATCAAGCCGACCAGCGGCATGAACAACGCGATCACGATAAAACCGACGGCGCCGCCGAGCAGGATGATCAGCAGCGGTTCCATCAGTTTGGTCAAGCTCTCGGTGAGCACCTTGACTTCTTCGTCGAAGTTGTCGGCCACCTTGTAGAGCATCGTATCCAATTCGCCGGTTTCCTCGCCGACGTCGACCATGTTCACGACCAGATCGTCGATCACCCGCTTGTTGGCCCGCATCAGGTAAATGACGACGCCGACGACGGGAATGAAGATGAAGAAGAACAGCGCCGCGAACGGCGAAAAATGGGTCTTGGAGTTCTGCTTCATCGGCTTGGCGATCGGCTCGCCGTCGCGAATCGCGTCGCTCACCTTTTGGTAGATGTTCTCGAATACGGCGTTGCCGGTCGTCTCGCGCGTGATGTTGAGCGCTTCGAGGATCGGTACGCCGGAGGAGACCAGCGTGCCGAGCGTTCGCGTGCTGCGGGCCAGCGCGTTCTTCTCGACCAACCCGCCGAAAATCGGCACCTTGAGCATGAATAAGTCCCAGCCCAATCGTCCGGCCGGGAATTTGCGCATCAACTTGACGAACAACCACAATGAAGTGGGCACCAGCGGAATCAAATACCAATACGTGACCACGTACTCGGAGAACGCCATCAGCATCAACGTGACGTCGGGCATATCGGCGTCGAATTCCGAGAAGATCTCTTGGAACTTCGGCACGATGAAGATCATGATGAACGTCAGGATCGCCGCGGCGAACATGACCACGAAGATCGGGTAAAGCAGCGCGCCTTTGACCTGCCTGGCCAGCGCCAGCGATCGCTCTTGGAACTCGGCCAGGCGGCGCAAGATGACTTCCAGCGCACCGCCGGCCTCGCCGGCCTTGATCATGTTCACGTACAGCCGGTCGAACACTTTGGGCGATTTGTTCATCGCCTCGGACAGCGTCGAGCCGCCCTCGATTTCGTCGCAGGTGTCGATCAGGGCGTTCTTCATGCGGCCCGGCTTGCACTGGCCTTCGAGAATCTTCAGACTGCGCAAGATCGGCAGACCGGCGTCTTGAAGAATCGACAACTGCCGCGTGAACGCGGTGAGCACCTTATGCGGCACGCCGCCGATGACGAAGGTCTTGCCTTTTTTCTTGCCGGCGGCACCGGCCGATTTTTTGGCCTTGCCTTTCTTGACGGCGATCTTGGTGACGTAATACCCCATCTGTTTGATGGTGGCCGTCGCCTCTGCCTCGGTCGGCGCTTCGATGACGTCCTTGATCTCCTGCCCAGCGGCGTCCATCGCTTCGAATTGAAAGGTCGGCATGACGATCCCCTTACCTCGACTCGGACACGTTGCCCCGTGCTTCGCGATTTGGCGATCAGGATTCAGGGCTGAATCCTGAATCCCGATTGCCGAATCCCGTTCCCTGTTCCTCTTTTCACTTTACACCGTTCGATCCCACAAAGCGACCACCCCCGCTAAGTGCTTATCCCAGAACTGTAGGAGGCGAATCCTTTCGCCGAAAGAATCGTTTGACATTGCTTCG
>JBBDYI010000280.1:0-16570 GCA_040901705.1 Pirellulales bacterium | reverse complement strand
GAATTCGGGCGGCATTGCCGCTGGTCGAAAACTCGACGCTGGCCGGCGTGCAGCAAGGCGGGCGGTTTCTCGATCTGCGCCGCCGCAGCACGGAAGAGTTGACCGCGATGAACGTCCGGTATCTGGCCATTGGCAGCCTGGTGCCGTTTTTCAATCGCAATCACGACTTGAAGTTCGTGGGCGACGTGCTCCGCGACGCGCGCGCGATCATCGGGCCGGACGTCCCGATGCACGTTTACGGCGCCGGCGACCCGGTCGAGATTCCGTTCTTCGTCGCGTTGGGGGCGGACATTTTCGACTCCTCGTCGTTTGGCCACTATGCGCGCAAACGGGCGTATATGACGCCGTATGGCGCGGTCGATCGCGTCGACGTGCTGGCGGCGGGAGAATATCGCTGCGCGTGTCGGGTCTGCCGCGACCGTAGCGATTGGGATGCTTTGCTGGGCGACGAGCGGCGATTGGCCGAGCATAATCTGTGGACGATTTGCGAGACGATTCGTGGCGTGCGCAGGGCGCTGGCCGAGGGCCGACTCGACGCCATGCTGGTCGAAATCGTCGAGCGACACGCGGCGTGGTTCCCCGAAAGCGCGCTGCGGCCGACTTGGGAGGCGCTTCATGGCGGCTGACGAAGCGGCTGGGGCTTCGCCGGAAGGCGAGCGGCGGGCCGATGAGAGTTGGCTGAAGGACGCACGTTTTGCGCCGCTGTTTGGGGAGTTGCTTGCGGCGGTGGTCAAGCAGTATCGCGTCGAGGAAGCCGCCGCGCGAGAGTTACTGCGTGCGTCGCTGGCCGGTTCGCGGCTGAGTTCGGTTGTCGAGGGCGCTATATCGGCGGGCGATATTCGGCGGACGCGCATTTACAAAGGCGCGGCGGCGGAGGCCAAGCGGCACGTTTATCACGCGTTGCGGCGATATCGCACGGACGACGGCGAGTACGACGCATGGATCGCGCGATTGCGCGAGGGCGGCGCTGAACTTGATCGCGATGAACTGGCGGCCATCGTCGAACGGCTTGTCGAGGGACACGCCAGCACACGCGAACGAATGGCCGAACAGCGGGCGTTCAACGCTTTCGTGGCGCAGAGCGTCGGGCAAGCCGCCAGCTTGCTCGACGTGGGCTGCGGAGTGCAGCCGCTGCGGTTTCCATTCCAGGAATTGCCGGACCTTCGGCTTTATGCCGCGGTCGACGCGAATCGGCGATCGATCGACGCTGTGACGGCGTTTGCGGCGGCGTTTGCGACAGCGACGGGAAATGCCGCGCTTCGGGCGGTGTGCAGCGATCTGAGCGGTGGCTGGCGACCGGTGCTCGCCGAGTTAGGAATGGCGGACGACGCCGAATTCGACGTGGCGCTGATGCTGAAACTCGTGCCGGTGATCGCACGACAGGCCAAGGAACTGCTCGACGTACTGGCAAGAACGCCGGCGCGGCGATGGATCGTCACCGGCAGCACGACGGGACTGGCCAAACGAACGTCGATCGCACGGCGCGAACAGCGGGTACTGCTGCGGTTCATCGCTGACAGTGGGCGACGGGTGTGCGAAGAGTTTGCGTTCGGCGAGGAGTTTGGATACGTCGTCGAGCCGTCCTGAAGTCGTGAAGCCGGCAATTCGAATCGCGCAATGGGCGGCTAATTGCTCGCCGTCTCGTGCGTTGCGCCGTCGAGCACGTAGCGGCCGGCAAAATAGCCCGCCATCGTTCCGGTTGCGTAAAAGAGCACGTCCGTGACGTCGGGAAAGTGCGGGGGGAAGAATGCTTGAGCCAGTTCGATCGCGCAGCCCAGCAGCGCGGCGAGCAGGAGGAGCGAGGCGGTCGCGATGCGGCGCGATCGAGAATCGGTTGTCCATCGGCGAATCGCCACGGCGGCCAAGACGCCCAGCGGAACGAAGGCGATGAATTTGCCGAGAAACTGAGTCGCGGCGTTGAACTCGGTTCCCCAGTACAGCTTGGAAAACGGAACGCAGAGGAAATTGCGGAGCCGCAGATCGATGCGGCGCGGATCGGAAAGCACGTCGAACGGCCGCAAATACCAGCCGAACAGGAACGCGATGTAAAGCAGCGCGAGGACGGCGACGCTGGTCCAGAATAAATGGTTGCTTGCCGGCTCCGTTCGATCGGGAGTCGGTTCAGTGGGTTTCGTCGCGCCAAGGGCGATGCTCGCACCGATTGCGGCTCCAATCGTGGCGATCAACACGTCCGAAGTGGAAGCGTAGCGAGAGTACACGAAGACTTGGGCAACCTCGCAAATTGCGACGATCGCCGCGGCGGAAAGGATGGCCCGCGTCCATGCGCCTCTGCGGCCGCCACGGGCCAGCGGCCCCAGGGCACACCATGCGCCCAGCGGAATGTGGAGCGCGATGTCCGTCGCGACGCCCAAGAAGAATTCCGCGTCGAAACGCTGCGCGGAAAACGGCACGATCTCGATGCGGCCGGCCTTGTACTTTTCCCACATCTCGCGGGGGTGAATCGTGACGTCGAGCGGCAACAGTTGATAGAAAAGCAATCCGGCGACGTAAAGCTGGAGCAGCCACGTCAGCCGCGTGGCTCGCCGGGGCGATGACGTGCCGGCTCGCAGCGAACGAACTATCGGCGCGGCGGCGATCCAGGCGAGCGCGATTCCCAGCGCGGCGCCGACGGTCTGGGCTTGGATGTCGTATTGCGAAGGAACTCGCGAGGGGAGCCACGTCTGCGAGAATTCGATGGCGATGCTCAACGCGATGCAGCCAATCCAGATCGCCACGCCGCCGGCCAGAGTTCGCCACGCTCGCGGGCGGTCGATGACGACGGTCGCCATAGCGCAGAAGCCGATCGGGACATACAACAGGACGTTCGCGACCCAGTCGGTGCGCGATGGGATACCAATCTCGAACAAGGGTATGTCTTCGAATCGCAGCACCGCCTCGTCAAACGACAGCGGCGCAATGTTCCACGGCACCAGCGATCCGTAGGCGGCGAAGAGCGCGAAGCATATTGTCGCCGCGAGAAAATGGCGGCGCTGTGGAAACGCCTGCGAAAGAGACTGGCCGCCACCGTTCATGATGGTGCGGCGTGCAGGGCCGGCGACAGCACGTCGGCATACGCCTGGCGCATCGTGCCGAATGGAAACGCGGCCAACAAGCGTCGCAGACGAGACTGCGTGCGGTGAATGTTGACGTAGTGTCGAAATGTGGCCCTGCGGCCGACGCCGGCGATCCGCGGCTGCTGGGGATCGAATTCCCAGGGATGAAGATAGACGTTGGCCGCCGTTCCCGCCGCATTCAAGCGACGTACTGCCGACCGGGTGATCCAAAACGGATAGAGCCGGAAGTAGCCTCCGCCGGCGACGGGAACATTCCAGCGGGCGACGCGCAGGACGCTCATCGGTATTTCCCACAGATTCTCGGCGACTTCGTGCGGCTTCGTATTCGCCTCGCCCATGCCGTAGCGATTGTGCAGATTCGTCGGAAACACGCTGGAGTCGAACTGCATGTCGAGGTCGGCGAGAATCGGCCATGCCCAACGCGATTGCTCGGTGATCGAAAACGACGGCGCGCGATAACCGATCGGCCGCTGTCCACAGGCCCGCTCGATGGCGTCAATAGACCGGGCGACGTCGTCGCGGAAGTCGTCCGGCGTTTGCGTATAAACGAGCCGGTGCCAGTAGCCGTGGCTGGCGATGTCGTGCCCGGCGTCGGCGATTTCGCGGACCAGGGCTGGCTGGCGGTCGGCGATCCATCCTAGAATGAAGAACGTCGCCTTGACGGCGGCACCATCGGAAGCACGTTCGGAAGCATAGTCGAGCAAGCGAAGAATGCGGCGCGTGTTGTCCACCACGCGCGACGGCAAGGATTCCCAGGTGTCGCGGTCGATGACGCCCTCGAATCCCGACACCTGGAAGTGTTCTTCGACGTCGATCGATAGAGAATTGATAACCATCGGTGCGTTTATTTCGGGCCGCCGCGTGCGGACTACTTCGGCGGCGTAATCGCCATATTCTTGACGTGGCAAAACGCCATGCCGGCGGATTGAGCCGCGAGGCCGTCCGCGTCGTGGCGATCGCCGATCACGATGCACTGGTCTGGTGGAACCGCGAGCCGGTCGGCCGCTGCGACATAGGCCGCAGGATCCGGCTTGAGGGGGAACGTCGTGCCGCCTTCGCCGTTGGCGATCACCACCTCGAACAAATCGACGGCCGCTAGCGACGCGAGCTTTCTTTGCGCGGGATAGTCGCTGACCAGCGCGGTGCGGCCGCCGGCGGTGCGGAAGCGTGCGATCGACGAAATCAAGCCGCGGCGGCGGAACATCTTGATCCATTTGCCGGGCCGATCGACCATCCAGCGCTGCACGACGCGGGTTACGGCTTCTTCGGAGAGCTTAAGTTTTTCCGCCGTGCCTTGGATTTGCCGGTCGAAAGCGCTGCCGGTTGAATTGGGAACCTCTGCGCGGCGCATCTGCTCGTGCTCGCGGCGGAATGCTTGCACGATCCGCGCGTCGCGCCAACCGCTAACGGCCAGCTCCATTGCCATCGCCGCTCGCACGCCCAGCGGATGGTACAACGTGCCGTCCAAATCGATCAACCAGGCGCGGTAATCGACGAGCGAAGGAACCGCGGCGGCGTCGGCGGAATCTTGATGAGTGGCGAGTGATTGCATGGCTACGGAATCCCCCGCACGATCGACGGCCCGATCAGCCGCGTGAGCCACACCGGCAGTTTTCGCCAGGCGGCGATCATCGCGCGATACTTCGGATTGTCGGGGCGAACGTCGTCGATTTGACCCTGCCGGACGTAGTATTGCCACACGGCCGCCTCGGGCGCCGCACCCCATTGTTTTTTAAACCGGAACGTATTGCTGTCGACGGTACTGCGGCCGAAGTCGAACGCCTTGCCGCCGCGGGCGATTGCCCGTTGCAGCAACTCCCAGTACATCCACATGTTCGCGTTGAGATTATTGTACTCGCGCAGCGAACTGGCGCTGGGCACTTCGGTATACCGCTGGCCATGCACGAGCAAGGCCGCGGCGACGGGACGCTGGCCAAGCCGTACGACGCACAGTTCCGCTTGCGACGGGAAGTGTGCGAGTATTTCGCGAAATAGCCGCTTCCCGAACACCGGCGTTCCGAGGTCGCGCATGTTGCGGCTGAACACGTCGTAGAATTCGCCGAGCAACTCCGCTGTTCCCCAGACGGCGGAAAGCTCCGACGTCGTTCCTTTGCGAATTTGATTGCGAACCTTCGGCTTGAAGCTTGCCCACAACTCGTCGGAGGTTGCCGGCAGCGGCAATCGCATGTGGACCTTGCTCGTTCGCGTTGCGGTCAATGCTGGATGATCGATCGCCGTCGGTGCTTCGTGCCGCAGTTCCAAATAGCGGACGTCCAATTCGTCGGCCAAACGCACGGCCTCGTCGACGAGCAACCGCGCGACCGAATCGTCGGCTGCGGCCACTCCAGCGGAATTGACGAACGGCAGGCTGACGAGAAAGCGGCCGAACAGCCGCGTTCGCACGAATACGAGGGGCAGCGTGGCGATGATTTCGTCGCCGATTTCCGCGGCAACGAGCAGCGGCTCGTGGCTCAGGCCAGCCGCCACAGTCGGGAGCCAACGCAAGCGGTCATCGCCGGATGCGGCCGAGAGGCGGTCTTTCAGTCGCGGGCCTCGATAGACGGCGACATTTGGAAGCCCACCGGGTGCGGTGCCAGGTTCGGCGGTTTGCGAAGCGGCTTGCTGCATTTTTTTCGCTGCAACTCGGACTGCGATTGTTAATCAATCAGGTAGATCGCCAAGGTTCGCATTGCCGACGTAATTATTCCGAGTGTGACGAGGCCGACCAAAGGAAAACTGCATTGACGCGGAAAATCGTCATTTTGGCGGTTCGCCGAGTACTCGATCATATATAGCTCGAATTGTTTCCATCCGCTTGCGAAAGCTGAATCGCTCTACCGCGCAATTGCGCCCGGCAGCAGCGACGCGCTCCCGAAGTTGCTCATCGACCAGCAGACGGCGGATCGCCGCCGCCAGAGCGGCTTCGTCGCCCGGCGGAACGAGAAGCCCCGACTGGCCGTCGTCGACGACGTTGGGGATGCCGGCGATGCGCGTGGCGACAATGGGAATTTGCATCGCCAACGCTTCGAGTAGGACATTTGGCAGTCCTTCGCGAAGGCTGCTCAGCGCGAAGACATCCATCGCGTCGTAGATCGACATCACGTCGGCGCAGTGGCCGAGCAAGCGAATCTGCTGGGGATGCATGCACATCGATATTTCGCGCTCTAGCCGATCGCGAGCCGGTCCTTCGCCCACGATGATCAATTCGATTGGATGACCCTCGTGGTGCAGGCGATCGACCGCGCGAATGAGCAGATCGAACCCCTTCTCCTCCGACAACCGACCGACGGCACCGACAACCAGCCCGTGTTCGGATATTCCGAGTTGCTGCTTCGCCAGCGATTTATTATTCCGCGGCTGGAACGTGTCGCTGTCGATCGCGTTGGGCACGACGGTGCAGCGATCGGCTCGAACGCCGAACTTGAGCACTTGACTGCGAATGTCCTCACTTACGGCGATGACGTACTTCATCCATCGCAATGAGAAGCGGTCGATGGCGTAGTAGCGATTCAATCGCGCCGAGCGCGTGACGTAACCGTGAACGGTCGTAACAACCGGCACACGATGCCATTTGCCGAACACGACCGACAGCAGGTTCGTCTTGTAGTCGTGGGCGTGAATCAAATGCGGGCGAAAATCGCCGATTTCTGCTGAGATTCGCTTCAGCGCACGGAAGTCCAACGCGCCAGTCTCGGGGAAGTCCAACAAAGTGACTCCGAGCGCCGCCGCGCGGTCGGGGAGGTCGTATTGCGGATCGTCATGCGGTCGCAGATAGCCCAATCGCATCTCGTAGCCATCGCCGATGTACCGGGGACTGTTGAGAATCGTTTTCTCTGGACCTCCGCCGGGGCCGGTTACGGTGCGTAAATGAAGTATCCTCCGCGTCATCCCGCGACGCGCTCCATCGATCCGCGCGCGGTCGCGACAAGGGTCGACATCACGTCATCGAGAAAGCGTGCTCGCCCGTCCCAGCCATTCTCGCGAACCGCGGCCTGACGCAGGCGGATCGCCGGCGAATCGGCAGTTTCGGCCAACGCCCGTCCCACTTGCTCCGTAAAGTCCGCCGCATTCTCGGCGACGAACACGTGCGGCATCAGTTTGCGGACTTCCGGAACATCGACGCTGACGGTCGGTTTTCCAGACGCCAGGCACTCCCGCAGCTTGAGCGGGCAACTCTGCACGATCATTTCGTCTTTGACGTACGGCATCAGCAGGACGTCGAGGCCGGCGATCCATCGCGGCAAGTCGGCATACGGCTGGCGACCGAAAAACTTGACGTTCGGCAAACGACGGAACCGCTCGTCGCAATAGTCGACCGGGCCAATCATCGCGATGCTCGCCGCCGGATAGTGCTCGGCCACGGCCGACAGTAACTGAAAGTCGAGTTTCTCGTACACGAGTCCGAAGAATCCGATTCTCGGTTTGGGCAGTTTTTTCAGGTCGGATGGAGCGTCGTCGCCGGCGGTCTGCGCTTTGGCAAAGTGCTCGACGTCGACGCCGTGCGGAAAATACTCGCAGCGGAGGGCATTCGAATGCGAATCGACGAGCGCCTGCGAAACGGCCAGCACGACGTCGGCGTTTTTCGTCATCGCGCGGTCGGCTTCCACCAACGCTTCGCGATCGGCGTCCGGCCAGTGACTGTAATCGTCCGTGCAATAGTAGACCAGTCCCCTGCGCTGGATTGCTTCAACCATCCAATGCACGTAGGGGAGCGTCGACAGCACGACCGGCTCGCCCAAACCGATTCGGCCGATCACGCTGCGCAATCGATTCGCCACCCAGCGACGGTTGATCGCCTGGGCAACGCGTGAATTGGAAACCGGCAGCATCGGCACGTCGTACACCCAGAAGGAATCCGAAAGGCGTTTGAGGCCATGCCGCCAGCCGTTGAGTTTCTCGGCGATTCGCCGCACGGTGAATCCGTTGGCGCGGACGGTGCGCGTGCCAATCGTGTTCACCCAGAGAATTCGGCGCGACCCGAGCATCTGTCGCACAAGATGCTGGCAGCTACTTGGATGGCGGCCCCAGTCGTCGGCGAAGACCATTAGTGATGCTGGGTCGTTTTGGCCGTTGCTTGGTTGCGGCTCTGGAGTTGTGCTATCGTGGGACATGCGCAAGCTCCTGGTAATGAGCCGCGTAGGCCGCCGTCATCTGCGATTGCGTGAACATGGATTCCGCGCGGCTGCGTCCGGCTGCGGACATTGCTTGGCGCGTTTCTGGCGATGCGGCCAAATCGACGAGCGCGGTCGCCAGCGCCGCGGCATCGCCTGACTCGGCGAGGCGGCCGGTCTGGCCGTCGACTACGACCTCGGCGACGCCGCCGACGCGCGTGGAGACGATCGGTACGCGGGCAGCCATCGCCTCGATGAGTGTAACGGGGATGCCTTCGCTGATGCTGGTGAGCAAGAACGTGTCGGCAGCGGCGAGCAGTCGCGGCACGTCGCGGCGGAGGCCCAACATGCGCACGCGCTCGCCCACGCCCAGGCGGGCGATTTCAGCGCGAATGGTCTGTTCCTCGGGGCCTTCGCCGGCGATGAGCAGCATCGTGTTGGGCGCATGCGGCAGCGTGGCCGCCAGCGCTCGAATCGCCGTGCGGTGGTCCTTGAGCGCGTCGAGCCGCGCGACTTGCAACACCGCGAAGTCGTTTTCGGACAAACCGAGTTCGCGGCGAACGTCGCGGCGAACGTCGTCGCGAACGTGAGCATCGCCATCGAATCGCTGCAAGTCGACGCCGTTGTACACGACCTCGACGCGCCGCGAGGCGATGCCTTCGTTGGCAATGAGCGCCTGTCTCACGCTTTCGCCGACCGCCACGACGCGGTCGGTCGAACGCAGGAACAGCCGGTTGAACAGCATTCGTTTGCGGCGCGGATAGTCGGGAAACCAGCGGCCATGTTCCGTAAACAGAATCGGCGGACGACGACGGAGAATCCCGCTGGCCAGGCAGTAGAAGAACGGCGTGTATTGATGGGCGTGGATGGCCGCCACTTGCTGCCGTTGAAACCAGATGGCAAGTCGCTTCGCACAGCGGCGGTCGAGGCCCGGTCGGCGATCGAACACCTCGACTTCATGGCCCTCGTGGCGTAGTTCCTCGCCGAGCGTTCCCAGGCCATCGAGACACGCATAGACGAAGCGAAACTTCGACGACAGCGCGCGGGAAATATGCACCGCCAGCACTTCCGCACCGCCGACACTGAGCGAGTGCAAGACCTGGCATATCGTCGGCCTTGCATCGCCGCGGTTGGGTGACGCCACATCGGCTGTTGCGGTATCTCGGGAATATATCACGTTAGCGGTGGTCATCGGCGGCGCTTCGCTATTTGGCCATTCCGATGGGCGAACGGTCGCCGGTCGATCGCGCAAGCTCGGCAAACCGCCGCTGGCCCAGCTCGAAGACCATCAGTGCCATCAACAAAAACGTGTGGTTGCGGCGGCCAGTGAGATGAGCTTCCACGGCGCTGCGAATTCCGTCGGGCGAAAAATGCGGCCGCGCCAGGCATTGCTCGTCCAGCAGGATATCGCGAACGACCGGCGCTGCCTCGCGGCGCAGCCACAGGCCCAAGCGCTCGTAGGGTTGATATCCGGGCAGTCCGAGCTTGGCGAACACGCGTTTGCGAAACGACGCGATCGACGAATGGAGGCGGCCGGATCCCATCGGTGCGCCCGTGTTCGCGTTAACGATCTTCAAGAACCCCGGCCGACGCGCCCGCAAGATGTGGCTCTGGATTTCGTCGCCCAGTTTGTGTTCGACGGGCGTGGCGAGGAGCAAGTCGACGAGTTCATTGTCGAGGTACGGCAAGCGGGGCTCGACGACCGAACGGAATTTGACCATCGCGAGGCTCGTCTCGCGACGCAAGCGGCCGGTCAAGAACAGATGCCAGATTCGCTGCGGCGCGGATTCTATCTCGGACAGCGGTGCGATCGCTTCTTGGAGCGACTGGCGGGCGAGGCCGGCAATCTCCTGTTCCACGTTTGGCCGAAAAACCGGTGCGTCGAGCCCGTCGAGAATGTAGGCCGGCAACCTCCGCTGTAGCCAACTCTCTAGGTTCGCCTGCGTGCTGATCGCCAGCGCTTCGGCGTCGATGGAGTAGTTGTATGCCTTGCGCATGTGCAGCAGTTCGCCGGCATGTCCGCGGAGTAGTGCGGCGATTCCCCACTCCCGATACATGGGCAACGTCGGCATGACGATGCACTGCGACAAATATTGGCCGTCGGTCAGACGCACCATTTCGGTAAGGTGATCGCGAAAGCCTGTGAGAAAGTCCGCCGACAGAACGTAATTGCGATATGGGCTGCCGAGCTGCGACGTCATCGCACGCGACGCGCGATCGTCGAGGCTGCCCGGCAGACCGTAACAGACGGACGTAACTCGCGACGGCGAACCGTCGATGACGCCGAGGATCGTGCGTGCGTCGAGTCCGCCGGAGAGCGCCAGGCCGAGGCCTTCTGCGTCCTGCGTGCGGCGTTGCACGGCGGCGTGAAAAAGTTGATCGAGCCGATCGAGCAATTCGTCGCCGCGGAGTTGCGTCGTCGGGCGAGGATCTTCCAGCCGATGATACCGGTCGGTTTCGAGCCGGTCGGTCTCGACGTCGTAGGTGAACCATGCACCGGCGGGCAACACGCGAACATCGGCAACCGACGTGTCGTCGCCGAAATAGTGGCCGAAGGTGAAGAACTGCGAAACGCCCTTTAGGTTGACTTCGGCCGGCGCAACGCCGCCGGCAATCAGCGCTGCTATGCTCGATGAGAATGCGAAGCGACCGTCGCGGTGGACGTAATACATGGGCCGCGATCCGAACCGGTCGTTGCAGAGCGTCAAGCGGCTGCGGTCTTCGTCCCAAATGGCCGCGGCAAACGAGCCGTTGATGTCGGTGAGAAAGTTGCGATCGTCGGCTGCAATTCCTTCGAGCAACCGCGCCGCGTGGCTCGTTGCGGACTCGCCCGAGGTCGGTGCGCCGTCGTACAACTCTCCATCGCATATCGCGACGAGATTCGCTTGTGCATCGCTGCGGCGGCGGCGGGCAACTTCGTCTTCGCCGAGCGCAACGCGGGCCATCGCCGCGCCGCCGTGCTCGGCAACGTACCGCTGCTCGCCGTACCAACGATGGTGCATCATCGTCGCGATCATGCGACCGAATTCCGCTTCGGCAAGTCCGGAGCGAGCGTCGACGATGCCGCAAATACCTGGCATGAACCAATCCTATGAATAAAACGGGCTAGAATCGTGGCCGTGAACGCGCGTTTCAGATGCGATCGCGGGCGAAGTGAATTGCCGAGTCGTAAGCTGCTGAATTCGCGCCCGCTCGACCCACGCGACCTCCCAAACCCAGCCTACCGCCAATATAGCATAGGTCAGCGCGGCGGCGCAAAACCGGCGCGATCGGCGTTGTCGCCAAATCTCGCGGCGATGAACGACCGCCGCGCCCGCGTAAATCAGCACCAGCGGCATCAACGGAAGGTGATAGCGGGAATGGCCAAACACGGCGGAATGCACGAGGCAGACGTAGCCGATCACGAGGAGGCAGAACCAATGAAACCGGACGTCGGTCGGCCGCAGTACGAACCAGCCGACGATCCCGCCGGCCATCGCCGCGACGTAGCTGCCGAGGATGACGGCGGCGAGGAGCAGCACGACGATTCGTTGATCTACGCCCCAGTAGCCGCGCTGTGCGCCGGCAATTATTTCGCGCTCTAGCTGCCAGAAATTGAAGAACTTGATTGTCGACCGCTGGGCGGTGAGGGTCGGGTGAGAGAGCGCGTAGCGAAGCCCATAGCGCATCGCCAGCTTGTCGCGCTGGCCTTGCGTGGCTCCTTTGTCGCGAGGTTCGTTGCGGGCGAGCACCGCGTACCAGGATTCTTCGCCGGTGACCGAAATCGCATCCCAGGCACGGTACAGCGGTGTGTGCTCGTAGTTGCCCATCATGAAGTTGCGTCCGCCCATCACGTCGACGGCCACGAACGTCTGTTGCAATCGAGAGTTTCGAATCGACCACGGCGCGAGCACGACGGCAAACGCCAGCACCGCTGCGGCGATTTGCCCGGCGCGGCGCGACGGCGAGCATTCCTTCAATGCCATCCACAAGAAGACGGCCAAAAACGGCGGGAACAACCACAGGACGGATCGCGTTAACGAAGCGAAGCCAAGCGTTGCGCCGGCGGCCACATACCACGCCACGCGATTCGATCGCCACGCCGATTGTATGAACAGGCAAAACACCATCAACAGCAGCGCGAACAGCGTTTCGGTCAGCACGAGGTTCGTGGTGAACACCAACGATGGATAAAAGCAGACGAACGCGACGGAGCAGAGGGCCGTGCGGTCGTCGAACAGCCGGCCGGCGAGGCGATAGGTGACAACGACCGTCGCCAGGCTCAAGATCGCCTGGACGATTCGCACGGCCGTAAAATTGTCGACGCCGAAAAGCTGGTAAATCACTGCCACGAGCGCCGGGTAAAGCGGAGGGCGTATCGACGTCAGCTCGTCCGATTCCGAGGCGTACGCGCCCCGTTCCGCCAGATTCCCTGCGATCACCGAGAACTGTTGCTCGTCGACCACGTACAGCGGCTGGCCGTGGCACCAGATGACCAGCGCCGCGCGCAGTAGCGCACCCGCGAGCAAGATCGTTAACAGATTTCGATTCACTCTTACTCTGACCTACGTCCGCAGCACACGTGAATAACTTGCGGGCGCCGCCGCTGCCGTCCCTAGAACTTCCACAGCGGCGCGACGCGCGACGGCTCTGCGCCAAACCACTCGTACAGAACCGGAATCTCCACGAACATGCACGCCACGAACGCCAGCACGCAGATGACGAGATAGATCATCAAGCCGCGCTCGCGATAAAGCCGCTCGGGCGCTTGGGCGGCGCTTTCGTCCTTCAGCGCGACGTGCAAATAATAGCTGAAGAATCCTGCCATGAGCGGGACGCAGAGGATCAGCTCCAAGTGGTGACGGACGATGAAAATGCCCAGGAACAGCGCGGTCGCCGTGGCGTAGAAGAACAAGCTGACCAGTAGCTTGCTTTCGTCGTAGTAACGAAAACTGCTGCGATAGGCGGCGGCGGTGGCGGGGTCGCCGATCGAGCGATATTCCGAAAAGCGTTTCGCCCCCATAAAAAACGCGCCGACCATCCAATAGGCGATCAGCAGCGACAGCGGCGGGACGGCGGTCTGGCCGGCGGCGAACCAGCCGAGGCCTAGCCGGATTGGATTGTTGACCGATTCCGACACGACGTCCAAGTACGGCAATTCTTTCGTGCGGATCGGCGGAATGTTGTAGACGAGTCCCATGAACAGCAAAAACGCGGCGGTCGCGAAGAACGCTTCGCCGACGATCCACGCCAGCGCCAAGCCGATCGCGCCGAGGGCGAGCCATTCCGCGTATGCCCACGAGAGGCGTACGCGGCCGGATGGAATGGGCCGGTTCCGCTTAACTGGGTGATGGCGATCGTTCGCCGCGTCGAGGACTTCGTTGATGACGTAGTTGCTCGACGCAACCAGACACGTGGCGGCGACGCCCAAGGTGATCATCACCCACGAGTGTGGGCCGAATAGCGTCGGTTCGTAGAAATAGGCCAGCACGACGCCGAGCGCCATGAACACGTTTTTACACCAATGGTCCGGCCGCGCGATCGAGACGTACGGCAGGATTTTGGACACGAACGAGCCGTCCGAGTTCGCGGCCGACGAGGGCGCCGACAGTACCGGCGAAACTTGCCGTGTCGACGGCATGGACGTCGAGGGAAGTTCTTCAAGAATCGGTTTCATATTACTTATTACCATTACTTAATGGTCGCGGAGGTGAAGTCGACGTCTTTCTGACGAGAAGTGAATTGTCGAAACGAAAAGTACCGGGTCAGTCTAGCAAGTCGTATCCGTCCCTCGTCGACGGTCGCCCATTTAAGGATGCGGAACTATTGCAAACCGCCGTTGGCTGGTGCACCAGAAGCGATGGGCGTTTGAGGCGATAGGTAGACGTCGGCCCACCGCCCAAGCACCATTAGCGACCACAGGAGCGCGCCGTGGCGTCCGGTGCGGTTCAAGTGGGCTCGGTACAGGCGGGCGACGGTCGGTTGGTCGATGAGGTTCGCGACTGGGCTGTTTGGCGAAAGAACGGCCGACTCGAACGTGTCGCGGAGCGGGCCGCGGAGCCACTGGTCGACCGGTATCTCGAAGCCTTGCTTGCGGCGTTGGCATACCGACGCCGGCAATCGGTCGCGATAGATTTCCTTGAATATCCATTTTCCGGAGCCGCCGCGAACTTTCAGTTCCGAAGGAATCTGGGCGGTGAGTTCCAACAGTTCGTGATCGACCAGCGGCGGGCGGACTTCGAGGCCGCAGGACATGCTCGCCCGATCGACTTTGGTCAAGAAATCGTCGGGCAGCACGACGGCAATGTCGGCCGCGATCATCGCGGCGAGCGCGTCGTCTGTCGGCGCGGTGTCGAACGCGCCGACGATGTTGCTTTCCGGACGGTGCCCGTTCAATTCATGGCGAACGTCGGCCGCCAGCAACGATCGCCGCCAGGGTCGCCGGGCGATCGACAGCGTATTGGCGTAGGCCTCGCCGGCCGGCAGCGACAAATTGGTCAGCAGCGTTTTTGCTCGCAGCGGACGCGGCAGCCAATCGGCCTTGGGCCACGCTTGGGCGAGCGGCGCGAGCATCATGCGGCGGCTCCAGCGGGGAATTCGCTTTCGCAGCCGCGCCTCGCGCAGGTCGTGCAAATATCTAGCGTATCCGCCAAACGCTTCGTCGCCGCCGTCGCCGGAAATCGCAACTTTCACGAACTGCCGGGCCAGCCGCGACAGCCGCATCGTCGGGATCGCGGAACTGTCGGCAAACGGCTCGTCGAAATACTTCACCAGGTCGTCCAAGTCCGCCGCCGCATCGGCGCTGACGACCTCTTCCATGTGCCGACAGCCGAACTGCTCGGCGACTTCGCGGGCATATGGCAACTCGCTGAAGCCGCCTGCTTGGAAGCCGATCGAAAACGTCGAGATCGGCTCGCCGCTCTGGCCAGCAAAAATCGCGACGGTCGCGCTCGAATCGAGGCCCCCGCTGAGAAACGCGCCGACCGGCACGTCGGCGATGCGATGCAAACGCATCGTTTCGTCCAGCTTCGCCTCGATGGCCTCGGACCAATCCGCGACGGAACGGCTGGTGTCGACCGCCGGGCGATATTGCCAATAGCGATGAGCCGGCCGCGTGAGATCGTCGGGCGTGACGACCAGCACATGCGCCGGAGCGAGTTTTTCGATCCGCCGAAAGATCGAACGCGGCGACGGAATGAAGCCGAACGCGAGGTAATCTTCCAGCGCCTGCGGGTCGATCGTGCGATCGATCCGCGGATAGGCCAGAATTGCTTTGATCTCCGAACCGAAAACCAGCTTCTCTTCGTCGCGATAAACGTACAGCGGCTTAAGCCCAACGCGATCGCGGGCCAGCACGAGTTGCTGTTTGCGGTCGTCCCACAGCGCGAACGCAAACATGCCCCGCAGTCGCTCGACCATTGCCGGGCCGACTTCTTCGTAGAGATGGACGAGCACTTCGGTATCGCTCTGCGTGCGGAACGTGTGGCCCTTGGCGATCAACTCCTTGCGAAGTTCTTGATAGTTGTAAATCTCGCCGTTGAAGACGACTTGGATCGAGCCGTCTTCGTTGCCCATCGGCTGATCGCCGGCAGCAAGGTCGATGATCGACAAGCGGCGGTGACAAAGCGTAACGTGCTCGCCAATCCAGACTCCATCGGCATCGGGTCCGCGGTGCGCAATGGCCGCGCCTTGCCGCAAGCCGAGCGCCTGGGCGTCGGCGGAGCGTCCGACAGTCAATGATCCTGCGATGCCGCACATAGGGAATACTTTGGCGTCCAACCACCGGCGGAGAACCAGTGCTTTTAACCCGACGTAGTAACGCCAACCTCCTCGGGATCGCGAGCGTGAGGTTCCGCATCGCCGCGGCGACGAATCAGCCGGCACGGCACGCCCGCGGCGATCACGCCCGCTTCGACTGACTTTACCACCACTGAGCCCGCGCCGACGACGCTGTGTTGCCCCACGTCGGCCATTATCACGGACCGTTCGCCGATCCAGGCTCCGCGGCCAATTGACACTCGTGGATAGTCTCCGGTTTGCTCGCGGATTGGCACGTCGAGGCGGTCGAACGCATGTTGGCGGCCGCCGTTGACGATCGAAACGTGCGACGCCACGAGGACGTCGGCTTCGATCGTCGCGTCGCCGATCGAGCAATACACGCCCAGGTATACGTTTCGTCCCAAGCGAGCCGTCGGATGAGAAAACACCGTGCCGAACGAAATCACCACGCCGGCACCGCACTCCGGCAGGCATAGGCGATAAAAGGCCCGCCGGAGGTACTCGCCGCTCAGGCCGGGGATGAGGCTCATCGCCTGGGACCAGCCGGAAAACGCTCGCTGGCGGCCGAGTACGAGCGCACCAGCCCGATAAAAAAGCCACGCCGGCAGGACCAAGAGCGTGGCAATC
>JBBDYI010000279.1:0-2387 GCA_040901705.1 Pirellulales bacterium | reverse complement strand
TTGCGAAGAACTTCGAGACCAGCGAGGCCGACGTCACGACCCGCGGCAACGCAGGGTGGGAAGCGGTAGTACCTGCTCTGAACAGGGGTGGTGTCGATTTCCAGATGGTTTACGACACCGCAGACGCGGGTTTTGTGGCCATTCGCGACGCTTATTTGAACAAGACTCCGGTCGAGTACGCCGTCATGGACGGCGTCATCACCGTCAGCGGCAAGCAGGGGCTGCGGGCTACGTGCATGGTGATCAACTTCTCGATCACGCAGAACCTCGAAGAGGCGGTCACCGTCGACGTATCGATCAAGCCGACCTATGCCGCGAATGCTCCGGGTTGGTACACCGTTCCTTAACCTCATTGGATTGCCATGCCCAGTTTCAAGGATACGAACGGCCGCGAGTGGTTGGTCACGCTCAATGTCGCCCAGGTCAAGCGCGTCCGTGAGCAGCTTCGCATCAACCTGGCCGACTTGCAGGAAGGTGATCTGCTGTCGCGATTGGCCGATCCCGTCACGTTAGTCGACGTGCTGTTCGTTTTGGTTCAACCGCAAGCCGACGACATCAACGTTTCGGATGAACAGTTCGCCACTGGCCTCGGTGGCGACACGTTGACCGCCGCCTCGACAGCGCTATTGGAGGCGCTGTGTGATTTTTTCCCCGACCCGCAGCGAATGCTGCTGCGGAAAGTTCTGCGGGCCACGACCGTAAAACGGGCCGAGGCGATCACACTCATCGAAACCGAAGGCGACGCAATGATTCGCACCGCGATGGACAAAGCGATGCACATCAAGACGGTGCAAGTCGGGAGCCCAACTGGCGATTGATCCTGGCGCTCGCCGGGCGCTTGGGCATCGATCCCGACCCCTGGACGCTCCGCGACTTGCTGGCAATGGACGAGGCCCGCCAGACCGATCGCTGGAACCACACCGCCATGACGTGCGCCCTGATGGCCAACATCCACCGCGACAAAAAGAAGCGCTCGAAACCATTCACGCCTTCCGACTTTCATCCGTTCGCCAAGCCCGCCGAAAACATCGTCGTCGGCATCGAAGCCCTGAAAGACTTCGTTGCTCCGAATCCCTGACCCCCAGCCCCTGACCCCCGACCCCTGTTCTCATGCCTGCTTCCTCTTCCGCCATCCGCGCCGGCCGTGCGTTCGTCGAGCTATTCGCCGACGACTCGCAGATGGTCCGCACGCTCAAGTCGGCGGAAAAGCGGCTGAAGAACTTCGGCGCGGCGGTCCGCAACGTCGGCCTGGGCTTGGCCGGCATCGGCTCGGCGATCACCGCGCCGCTCGCATTGGCGGCCAAAACGTTCTCGAACACCGGCGACGTATTCGACAAGATGAGCAAGCGAACCGGGCTGGCCGTCGAATCGCTTTCGCAATTGGCGTTCGTTCTATCGCAATCGGGTACGAGCCTCGAAGATTTCGAGAAGGGCTTTCGCAAACTCCAGCAGAACATGGGCGAAGCGGCGAGCGGATCGAAGACGGTCCGCGATGCTTTTACAGCGATCGGCTTGGATTTCGAGAAGCTGTTGGAGTTATCGCCCGAAGAGCAATTCTTCGCCGTCGCCGAGGCCATTTCGCGCGTCCAAGACCCGGCGCTACGTGCGTCCGCCGCGATGGAGTTGCTCGGACGAAGCGGCACGGCGCTGCTGCCGACGATGCAGATGGGGGCGACCGGCATCCGCGACATGATGATGCAGGCGGACCGGTTGGGCCTCACCATGTCCGGGCCCACCGCCAAAAGCGCCGCGGCGCTGCACGACGCCCTGGATGCCTTGCACCGTGTCTGGCAGGCGATTTCGCTCACCGTCGGCTCCGCCGTTGCGCCGGCGATCACGCAGTTCGCCACGTATGCGACGGCCGTCGCCGCCCAGGTTCGCGTGTGGATTGCCGAAAACCAGCAACTGGTCACGACACTCGGTGCCGTTGGCGTTGGGCTTGTCGCCGCGGGCACGGCGTTGGCGGGAATCGGTATATCGATTTCGACGCTCGGTTCGGGCATCGGCGTCGTCGCAAAGGCGTTCACGGTATTCAGCAGCTTGCTGTCCGGCGTCGGCGCGCTCGTCGGCGTATTAGCGTCGCCCGTTGGCATATTGGTCGCCGGTTTGGCAGCCCTCGCCGCCGCAACCATCGATTGGTCCGCCGCGTGGGCGTTGATCCAAAACATCGGAGCAAATGCACTGCAAACGCTGGCCGGCGGGTTCGATGCTATGCAGCAAGCAGCCCAACCTGTGTTCGCGGCGGTAGCCGCGAATGCTAGCGAGTTGTGGCAGCGATTGCAACCAATCGTCGAACTTGTCACCGGCGCACTCACGTCTGCATGGCAATCGTTCGCCGACGCAGCGACGACGGCGATCGCGTGGGTCGGCGAGCAGATCGACGCGAA
>JBBDYI010000278.1:12842-16661 GCA_040901705.1 Pirellulales bacterium | reverse complement strand
ACCCCCCTATTGTTAGCACAACCCACGGCAGCGCGCAAAGTGCGACATGCGCCCGCGGCGTGCCCTCGCGATTGATCTGGCTTCGACTTGGGCAAGTTGCTATGAATTGGCCGTTGAAGTAGACGAGGGGGAGAACGCTTACGTCAGGGACGATCGAAGGATTCTTGTTATGAGCACGGCTGCTCCGCCGCTGCGATTGCGGCTGCCTAGTTTTGTGGTGATTCCGGCGCGGTTGGCTTCGACGCGGTTGCCCCGCAAGTTGTTGCTGGCCGAGACCGGCAAGCCGCTGATCCAACACACGTACGAAGCGGCCCGGCGGGCAACGCGGCCGTTCGATCTGTGCGTGGCCACCGACAGCGACGAAATCGCCCGCGTGGTGCGAGGTTTTGGCGGCAAGGCGGTCATGACCGGGGCGAATCTTGCCTCGGGCACGGACCGCGTGGCCGCGGTGGCCCGCGATCTGGTCGATATCGACATCGTCGTCAACGTTCAGGGCGACGAGCCGGAACTGAGCGGCGACGCCATTGACGAAGTCATTGGGCTGCTCGAATCGGACCCGACGGCCGCAATGGCGACGCTCGCCACGCCGATTCGCGACCGCGGCAAGCTGGAAGATCCGGCCTGCGTGAAGGTGGTGTTCGACGCCGCTGGCCGAGCGATGTATTTCAGCCGCGCGACGATTCCGCATGCCCGCGAGTGGCGCGATGAGTTGCTCGCCGAAGAGCCGCCACGATTCTTTCAGCACCTGGGGCTGTACGCGTATCGCCGCGACTTCTTGCTCGCTCTGGCGAAGTTGCCGCGCTCGCCGCTGGAACAACTCGAAAACCTCGAACAGCTTCGCGTGCTCGAAGCGGGGCATACGATCCTGGTGTCGGCCGTCGACGAGCCGTCGATCGGCATCGACACGCCGGAGGATTACCGTCAGTTCGTGCAGCGAACGAACTGCGACGCCCGCGCGGCCGGATAGTCAACGGGCGAATCGGACGGTAGGGTGCTCTGCGAGCACCGAACGCTGGGCTCGACACTTCGCGTTTCGACGAAACCGACTTGAGCATGGTGCTCACAGAGTACGCTACGGAGCTGCGCAACATGCACTGTCAATCGCCGATCGAGATTTCCAATAGTCGCTGGCCTTTGACGTCGGTGATGGCCGTCACCGTCCAGGCGGCGTAGGGCATGTTCCAACTGTGCGGGAACGTCTTGAGTTGCAGGAACCGCGGGCCGTCGAGAGCGGCGTTGAGCTTCGCCGGCGTGGTCTCTGGCCCGATGTAAACGCCGTCGATCGACAGCGAGCCAGGAAAAGTCGACGTCGGCGACAATCGGGCGTTCTCGCCGTCACTGGCGGACGATGATTTCGCGGCTTCCCATAGCAGCGACACTTTGGTCACTTGGGCCAGATCGGGCCGTTCGACCGCCACGATGCCGCGGTCGTCCCAGATATAGACATTCACAGCCGGTTCGGTCGCGGACGACGCGAGGGCCTCCGTGCGCGACGGCGCGCCGAGAGCCGCTTCCCACGCCGCGACCGTGCCCGGCAATGCAACGTCCTGTGCATCAATGGTCAGCCGCCCTTGCCACAGGGCGACGACGGGCTTCTGCGGCGAAGATGTCGCCAGTGTCGGCGCCGAATCCTCGCGGTCGGCGTCTGCGCTGCAACCGGAAAGCAGCAACGCTGCAACCAAACAGCAAACGGAAACGTAAGACGATGCTCGCGCGAACATCGCCAGTGCCCGGAAACGCATCGGCTCCATCCGTCGGTTCCTCTATATCAGTAGGCCAGATTTCGGTCGGTCGGATTTTGGTCAGTCGCCGGCGCGGATGCGTGGTTCGTTAGCGCCGCGCGGGCGTCGCCCCGCTGACCTTGGCCATGATTTCGTCTTCGTCGGGAAACTCACCCGTTTCGAGCTTCGAATAGATCAACTTGCCATCGACGGTGACTTCGAAGCATCCGCCGCCGGAGGGCTGTAGCTCCAGGCCGCTGATCTTCTGTTTCAACTCCGACAACAGCCGGCTCGCCAAACTGACGGCCTGCGGTTCGTAGTTTCACATCGAGCAATAGCGCAAATGGATTTTCATGGTTCGAACTCCTTTCGGGTTCATCGATTCAAGGGACGAGGCTCGCTTGGCCCGCGCCTGATGCGACCCGCCCCATATGGGCTACATCGGCTTGTTTCTCTTCCCTTTACAGTTATTCAGCAGATCGTCGCCGATGACAAGGTCTTCGAGCACTCGGCCGCCGACGATCGTCTCTTCGACGATCCGCGGCACGTCCTCGATTTGTACGTGACCATACCACACTTGCTGCGGGTAGATCACCACGGTCGGGCCAAGCTCGCACTGGTCGAGGCAGCCCGCCTGATTTGCCCGGACTAGCGGACCGAGGCCGCGGCGTTTCAATTCGCTCTTGAAGGCGTCGCGGAGGGCTTGCGAACCGTCTGGGTCGCAGCAGCCGCGCGAATTGCCGCTCTCGCGGCGATTGCAGCAGACGAAGATGTGACATTCGAACTTCGGCATGGATCAACCCGAACGGCCTGGGCGGCCGCCGCCATCGGCTTGCTAGCATCGTGCAAATTCGTGCAAAGTCGCCGCCGACCGCGCACCGCGTCAAAACTTGCCCCGCGCCGCGTCCATGAGCGGACGAAAATACATCACCAGCGCCAATCGAAAGATGACCGTAACGATAATCGCCGCCACCATCGCCCAAATCAAGAAGCCGGCCACGGTCGCCAGCACGCTTGCCGCCGACTGCGCCTGTTCCTCGTATTGCCGCGACAGCCGTTCGAGCGACTCAACGAGTGCCCCGCTCTGTTCGGCCACGACCACGGCGTCGAGAAAGTCGTTCGGAAACGCGCCGGTGCTGCGTAGTGCCTCGTTAATCTCGTTGCCGGCGGAGATCGACGTCGTCACCGTGTCCGCGTGCCGGGCGAAATGGTCGTTCCCCGAATACTCCAGCGCCAGCCGCAGCGCTTGCCGGACGTCCATCGCCGAATTCATCGTCAGTTGCAGCGTCCACGCCAGCCGCGCCAGCGCAATCGTCTTCAAACACCGCCCGACGACCGGTACGTACAGCGCGGCCCGCTGCCAGGGCCGCGTCCACGCCGCGCCCCGCACCGCCGAACGAATCGCAATCGTGATCGCGAAAACGATCGCCCCCACGACGCAAAGATAGATGATCAAACCCGAAGTGCCGACCAGCCCGATGCCCAACGGATCGATCGCCTTGCGGCCCGGATACATCGACGCGATGAATCCCATTGCCCAAATCAGCCCGCCGACGATCGCCACGGCCGCGGCCAATTGGATCATCGGCCACGTCAGACTCGCCAAGAACGATCGCCGCAACGAAACCTGATACTCGTAGTGCTCGGCCAGCCGCTTGTAGACCTCGGCCGCGCTGCCGGTCGATTCGCCGACGCCGACCAGTTGCCGGAACAGCTTGGGAAAGTACGCCCGGTCAGCGATCGCCTCGCCGATGCTGCCGCCGGCCGAGACCGTGTCGTAGATGCGTTGCGCCTCTTCGCGCAGCGGACCGGATGCTTGTTCGCATTCTCGACGCCATACGGTCCGCACGTCGATGCCCGCCGTCGAGGCGATCGCCAACCGGCGGCACAGCGCGGCCAAGGTGCGAATCGAAATGCGGGGTGAGAACAGCATCCCTCCAGAATACGAGCCGCCCACCGCTCAAGATAGCCGGGTCGAGCAAAATCGCTCGCTAGTAAGTCCGCCGCGGCCCCTCGCACTGGGAGTGGATTGCTTCTGCTTCCTGGCGGCAACCGCGGGCCAGACACGATCGATGGAGCGAGGACATATCGCCGCGGC
>JBBDYI010000278.1:0-12832 GCA_040901705.1 Pirellulales bacterium | reverse complement strand
CGGTTCGCGGCGAATGGCGGCCGCCTTGCTCGCGGTCGGCGGTCAGTTTCCACGGGCTGGCTAACACAAATCCGCGCCCCGTCCGCGTCAAACGCGAGACAGAGTCGTACAGGGGGCTTTGTTCCGGGGCTGGATTCTGATTCGTGGCTGGCGTATCGTCTGGGCATCGCCTCATGCCCGGAGAACTACCCTTGAAATCGCTCACCAAAGAACTTTGGATGGATGTCCCGCAGAGGCGGGCAATCGTTTCGATTCACGCGGAGGTTGAACGACTCGTCGCCGACAGTGGCGTGAACGACGGCCTGGCCTTGATTTGTGCGATGCACATCACCGCCAGCGTGTTCATCAACGACAACGAGTCCGGCCTGCACGCCGACTACGACCGCTGGCTCGAAAAGCTCGTCCCGTTCAATGCCGGTGGCGACCCGGCTGCCGGCGGCTATCTGCACAACCGCACCGGCGAAGACAATGCCGACGCCCATCACAAGCGGCAAATCATGGGCCGCGAGGTGGTCGTGGCGATCACCAACGGCAAGCTGCACCTGGGGCCGTGGGAGCACATTTTTTACTACGAGTTCGACGGGCGGCGGAAGAAGCGGGTGCTGGTGAAGATCATCGGCGAGTGAGTCGCGAGAACGATCGGGACCGACATTCACCGCGGCCAGGCAAGACGGCGCCAATCACTGTTTGCCGGACGGATCGCGGAGTATGGCGCGCATCGCTTCGAGGATCCGCGGCGTCTTGACGTTTTCCTCGCCGAGCATGACGAGCACGAAGTTGTCGGCGATAATCTCCTCGGGGTGAATGATGTAGCCGGTGTTGTGGCCGATTTTCTCGTGGTAGCTCGGCACCGCAGCGGGATCGATGAGCCACGGCTTGTCGTCGCGAAGCCGCAATGCGTAGTGCCCCCGTTCGTCCTTGGCGACCGCCAGCAGGCGGAACTTCATGAACGCGAAGAACTCACGTCTCGCCGTGGCGTCGTATTTCGCCGCATCGGCAAGCAGAATCGGCACGACCTCGACGGGCTGCTCGTCGATGGCGATTTCGACGCGATGCTCGATCGTCGGCGCGTCGGGATTCGTAATCTTTCGCGCGGCGAGGTCGTCGGGCAGTTCGATCTCGCCACAGCGCGCGAAGCCGATCACGCCATACAGTCGCTCGCGCAGCGCCTCGTTGTGGCTGCTCAGTACGTGAAACAGTTCGTGCAGCAGCAACCGTTCGAGGGCTTCGGCTGATCGCCCGTCGACAATTCCCTTGGGGAGCACGACCGCGCTGCCCCGGCAGTAGGCCGCGCCGCCCTCTTCCTTGCCGGTCGTTCGAACGAGCGCGATCTGTCGCGGAAAAGGCAATTTCCACGGCCGCAGCCGCTCGCGGACCTTGGCGATCGCGGCACCGAGTTTTTCGCGATCCGCGGCGTCCCAGGCGAGCACTTCGCCGGCGACGAACTTGAGATACTCGTCGGCCGAGACATCGTGGGCCGATTTCAGCCGCGCTTGCCGATCCCAGGCGGTTTGCGCCGCGACGAACCGGTCGCGATTGGCGAGTATTGTCCGCCCTTCGTCGACGCCGGCGAAGTGCGCGACCGCATTGCCGGTGAGCGTCACATCGGAGGCAGGTTCGTTATCGTCCGCTGCGTGCGAGACCGCTCCAAGGACGACAATCGCCGAACCGACGAGCAACAGGATTGGCAATCGCCACATAGTGTGCATGCTCCGGGAGTGTGACCGACTATGCGATCATGTCTCGCTGGCGTACGGCTTGCAAGCGTCGCCGAATCGCGATCACGCTTCCACCAATGCGACTAGCTCCGAATTCGTCGGGCAAGTCTCTCCTTCCGCCGCCACGCGCACGTGCTCGCCGGCGATAACCAGCAGCGGCACGACGACTTTTGCCGATGGGCTCATATCGCGCTCGATCTTGACATCTTCGCCGCACGGCAGCACCGCCACTTGCAGCGTCTCGCGGCGGAGCATCGAACAGATCGAGTGGTGCGACCGCGAACTGGGCATCGCCCAGTCGCCGGACATGCGGACCTTCGCCCTTGGCTCGCCGTCGACGGGGCTGCTGAGAACTTGTAGCACGTGGCCGCGTCCGAGCCAATCGATGGCAGCGTCGCAGGCCAGCGTGTTCACGGCGTCGTTCGAAGTCATCGCCACGAGCGTGCCCACGTCCGACAGGTCGAGCAACTGCTCGAAGCTGTCCTCGTCGCTGGCATCGCCCTGCACAGCGTCGAAGCCTTCTTCGCGAGCCCGTTGGCAGTGGACCGGATTGAGGTCGACGAACCGCACGAGCATGTCGCGGCGACGCAATGCTTCCGCCAGCACGAGCGACCACGTGTTGACGCCGACGATCATCACGCCGGTGGGCTTCTTGGCCTTGACGTCGAGCGCGCGGGCGAGCCAATTGGCCCACACGCCTTGCAGGCAGACGGTGACGGCGATCGTGAGAAACACGAGCGATTCGATCGTGGCGGCCCCCTCCATGCCGTGATGCTGCAACTCGACCGCGAAGTGGCTGGCCATCGCGGCGGCGACAATTCCGCGCGGAGCGAGGAGGCTGAGGTACGTTTTCTCCCGCCACGACAGTTCGGTCCCCCAGGTCGAAATCCAGACCGACGCGGGACGCACGACAAACATCAACGTTGCCATCACGCCGGCCTCGGCCCAGCCGAATTCCGCCGCCGCCTGCCAGTTGATGTTCGCCGCCAGCAGCACGAACAACACGGAGACGCCGAGCGTGGTAAGATGTTCCTTGAACTCTTCGAGTTTGTCTCGAAACGGAATCGGCGAAGCGGCCAGCACCAGTCCGGCGGTCATGGCGGCCATGATGCCGGCTTCGGAGCGGAGTTGCTCGGCCACGGCGAATGAGGCAAGCGCGGCGCCGAGCGCTCCGAGGTGTACGAGGTGCTCGTTCTCGTGCTCGTGAAACAACGGCAGCCGCCAGATCAACACGGCGATCGCGCCGGCACTACCGCCGACGAACAGGCCGATGCCCAACCGGCCAGCGAGGCCGACGAACGTGTCGCGAAAGCTCGCCTCTAGCGCGAGCGTGTATTCGAGCATCACGACGGCGGCCACCGCGCCGACGGCGTCGATGAGGATGCCTTCGGATTTGAGAATAGCGGCCAACCGCGGTTCGAGCCGCACGCGCTTGAGAATTGGCGTGACGACGGTCGGTCCGGTGACGATCACCAGCGATCCGAACAGCAGCGATTGCGACCACGGCAAGCCGATAAACAGCCGGCACGCGCACGCTGCGCCGATCATCGTCACCACCGCGCCGACGGTGACCAATCGCCGCACGGGCGTTATCGCTCCGAGCAGCACGTGCGGCGGCAGACTCAGCCCGCCCTCGAACAGGATGATCGCCACGAAACAGGCCGTCAGCACGCGCAGGCCATCGCCCAGCGCGATCGGTTCGACCAATCCGGCCACCTGCGGCCCAGCCAGCACGCCAAGTACGAGCAGAAACACGATCGCCGGAATACGCAACAAGCTCGCCAGCGATTGACCGAGGGCACCGAGCAATACGCTGGCGGCCAGCGTGGTGAGGATGGTTTCCATTCGCGACGATCGCTGTAGGTATTGCCGGTTGGCGGGCGCAACGCAGCGCACGCAGGACGTGAAACGCGCGAGTGATTGTTTCTCGCCAACGCTCGCAGCATCGCCCGCTCTTCGCAGTTACGATAAGTGCCCATCCCACAGTTCCGGTTTCGGGAAAAGCACCGAGACCGTGCCAGCGGCGTCCTGATTGTACGTATCCCCGGGTTTTAGGCGACCTCACTTCCTTGCGGTTTGAATTTGCGAGAGCGGCCGCACGTTGCGCCGACATCCGCCGCTCATTGAATCCTTGCTCGCCGCACACTATCCTACGAATGGGTGCGACGCGATGCCGGTTGTGGCGCGTTGGGATGCGATTCTCGAAAGGCGGAGGCGCAACGATGTTCGGACACCGCGATCGATCCAGCCCATCGCGCTGGCCGTGGCGTCGCTCGACACCACTTGCCTCGCGGCGACGCGACGTGCGGCGGCCGGCGATCGAGCGGCTCGACGAGCGCCGCGTGCTTGCGCCCACGGCGTTGATTACCGAGTTCATGGCCGTGGGCAACACCACGCTACAGAGTCCCGCCTTCGGCGACTTTCCCGACTGGATCGAAATTCACAATCCCGGCCCCGAGACGGTCGATTTGCTCGACTGGTATCTGACCGACGACAAGGACGAACTGCACGGTTGGCAGTTTCCCTCGTCCCTGGTCCTCGCGATCGGCGATTTCGTCGTCGTGTTTGCTTCGGGCCGCGACTTGACGGCCGCGGAGCAACCGGCCGGCGAGTGGCACGCCAATTTTCGGCTCAGCGCCGGCGGCGAGTATCTGGCTCTCGTGCATCCGGACGGCACGACGATCGCCAACGAATACGAGCCGGTTTATCCGCCGCAGTCGTCGGGCGTTTCCTACGGACTTGCGGCGTCGCTCGATGAAGAGGCGTACTTTGCCGTACCGACGCCCGGTTCGGTAAATCCACCCGCGTTTCGCGATGGCGCGTTCAACGTTTCCGCCGGATACTTTGTGTCGCCGATTCGCGTGTTCATCGACACGGGCGCGTTGGCCGCGCCGATTCACTATTCGCTCGACGGTTCGCTTCCCACGGCGGCCCATCCGCTGTACACCGGCCCGATCGATATCGCGTCGACGACGGTGCTGCGGGCCGTGTCGCTCGCGCCCGTGTCGGATGGCGTGGTTCACACGCGGACGTATCTGTTCACGGCCAGCACGATCGCACAACCGGCCGCTCCGGCGGGTTTTCCAACGACATGGGTCGACAACGCAGGCGGATCGACGCCGGCCGACTACGCCTTCGACGCCGAAGTCGCCACGAATCCCGCCTACGCCGGATCGCTGACCGACGCGCTCGTCGGTTTGCCATCGATCTCCGTCGTTGTCGATCCGGCGGACTTGTTTTCACCCGCCGCCGGGATTTATGCGAATCCGCTCGCGTCCGGCGACGCCTGGGAACGTCCAATGTCGCTGGAACTGATTGACCCGAACGGCGGCGAAGGGTTTCAAGTCGGCGCGGGCATCCGCATCGACGGCGTCGATGATCGCAATCCCGCCGCGACACCGAAACACTCGTTTCGCATTACGTTCCGCGGAAGCTTGGGGCCGTCGTCGCTCGAAGCGTCGCTGTTCGACGACACCCCGGTCGATGAGTTCAATCGGTTGCGGCTCGACGCCATGTGGGCCGACACGTGGCTATCGCCCGAGGCCCAGTTGCGCGATCGCGCCACGCTCATTCGCAATCAGTGGCTCCGCAACGCACATCGCGAAATGGGCCACGCCGGATTGAATGGGCGGCTCGTCCATCTGTACCTCAACGGGCTGTACTGGGGCGTCTACAACTTGACAGAGGACTTCGACGACGACTTTGCCGAGATTCACTTCGGCGGCGACAACAGCGAGTACGACCTCGTCGATTCCGGACAAGTCGTCGACGGCCAAACCGCGGCGTGGGATGCGTTGATGGCTTTGACGGCGCAACCGATGTCGGACATGGCGTGGCAGCAGGCACAGCAATTTCTCGACATGACGGATTTCGCCGACTTTCTCGTGCTGCGGATGTATGCCGGCGACGAGCAGATTACCGCCGGTGGACGATGGTTCGCGTATCGCAATCGGGTCGAGGGCTTGCCGTATCGATTTCTCTTCGGCGATGCGCAGCGAACCCTGGAGGCAGTCGACGAAAATGCCGTGACGGCCGCCGATTCGCCCGGCGATGCGGCCGTGATGCTCTATCAGTGGTTGCGGCAACACGCGCAGTTCCGCCGGCTGATCGGCGATCGCGTTCAGGCCCATTTGTTCAACGGCGGCGCGTTGTCGGCGGAACACGGCACTGCGCGGCTGGCCGAATTGTCGACGGCGACGGCCGACGCGATCATCGCCGAGTCGGCGCGGTGGGGCGATTATCGCCGCGACGTGGCGCCGGTCGGTTCCGGACCGTTCGATCTTTACACTGCCGAAGACCATTGGCTGGTCGAGACCGCTCGACTGCGCGACGATTTCCTTCCTCACCGCACGGACGTATTCGTACAACAATTGCGCGACGCGGACCTGTATCCCTCGACACCCGCGCCCGCTTTCAGCCAGCACGGCGGCGAAATCGATGAGGGAACATCGATCGCGATCACGGCCGCGGCGGGCCAGATTTATTTCACCACCGACGGCACGGGCCTGACGCTCTCCGACGGATCGCCCAGCCCTTCGGCCGTGCTCTATACGGGTCCGATCGTGCTTTCCGGCGACACGGACATGCGCGCCCGACTGCTGTCCGGCGGAATCTGGAGCGCCTTGACCCAAGCGACGTTCACGACGCGGCCCGCCCTGCGGATCTCGGAGGTTCTCTATCACGCCCACAACGACGGCCCCGGCGATGACGACGACTTCGACTTTATCGAGATCGCCAACGTCGGCTCGACCGCGGTCGATCTGTCGGGCATGTCGATCGGCGGCGGCGTCTCGTTTGCCTTCGACGATGGGCTGATTCACAGCCTCGAACCGGGACAACGGCTCGTCGTCGTTCGCGATGCGGCGGTTTTCGCCACGCGGTACGACGTGTCCGAGGTGTCGATCGCCGGCGAGTACGTGGGACGCTTGAACAACTCCGGCGAGTTGGTTCGCTTGCAAGGTTCGCTCGGACAAACGATCGCCGAGGTGCAGTACAGCGACCAGTGGCATTCAATCACCGATAACGAAGGATTCTCGCTCGTTCCGCGCGACGAGTCGGTCGTGCAAGTCGGCGTAAGTTCGGCGGCGTTCTGGCGGCCCAGCCAATTCCGCGGCGGATCGCCCTCTGCGCCCGACGGCGGATTCAACCCCGACGATATCGTGATCAGCGAAGCGCTCACCCACAGCGACGGAATTCAGGGCGACTGGTTCGAGCTACACAACACGACCGACCGCGACGTCGACGTGGGCGGATGGTATCTGAGCGAGGCAGGAAGCGATCTTCGAACGTATACGGTCGCCGAGGGCACGACGCTCCCCGCGTACGGATACATCGTGTTTACTCAAGGCGAACCGGAGATCGCCCAGCGCTACGGCGGCGCGACGGAATTTCACCTTAGCAAGTTGGGCGACACGGTCTTCGTCACCTCGGCCGGGCGGGACAGCGAATTGGGCGGATATCGCATAGAACAGACGTTTACCTATGGGTTCAATTCATCGTCATTCATCCGCCACACTGACAGCACCGGCCTGACCGATTACGTTCCGGCCGTCGTCCGCACGCCCGGCACCGCCAACGCGCCGCCGGCGGTCGACCGCATCTGGGACCACGGTAGTTTGTATCTCGAACCGGTGATCAGCGAGATTATGTATCAGCCGCCCGCCGGCGGCGACGAGTACATCGAAATCTACAACCCGCACGACACCGCCTTACGGCTCGACAATCCGTTCGCACCGAGTTGGCGATTCACCGAGGGCATCACGTTCAATTTCCCCGACGCCGTAGTGCTGTTGCCCTACGAACGACTGTTGGTCGTCCCCATCGACCCGGCCGCGTTTCGTGCGAAATACAACGTGCCTGGACAAGTGCAGATTTTCGGTCCCTATGCCGGCGATCTGTTGAATTCCGGCGAATTGCTGCGCGTCTCGCGGGCCGCGGAATCCGACGCCTTCGTGCCGTTCTCGATGACCGACCAGGTGCATTACAACCATCCGTCTGGCAACTGGCCCGCGTCGGCGCGCGGAGGGGGCGCTGCGCTCAACCGCATTTCGTACATCGCCTACGGCAACGAAGTGCTCAACTGGACCGCCGGCGTTCCGACCCCCGGCCGGCCGAACGTCGACGAGACGCCGATCGCCCGCGTCGTTGGCCGCCGCGTGTTCTACAACAATTCGTCGTTCGACGCATTTGACCCATCGGCGAACCTCAAGGACCTCGATGCCATCGCTTGGGAGAAGCAACCTCTGCTGGCCGGCCAACGTGCGACTTTCGCGAACTACACGAACTACGTGCATGGCATCAACGGCCTGCTCATCGACGCCCGTGGTTTCGCCAACCCATCGGCGCTGTCGGCGGCCGATTTCGAGTTCCGCGTCGGCAACTCCGACGATCCCAGCACGTGGGCCACGGCCCCGACGCCGGCGAGCATTTCCTTTCGTCCTCGGGCATCGTCCTCGAATCCCGATCAGATCACGATCATCTGGCCCGACGGCGCGATCGTCGATACCTGGCTGCAAGTCACCGTGCGGGCCACGGCAAACACCGGACTGCCGACGAACGATGTTTTCTATTTCGGCAATGCGATCGGCGAAACCGGCAATTCCTCGCTGCAAGCGACCGTCGATTTTGCCGATTCATTCGGACCGAACAGAAACTTGAACAGCGAGGCGTTGGTTGATCATCCCTACGATTTCGATCGTAGCGGGACGATCGACGACGCGGATGTGGCGATTTCGCAATCGCACGCCAACGGCTTGACCGGCGATCTCAACGGCGACGGCCGCGTCGGTTTGGCCGACGTCATCCAATGGCAACGCCACGTCGGCGGCATGATCGCCGATGCCTACGAAGGTGACTTGAACGGCGATTTCAACGTCGACCTCGCAGACCTCGCGGCGATCGTGGCCCAATTCGGCGCAACAAGTGGAGTGTTCGGCACGCGGCTGCGACTGATTTCGCCCGCGGCAACCACCGCAAGTGGGCCGGCAATGGCGTCGGCGGTCGTTGTAGCGACAGCGACGAACGAGCATCGCATGACGAACGACGACGCACCGCTTGTCGCCGCGCGGCGGCGCATGCCCGGCATGACCGCGCGACACAAATCGCGGCACGCTGCGCTCGACAGCGATGCGCTGGACCATGCCGCCGTGGATGCAGCGCTGTCCGCCATCGCGCGGCGCGGATGGCGGTCTTGATAACGGCGGAAAAGGATTCCATGATAGAGAGACGGTGACCGTCGGAGGATTCGCCGCGTTTGGCGAGGAGTGAGATTCGTGACCGTCGAAACGATCGCGTGCAATCAGTGCGGAGCACCGCTGGCCGTCCCCGATGCTGCGCAGTTCGTCACCTGCAATCACTGCGGCGCGAGTCTGGCGGTGCGGCGCGAGCAGTCCGTCACGTACACCGAAGTCGTGGCGAAGTTGGTGGAGGATACGTCGAAACTGGCCAAGGAGGTCGCGCGGCTCAGATATCAAAACGAGTTGGCTCGCATCGACCGCGAGTGGGAGATCGAGCGGCGGCAATATCTCGTCGAAAAAAAAGACGGGCCGCCGACCGAGCCGAGCCGCGACATGGCGATTCTTCGCGGCGTGCTGCTTGGCGGCGCAGGAGTGGTGGCGTTCGTCGCCGCCGTAGCGAGCAACAGCGGAAACGGAATGCTCGCGCTCATCGGTTTCTTCATGCTTGTCGTGGGACCGTTTTCGGCGTTCCTGGGCGTGCAAAAGGCAAACGATTTCGAGCGTGCCCGACTTGAGTACGTCGGCCGCCGCGGCAGCATATCGGTCGACGACTTCCTCGAAGGCAAATCGTCAACTTCGGCTCGCGTCGACGAAGTCCCGCCGTTGCGATGAAATTGCGCGGAGCATCCAACCGCGGCAAGCAACGGCATCCATCCGAGTAACGAAAAATCCGCCATGATCGTCCTGACGAACGATGAGATCGACACCGCCGACGTGCTGCGGCGCGTGGCGTCGCCGCTGGCCGGGGCCGTGGTGTTGTTTCTGGGCACCACGCGCGAACTGACCGCCGGACGACGAACGGCGTCGCTCGACTACGAGGCGTTCGGCGAAATGGCCGAAGCGAAACTTGCTGAGCTAGAGGCCGAGGCGCGGCGGCGGTGGCCGATCGTCGAGTGCGCGATCGAGCATCGGCTCGGTCATCTCGAGCTGGGAGAAGCGAGCGTGGCCGTGGCCGTGAGCACGCCCCATCGACGGGACGCCTTCGAGGCCGGAGGGTGGCTGATCGACCGGCTCAAAGAAGTCGTGCCGATCTGGAAGAAAGAAAACTGGGCCGACGGAACGAGCGAGTGGGTGCATCCGGTCGAAACCACTCGGCCGGGCGAAGCGACTTAGGCTTGGCCTGCCTAAAAGGCGCCCGCCCAACAGCGGCCAACCGAAAGCCTACCGACCACGCTGCCGCGGCGGAGCCGGATCGCGGAGAAACGCCGGAATCTGAATCGCCGCTTGGCCGGTCCAAGGACTCGACGAACTTTCGCCGAGCACGAAGTCGAACCGGCCCAGTCCGGCGGCGATCTCATGGCGAGCGTTACGGAAGATGTCCTCGTCGTCGATATCGCCCTCGTCCGTGCTGTCGACGATGCGACAGTTCGACATGTAACCGACGACGCCGTTATCGAACAATACGTTTTGACCGCAGCCGCCGTGGTTGCAGCTATTCGGCCGGCCGTCGTACGGATCGTAGGCGTCGGCGAGAATCGGGTTCCAACGAACGCCGCGACTTTGCGTCGGGACGTAATGCCCGTTGTTGACGAAACCGAGAGCATAGCCGTAGCTGCCGCCCATCGTGCGTTGATATTCGCGCAATGGCTCACCCGACGCGGCGTCGAGTTCGGCCGAAGTGGGCACGACGAGCGGCTTGCCGGTGGCGGCCAACCGTGACGACGGACAAACGAGGCGTTTGGCGCTGTCGAGAAAGCCATCTTCCAACAACCGCACGCCGTAGATACCGGCCACGGCATGATTGCCTTCGCGCGGGATGCTGGGATAGAAGCCGCGTCCGGGACCGATTTGTGCGTATTGGGCCAACGCCTTGCCGACCGTTTGCAAGTTGCCCTGGCATTGGGCCATTTGCGCCAGTTGGCGGCTCTGCACCAGGGCCGGGAAGAAGAATAGCGCGGCCGCGGCGATGGCGCCGAGCGCGATGGCCGTGTCGATGAACCTCCAATTCCGCCGGATCAGGCCGCCCGAACCCGGGCTCATTCGCGCCGGGCTGACCGTCGCCGAGCGGCGAGTGCTGGGTTCGACGATTGCCGCGGCTGCTAGCGACGAAACGCCTGGCGACGCAATCGAGCGCGACCCATCGGACGCGGCCGAGAAAATCGCGTCGCACGTCCGCGCCGCCAATCCCGCCGGCGGCGCGTGGTGCCCCTTGTCGGCCGCCAGCGGCGCGAGTGCGCCGCGCAGCAGCTCGAGTTCTTCGCCCAGCCGCGGGTCGCCGGCTACGCGCCGCTCGACGTCGCATGTTCGCCGTCGTCGAGCGCGCCGCAGAGATATCCAACCAGTTGTTCACGCATACGGGCAAGCAAACATCGGTAATTCGAACGGACTGCTTATTCGGCGTCACGACGATCGATCGTCCTGGCTATCGACTGTCGTGGCCATCAATCATTGGTATCAGTCAGCGGTATCAATCATCGTCACCGCCTCGCGAAGTCGACCAGGCCGCATTGAGCTTCAACAACGCCGAATGGAGGCGGCTCTTGACCGTTCCCACCGGCACGTCCAACACGTCGGCGGCTTCGCGATACTTTAATCCTTGATAATAAACCAGCACAACACTGATGCGGAGCACTTCCGGCAGGGAGTCGATCTCACGGCGGACCCATTCTCGGCGTTCGTCGGATTCGAGTTCGGCCTCGGGACTTGGCTCGCTGCTGGCCAGCAAATTGACTAAGGCGCCGAGGTCGTCGTGGTTGTCACTCGTGACGTGCCGGTCGAGGCTCATCGCCACGTGCCGCTTGTTGCGGCGTTTGGCGTCGATGGCCTGATTGGTCGCCACGGTGTACAGCCAGGGGCGAAACTTTCTCCCTTGCTCGAACTGGCCGCACTTCAGGTGGACTTGCAGGAACGTGGCCTGAAACACGTCGTCGGCCATTTCCGCGTCGCCCAAGTAGCGGCGCAAATAGCTGAACAATTCCCGTTCGAAACGCTGGACCAGCGTGGAAAACGCCTCGCGGTCATCGCTCATCACGTAGCGCGCAAGGAGTTCCTCGTCGCTGGCGGCCGACAAGGCCCCAGCCGAATCGTCGTATCGATAACTGGACGGTTTGGGGTCGATGGTGGCGCTCTTCATTGGTTTCTTACGTATGGGAGAGAGGAAGGTTCGATGGGTTTGATCGAAATTCTCAGCCAGCGGCGATCCGCGCCCTCCGGCTTTCCTCCTCCACTCGACAAGTCTACCCGGTTTGGGGCCTGTTTCCGCGATAACCGTTCGCGAATCCGATTCTCGGTACCTTTTCTTGGGCTGCCCATCCGGTGAGCGTTGCCTGCGGAGGCTTATTCGGCGGCGAGCTGCGGAAATTGAGTTTTCCGCTCGATGTGACCTAAACTCACCACGCGAATACCTTGCATAACCGCAACACCCGTGCCGAACGAAACGTCCGCGGCAAAAATCGCTAACCGAGGACTGCGGCGGACGGAGTTAACGCCTTTCGTGGATTGATGTTACGCATCGCCGCGAGATTGATTTTGGCAAACGGTTTACTCGTCGAGTCGTTTGAACTTCCTGCCGAATATGCAGCCGCCCATCGCGCTCCGGGAACTGCAATTGGGCTATTTGCGGGAGATTTTCGATTTACTCGGCTCGCCGCGCAATTGCCCGAACAACCGGACGTAACGACATAACTGCCATGCCGTTAGGGCTCGACGGGCGACGCACTTGCGATGATCCGCTGCGTGCCGGCGTCAATTTTTTCAACGCGGTTTGCAGAATTTACATTTAGCGCAAGCGGCCCCGTCGCAGATCGCGTGGAACTCGGTAATTTGCGTCGGCGTTGTCGGTGGCGTGCTATTGCCCAACTGCGCATTCGGCTCAGGCTGGGAAAGGGAGCGATTGCGACCGTTCGAGCCGGACGGCAAGACGGTTCATTTCTTTCTTGG
>JBBDYI010000277.1:0-16694 GCA_040901705.1 Pirellulales bacterium | reverse complement strand
CCGCCGCTGGATTTCCGTGTTCCCGCGAGCGGCCGCGGTCGCCGCGCCGCTGCTCGACGAAGCGGCGAGTTTCCAGGTGGCCCTACAACCGTGCCTTCGCGACGTGTGGAGCGACCACATCCTGTTCAGCGGCGACGACGTGACCGGCATCGTCGACCTCGGTGCGATGCGCATCGAGTCGGTCGCCGCCGACGTCGCCCGGCTGCTTGGCAGCATGGTCGGCGACGACGCGGCTCTGTGGCAAAGCGGCCTGGCGTCTTATGAGGCCGTCCGTCCGTTCGACGCACAAGAGCGGCGGCTGGCCGTGGCCATCGACCGCGGCAACGTCGTGCTGTCGGGCATGCTGTGGCTGCGGTGGCTGCTGATCGACGAACGCCATTTCGACGACGTGGATGCGATTATTCAGCGGCTTCGCACGGGCCTCGGTCGGCTCGACGCCATCGCAAGCGCAAGCGGTTGACGTTGGTGAGCATTTTTTCCGGACGCCAATCACTACCCGCCGCCGACTCCGCGACTATCGATGGGCGCCAGTGTTCCGCCAACGAGCCTCGAAGATATCCTGCACGCTCAACACGAGCGCCAACCGTCCGCCGCCAAGTTGCGCGACGCCGGCGATGCGATTGGCTGCCGGCAGAATTTCGTTGATGCGATTGACGACGACTTTGCGGTGGCCGAGCACGGTGTCGACGAGGACGCAGAACGAACCTTGTTTGCACCCCACGAGCACAGCGAATGTCTTGCCGTCGCTGGTCGTTTCGACGGAATGTCGCGGCAGTTCGAGAAGTTTGCCGAGCGACACCGCGTCGTATGTCCTCCCCCGCAGCGTGCCGACAAACGAACCTTGCACGGATTTGAGTTCCTCCGGTCCCAATTCCGCGAGTTCCAGCACGTTTTCGAAGGGCAGCACGAAATGACCGCCGGCGTGCCGCAGCAGCAATCCGTCGACGACGACCACCGCCTCGCGCTGTGGAATCGTCAACCGGAACGTTGTCCCCTGCCCAACCTGGGATTCGACCTGGACTTCTCCATTGTGTTCGCGGATCTTCGTTCGCACGACGTCCATGCCGACGCCACGACCGGAAATATCGGACACTTGCTTGGCCGTCGAAAAGCCGGCGTGAAAGATCAGTTCGATCGCATCCTGGTCGGTAAGCGTCTCGGCCTGCTCCGCCGATAGGATGCCCTTTTCGACCGCTTTGGCGCGCAAGATGTTCGGATCGATGCCGCGGCCGTCGTCGACGATGGTCACGTGGACGTGCGTCTTGGACTGCTCGATCTTGATCCATAGGTTGCCGGCCTCGCTCTTGCCGGCGTCGATGCGCTGGTCCGGCGTCTCAAGCGCATGGTCGACGACATTGCGAATCATGTGCGTCATCGGCGCGTCGAGGTCCTCGACCAGGGACTTGTCGATCTCCGTTTCCTGGCCGGACAGATGCACGTCGATCCGCTTGCCGAGTTGGTCCGCCAGACCGCGGGCCATTTGTGGGAACTTCGACAGCAAACCGGAAACCGCCACTTGGCGCAGGGCCACGACGTTGCGTTGCAGCGCGGTCGATTGAACGGCGAACGCGTTGTTGATTTGCCGCAATTCCTCCACTAGGCTCGTCATCTCGCCGCCGTCGCTCATTCTCGACTGCACGTCCTTGTAAAGCTCGCCCGTTAGGAACAGGCCGGACACGCTTTCCAGAAACTCGTCGACGCATTCCTCTCGGATGCGGATGATCCGGCCTTTGCTGCGGGGCGCGGATTCCGTCCGGTTCACCGCCGTGCCAGCGCTCGAGTCGTTCTTTGCCTCCGTCGTCGCGGAGTCCGGCGACTCGACGAGAAGTTGCACCAGCGCCGGCTCGAGACGATCCCACGCGATCGACACCAACATCGGATCGACGTCGAGTGGGCTGTCCACGAGTATCCGATAGTCGGCCGCGGCTTGACGCACGACGTCGGCTAGCGAACTCTCTCCAGCTTTCTGGCAGACGCCCGCCAACAATTCGGCTCGTTCGAGGAAAATGCATCCGAGCGCCTCGTCGTAAACTCCTTCCTCGGCGCGGACAAAAAAGCCCAACAATTCCCTAACGGCGTCGCTGACGTCGCGACCACCCAGGCGGCAGGGCACGCCGAGGAAGCTTTTCACCGAGCGCCGCATTACGACAGTCGGCACTTCCTCGTCGGTCGCCTCTTTTGCCTCGACGGCTTCCCGTCCCTCAAGCGATGCGGCCGCTTCCCGCAACCGCTGGCACCATGCGGCCGACTCGCCGTGCGCCGAGTGTGCGATCTCGTCGGCCAACTCCGTCAACTCGGCGAGTAGTTTCGCCTCCGGTTCGAGTTTGCCTCGCGATGCGGCCGCGGAATCGTGTACGTCTTTGAGCAATGTCGCGTCTTCCGGCGACAAATCGAGATCGATCGTTCCGCCGCCGGCCCGTTGGAGCAGCCGATCGAGCGCGTCGAACCCCCGCACCAATGCGCGTTGCAGGTCTTCGGAGAAAAGAATTGTTCGTTTGCGTACCTCATCCAGCGTGTTCTCCAAGCCGTGCGCGAGTTGTTTGACCGCGACGAGCCCCAGAAACCCCGCGCACCCTTTCACAGAATGGACGGCGCGAAACACGGCGTGGATCGGGTCGAAGTTGTCCGGTCGTGCGCGGAACTCTTCGAACAATCCCGGCAGCGGACGGAGCGACTCCAGTCCTTCATCTACGAAATCTGCGATCAATTCGGGAGACGACTCGGTGGCCGTTGACATGGTATCGCGTCCTCGTGTTTTAAGGACACATACTACCGGCAACGGCGGGTCGTGAAGTCAAGGAGCCGTCGCCTTCCGCGTGGCGATGACCGGAAAGCTGCTCGAGCGTCTCCCACCAACTGTCGATCTTGCGGAACGTGCGGCCGACGGCGGCGACCAGCGGCGCGAAGTCTTCGATCGGCTTGAACAGGCATGCTTCGGCGCCGAGTCGAAACGACCGCAGCGCCGACGACATGGTGACCAGCCCCGTGAGCATGATCACTTGAATGCCGCCGTCGTGGTTCTTGATTTCCTCGAGCAACTGCAAGCCGTTGATGTACGGCATGTCGATGTCGAGCAGCACGACGCGATGACCGTCGTAGACGATGCGGTCCAGACACTCGCGGGGATCGTTCAGAATGCACGTTCGAATGTCGAGCGACTTGAGTCGCGCCCCAACGAGCCGCGTGAACTGCGGATCGTCGTCGATGTGCAAGATTTCTCGGTTTGCGGTGCGCATTTCTTGCCCCGTCGGTTTGCAACGCGCGACCGATCGCCGATCGCCGTCGAAAGTAGTATCTGTTTCCGTATCCGTCGCCGTGTTGGCCCGGGGCAATGGGACGCAGCACGTTTGTCGCACACTTCCGCTCGTTATCGCCGAACGTTGACTGGCATCCCAGCCGTCGGCCGATGTCGACCGCGAAAGTTCGTGTATCCGGACCGTTGTGCTAATGACGCGGCGCTTCCGAAAGCCACAGCATCGGCAGCGCCAACATTGATATGCTAGGTTTCGATAACGCACGTCGGCAAATAATATTTCGCCGATAATGGTCGCCGCTCGGCGGGACCGCCAAGGAATCTTCACCGTCACCGCTGGAAGGAACGTCATGACCGATACGCTCCCGTTAGTCGGACCGATATTCTCCACGCTCGGAGGCGATTCCGACCTCGGCGATCTGGTCGAGACGTTCGTTGCCGAGATGCCGGACCGCGTGGCGTCGCTCGAGGCCTGTTTTGCCGCTCAGGATTTGGCCGAATTGGGACGCACCGCCCACCAAATCAAGGGCGCGGCCGGAAGTTATGGCTTCGCCTGCATCACGCCGGTCGCCGCGCACGTCGAAACGGCGGCGAAGACGCAGGAACCGGAAGATGTCGTTCGCGCGGCGCTCGACGAGCTTGTTGGAATGTGCCGGCGGCTGCGGGCAGGCGAAGGAAACTGAAGGAACGGCCGCGTCGGGGCCTTCGAACATCGCCGCACTTGCGCTGCGTTTGCTCCCTAAGCCGTTCGCCTCCACGCTTGACGCACGGCGCGACCCGCAACTAGACTGCCGGCCGTGCGATCTCCCACACGATCCGGTCGCGAGTCGGTCGCGATGTGGCATTGGGCGATCGCGTTCGCACAGCGCGAGCTTTCCATTCGCGGCGGGTGACACGATGCGTTCTTTATTGGTTCTTGTTGCGGCGTGCGCTTCGTTGGCCGCCGCAAACGCAACCGCCGCCGAGTTCAAGTTCGACGACCGCACGTTCACCGTTGCCGACGAGTTCATCGTGGAGCGCGTGGCCGGCCCGCCGCTGGTCGATCGGCCGATTACGTGCGACTTCGACGAACTGGGCCGCTTGTATGTCGCCGATTCCAGCGGCTCGAACGACCCGGTCCAAAAGCAACTCGCCGAGCGGCCGCATCGTGTCCTGCGGCTGGAAGACACCGACGGCGACGGCCAATTCGACAAGCGAACCGTGTTCGCCGACAAGTTGATGTTTCCCGAAGGGACGATGTGGTTTCGCGGCTCGCTTTACGTCGCCACGCCGCCGAGCATTTGGAAGCTGACCGACACGGACGGCGACGGCGTCGCGGACAAACGCGAGGAATGGTTCAAGGGCAAGACGCTGACCGGCTGCGCGAACGATCTGCACGGACCCTATCGCGGACGGGATGGCTGGATTTATTGGTGCAAGGGCGCGTTCGCCGAGCAGACTTACGACTTGCCGGACAAGAAAGGCTGGAAGACGCGGGCCGCGCATATTTTTCGTGCTAGGCCCGACGGCACCGGCATCGAACCGGTGATGACCGGCGGCATGGACAATCCGGTCGACGTCGTGTTCACGCCCGAGGGCGAGCGGATTTTCTCCTGCACGTTCCTCGTGCATCCCGGCGGCGGCAAGCGCGACGGTTTGATTCACGCCATCTACGGCGGCGTGTACGGCAAGGATCACAACGTCCTCGACGGCCATCCGCGGACCGGCGATCTGATGCCTGTGATGACGCATCTCGGCCCCGCCGCGCCGTGCGGATTGCACCACATCGAATCGACGCACTTGGGCGACGACTGGAAGGGCAATCTGCTGTGCTGCCAATTCAATCTCCGCAAAGTTTCGCGGCACAAGTTGATCCCCGACGGCGCGACGTACAAGACCGAGGACAGCGACTTTCTCACCAGCGACGCGATGGATTTTCATCCGACGGACGTGATCGAGGACGCCGACGGCTCGATCCTCGTTTGCGATACCGGCGGCTGGTACAAGCTGTGCTGCCCGACGTCGCAGTTTCATCGGCCCGAAGCGTTGGGCGCGATCTACCGGGTGCGACGGGCCGATGCGAAGAAGGTCGACGATCCACGCGGATTGAAGATGAACTGGGCGAAGATGCTGCCGGATGAGTTGGTGCTTTATCTGGACGATCCACGGCACACGGTGCGGGAGCGGGCGATCGAGACACTCGCAGCGCGGCCCGCCGAGGCTTATGCATTCCTGCGTGATGTAATTCGCGAGGAGGCGACGCCGCAGGCTCGCGTATCGGCAGTGTGGGCGTGTTGCCGGATCGACAAATCGTGGGCGCGGTCGTTCATTCGCGATGCCATTGGTGACAAGTCGTCTCTGGTAAGGCATGCCGCGATTCATGCGGCGGGCGTTTGGCGCGATGCCGAGGCGGAATGGCCGTTGACCGTTGTTCTCGCCTCCGACAGCCCGCCGCGCGTCCGCGCCGCCGCGGAAGCGTATGGTCGACTCGGTGCTAAAGCCGGCGAAGCCGCAATGGAAAGAGACTTGTTGCTGCTGAGCTGCCTCAATCGTGCCGAAGATCGCGCGATAGAACACTCGGTGATTTTCGGAGCCATCGAATCACAGGCAGTTGATGCCGCAGAACGGATGTTCGATGTGGGCAGCCCACGCGCTCGTCGCGCTGCGATTTTCGTGGTCGAGGGCGCGATTGGCGAATCGCTCGACGCGGAAAGCATGTTACCGCTGTTGTCCAGCGACGAACCAATCGTCCGCGACGCGGCGTGGACCATCGCCGAACGGCACGCCGAATGGGGCGACGCGTTGGCCGTGCTGTTGGACCAGCAGTTGGGTAAGGTCGCCGAACGAAGCGACGCCGCAGCCGATCTGGCTCGCCGCCTCGCTCAATTTGCCGCCAACGGCGGAGTTCGGAAGGTCGTGCTCACGGCGTTCCAGAACGAGCAATCCACCGACGCGGCGCGCCAGACAGCGCTGGCCGCCATGGCGCAGGCCCGCGTCAAACATTTGCCCGACGATTGGTTCGCCGCCCTCGCCGACTCGATCGACGGCCGCCGATTCGTTGCCGAGTGCGTCGACGTGTTGCGCGGTCAGTCGATGTCGAAGGAGCAAGCCGCCAAAGCCAAAGAACTGCTCGTGGCGTTGGGCGTCGACGAGCGTCAGAGTGTCGAAATCCGCCTGCGGGCGTTCGAGGCAATTCCCGGCGCGATCGACGAGTTGTCCGCCGCCGAGTTCGACTTTCTGCGCGCGCGGCTCGGCAAGAACGAAGCCACGCTCGCCCGCTCGTCCGCGGTCGCGATTCTGGCGCGGTCCAGGCTCAGCGGCCAGCAGCTATCGGCAACGGCCGGCGCGTTCGCCGCGCTCGGCCCGTTCGACATCGCGCGGTTGCTGCCGCTGTACGAGCAAGCGGCCGACGAAAAAGTCATTGCGGAAGCGGTCGTTGCATTGGAATCGGCGTCGGGGGCCGCGCAACTTTCCGCCGCCGCGCTGCGGCCCTTTGTCGACAAGCTCCCTCCGTCGCTGCGGCCGCGTGGCGACAAGTTGTTGCTCCGCGCCGACGCTTCGGTGGCCCAGCAACACGAGAAACTCGCATCGTTGCTCGCCGCTCTGCAAGATAATCCGGGCGACGTGCAGCGGGGCCGCGCCATTTTTCACGGTAAGAAGGCCGCCTGCGCCGGTTGCCACGCGATCGCTTATGTGGGCGGGCAAGTCGGCCCGGATTTGACGCGGGTCGGCCAGATTCGCAGCCAGCGCGATCTCGTCGAGGCCATCGCCTTCCCCAGCGCGAGCTTCGTGCGCAGCTTCGAACCGGTGCTCGTCGTTACGACCGATGGCCGGCAGGTCAACGGTTTGTTACGCGAAGAATCGGGTTCCGAAATCGTTCTCACCACTACCGCCGACAAGCAAGAACGCATCCCCCGCGACGAAATCGACGCGCTGCGTCCCGGCACGGTCTCCGTCATGCCGCAAGGACTCGACCAACAGCTCTCGTCGCAAGAACTGGCCGATGTCGTGGCATTTTTGCAATCGTGCCGGTGAACAGGGACTGGGGGTCGGGGGTCGGGGAGTTTCGACGCGACCGATTCGCCGGCTTACTCGGCGTTCCATCCTTGCACGCAGACCTCATTCCTTCCGCGAAATCCGAATGCCGAATCCTGAATCCCGCGCGTTGATCTTTGACCTCGACGGCACGCTGGCGGATACGATGCCGGCTCACTTCATCGCCTGGACGGCGGCGCTCGCGCGGCATGGACTTTCGCTGAGCGAGGACCGGTTCTATGAACTTGGCGGTTGGCCGACTACGAAAATCGTGCGGCTGTTGGCCGAAGAGCGCGGCATGACGCTCGATGTCGAGACGTTTGCCGAATTGAAGGAAGCGGAATTCCTCCGCGCGATCGGCGAGATCGGCCCGGTGCCGCCGGTGATGGATATTGTTCGCCGCGAGCACGGCCGCACGCCGATGGCCGTGGCGACCAGCGCGGTCCGCGACGTGGCCGAGCGGATTCTTCGCCAAATCGACGCGGTGGACTACTTCGACGCATTGGTCGTCGCCGAAGACGTGCCGCGGCACAAGCCGGAGCCGGACGTGTTTCTCGAAGCGGCGCGGCGATTGGGCGTGCTGCCTGAAGCGTGCTGCGTTTATGAAGACAGCGAGCCGGGCATCGAAGCCGCGCGGCGAGCCGGCATGACTTGGGTCGACGTGCGGACGCTGTTTACGCCGCGGCGCGTCACCGACTGGCGTCTCCAAGGACAAGAACGCTACCTCCACGGAACACTCTTATTTCACAAGCCGTACAGCACGCGCCTATCGAAGACCGACCACGACCATTGCGAATTCTGCGGGAAGAAGTTTTCTGCCTCTCCTAATGACGCACATGAAGGGTACGCCACATCCGACGAATACCGATGGGTGTGCGACGAATGTTTCGAGGACTTTTGCGAGCGCTTCGAATGGAAGGTTGCGTCGTCATAGTCGATCGTAGGGCGTGACTCCGCCCTTGCTGCGCTCACGACTGCCTCTTCCGCGTCAGCGAGCCCCAGTCGACATCGCGGTCGAAAGCATCGGCGTCGTAACCCAACTCCGCCAGCACCGGCGGTTCGGCGCGGCGTTCGAGTTCCGCGCGGTTCGACGCGACGCTCGGATCGGCTGCGCCATCCGGCCGCAAGCGATTGAGCACGACTCCCGCCACGTACAGTCCGTCGCGAAACACGGCCGCGGCGATCAGCGTTTGCAGTGTTTGGTTGATAACGCCGATCTGATTGGCCGCCACGACGATCACCGGGTAGCCGAGGTCGGCGGCGAGATCGGCGACGTATTCGTCATCGCCGAGCGGCGACATCAGCCCGCCCGCGCCTTCGACGAGCACGATGTCGCAATTGTCTCGCCACACGGCAAGGCCGGTTCGGAGCAGCGCCGAGTCGATCTCGCGATGCTCGGCTCGTGCTGCCAAATGCGGCGCGAGCGGCGCGGCGAACTGCTGCGGACAAACGGCGTGGAGGGTGAGTGGTCGGAGGGCGGCTTCCCACAGGCGGACGGCATCGTCGGCTACCAGCACTCCGTCGCGAAGTTCGCATCCGCTCGCCGCCGGCTTGTAAACGCCGACGCGGTGTCCACGCGCGACAAGCTGCCGCGCGATTGCCGCCGCGACGCGCGTTTTTCCGACGCCGGTGTCGGTTCCGGCGATGAACAAGCCCCAGGGCGGTTTTTCGATCATGGTGGGTAATCGCCGCAAAGCTCTACGTTGTTTGATCCTCGAACACGAATGAAACGCGTTCTTTAACGCCTTCCGCTCCGGACTGTTGCTGCCCAACAGAGTCGTCAAGCGAGCCAGAAGTTTCATTGCAATGGCCGCCTGACGTATGCCAGTTTGTCGGAAAGTGCAGCACTTCGCTACCTGACTCGTGATTGGCGGGCAGGTGTTCTCACGGTGTAGGCGCAGTGTCGGTACGCTCCGTTGGTGCGTTTCAGAGTTTACCCGAACGGATGCTTTGTCGAGAAACGCCGGGGCGAGTGCTTGTGCCGGCGTCGAGTTGTGCCGCTGTGCAATTTTGCCGGTGTCTGGTGGTACCGCTACTTGTTCGATGCCACGAAAATGGCATAAAATCGCCGGTTCGCGCCGCGGCGGTTGCCGCACGGGCCGCGTCGATCGCTGGCAGATCGTTGCTCGTTTCCACGTTCCTCCATTTGACAAGTGACGCAATACGCTATGTCCAAACCGCTTAATATCGGCATGATCGGCTACGGCTTCATGGGCCGGGCCCACTCGAATGCTTATGCGAAGGTTTCGCACTTTTTCGATCTGAAATATCACCCGGTGCTGAAGGCCGTTTGTGCTCGCGACGCCGAGAAAGCCAAGGCGTTCGCCGCGCAGTGGGGATACGAGTCGATCGAGACCGATTGGAAAAACCTGCTCAAGCGAGACGACATCGACGCCGTCGATATTTGCACGCCGAACAACTTGCATCGCGAAATCGCCATCGCCGCCGCGAAGGCCGGCAAGATGGTGCTGTGCGAGAAGCCGCTGTCGATGGACGCCAAGGAAGGCGAGAAGATGGTCGACGCGGTGGAGAAGGCCGGCGTGCCGAACATGGTGTGGTACAACTATCGCCGCGTGCCGGCCGTGATGTTCGCCAAGAACCTGGTCGCCGCGGGCAAGCTCGGCCGGATCTTTCACTACCGGGCGAAGTTCTTGCAGGACTGGACGATTTCGGCCGATCTGCCGCAGGGAGGGCAGGGGTTGTGGCGGCTCGACGCGGCGGCGGCGGGAAGCGGCGTGACCGGCGATTTGCTGGCCCATTGCATCGACACGGCGTTGTGGATCAACGGCTCGATCGAGGACGTGTCGGCGATGACCGAGACGTTCGTCAAGCAGCGCAAGCACACGCTGACCGGCAAGATGCAGAAGGTCGAGATCGACGACGCCTGCGCGTTCATGGCCCATTTCAAGAACGGCTCGCTGGCCACGTTCGAGTCGACGCGGTACGCCCGTGGGCATAAGGCGCTGTACACGTTCGAGATCAACGGCGAGCACGCCTCGATTGCGTGGGACCTGCACGATTTGCACCGGCTGCAATGGTTCGATCATCGCGACGAAGGGCCGCTCCGCGGTTGGCGGTCGATCCACGTGACCGATCCCGACCACCCGTACATGAGCCACTGGTGGGTGCCGGGCTTGCAGATCGGTTACGAGCATTCGTTCGTGCATCAAGTGGCCGACTTCCTGGAAGGCCTGGGCAAGAAAAAGCCGGCCGGGCCGACATTCCGCGACGCGCTGGAAACGCAGTATGTCTGCGACGCCGTGCTAAAGAGCGCCAAGTCGGGAAGATGGACGGCCGTGGGGAAATAGGGTGGCAGGGGTCAGGGGGCAGGGGGCAGGGGTCAGGATTCGGGATTCGGCATTCGGGAAATGCCGGATTGGAGTCGAATTCGCCGATTTCGCGTCTTTTCTTGGCGTTCGCTGCACGGAATTCGTCGCCGCACGTCTCTATTATCGTTGATGGTGCCGTTTCGCGGCGTTGCAAAGGCTGGAGTGCGCGCGTTACTTCTCGCCCCGAATCCCGAATCCCGAATCCCGAATCCCGAATCCCGAATCCCGACCATGCGATTAACTCTCCGCACCATGCTGGCCCATCTGGATGGGATTCTTGACCCGGCCGATAGCGAGGATTTGGCTCGCAAGATCGCCGAGAACGAATTCGCCGCGACGTTGGCCCAGCGGATCGGCGATTGCACGAAGCGGTTGCGGCTGGGCGCGCCGAAGGTGTTGGGCAAGGGCACGGCGCTCGATCCGAACACCGTGGCCGAGTATCTGGACAGCACGCTGGCGGCGGAGCGGATGCCGGACTTCGAGAAGGTCTGTCTGGAGTCGGACGTTCACCTCGCGGAAGTGGCGGCGTGTCACCACATCCTCACGATGATCGTCGGCCAACCGGTTCAGGTGGATATCGAGAGCCGGCGGCGGATGTACGGCCTGGTCGCAGCCGGCGAGACCGGCCCGATTGCCAGCGGCGCGGCGGTTAGCGGAACGGCCGAGATGATCGGGGCGGCGGTCCGCGCGGCGGAGTCGGCGACGCCGGTGGCGCACGAGTCGATCTCGGACGAAGCGATGACTTCGGTCGACGGATTTCCTTCGCAAGCGAAACCCCAGCCGCGCAAGGCCGCGGTGCCGGACTATTTGCGTGAGGGTGCTCGACAACGAAAAATGACGACGGCGATGATCGCCATTGCCGCGGTCGGTTTGACGATTGCCGTGTTGGCTTTCAAAGATCCGCTGCTGAGTATGGTTGGCCTGGGGCCGGCGACGAAGGAGGCGGTTTCGGATGCCGGCGATGGAACGAACCACGGCGACAAGCGGAATGAGGGCGGCGCGAATGAGAATGGCGGCGCGACGAACGACGCCGCGGAGAACGCTGCGGCGGGCGTGAGCAAAGGACCGCAAGCGAGCGAGCCGGCTACGGGAGGGCGCGATGCCGACGCAATCGGCCCCGAAAAATCCTCCGCAGCTAAGCTCGGCGGCGATCCGGGCGGCAATGCACCGCTGCCGGGCGAGGCATTCGAGCCTTCGAACAATCCGCCATTGCCGGCGACAACGTCGCCGCCGTCGCCACAGGATGCAACCAACGATGCGGGAAATCCTGACGCAGACGCACCGAATACGGCGACTCCACGTACCGTGCCCGGCGATGCTCCGCGGCAACCCGACGCCGCGCCGCGGTTGGAACGGGCGGAACCGGTCGGCAAGCTCGTGTCGGGCGATCAGTTGTTGCTGCGGTTCGACGTGCAGGCAGGCGACGGCGGCGATTGGCTGCGCGTGCCGGACGGCGGCATGGTGTATGGCGGCGACCGTATCGTCGCGCTGCCGACGTTTCGGCCGCGGTTGGTGCTGTCCGACGGATTGCTCGTGGAATTGGTCGCCGATAGCCACGACGGAACGATCGTCGAAATGCTCGCCGCGGATGCCAACGGCACGCCCGGCATGCGCGTGGTGCATGGCCGGCTGGCGAAGATTTCGGCGTCGGGCAAACAGGGCATTCCGCTACGGCTCGCCTTTGGCAAGCAGACGGCGACGATCACGCTTTCCGACACGACGTCGTCGCTGGCGGTGTCGGTCGACCGGCCTTACGCGCCCGGCGAAGACCCGATGGGCGTCGCCGATCCGGTGATGGCGACGTTCTATGCGACGAGCGGATCGGTCGACGTCGCGGTCGAAGGCGCGCGGCCGGTGACGGTGAACGAAGCGATGCACCTGGTGGTGCTACCGGCCGGGCCGGCGCAACCAGAGCCGACCAGCCCGCCGCCGCAGTGGGTGGACAAGTCGCAGGTGGAATATCTCGACACCAGCGCGGCGACGCAGTTGATGCTCGAACTCACGGCGACCTCGTCGGTCGGCGTGGAACTGTCCGAGCAATTTCACGGCCGCCGCATCGAAGGGCAGTCGCTCGCGGCGCGGTCGTTCGGCTATCTGGGGCGGTTTGACCCGTTGATCGCGACCGGACTGAAAGACGACAAGCTGGTGTGGACGTGGCGCGAGAAATCGCTCGAAGGGCTGCGGCAAGCAATGCGCCGCGGTCCGGCGACGGCGGTGGTGGTTCGCGACGGGTTGGTCAAAGAGTTCGGCGACCGCAATGGCGGCGTGATGTACCGGATGTTGTGCGGCTACAGCCAGAGCGACCTGAAAAACGGCGCGGATGAGAAATTGGTCGAGAACCTTTCTCACGAGGAGTTGGCGTTCCGATCGTTGGCGCAGTTCAACCTCGTCTCGATCACCGGCAAGAATTGGGGCTATAAACCCGAGGCCCGGGAGAACTTCCGGCGTTCCTCCGTGGCCCGCTGGCGGGAACAGTTGCAGCGGCGGGAAATTGTCTATTCCGATGGCGGAAAGTCGCCGGCGCGCGTGGCCAACGCACCGGCTGCGAAGGACGCGTCGGGCGTGGACGTCGGCCCGCTGGGCGAAGCGCCGGCAGACGCTCCGGCCGCCACTCCCGCCACGCCAACCACGCCCGGCGATGTGCCGGCAAACTTCCCGCCGCCGGCCGCTGGGCCGGATGGACGTTAAGCTGCGGGCGGGCGGTTGTTCGCCGCGATCCTCCTGTTGTGGCGCGGTCGAGGAATCTTCCGAGCGTGGCCTGATTTTTGGTGGAAATCGGGCCGGGGATTTGGTAGGTTCGTGGCGGTTCGAGAGTTTGGCATTTTGGTTCGTCGCGTTGCTGGCCGTGGATTTCCGGTTGGCGGCGCGGTGGAGGTGTTATGTGCGCACGTTGCGATGATGGCTGGAAGCTCGCACCGCTCGGAAGAGGGAATTTGTGAGCGCAGCTCGCGTTTTTTTTTCGGCGAGAGGGCGTTTGGCTGGCGATTTGGGTAGTTTATGGGTGTTTGGAGGAACTTTTTGTGATGGAGAGTGGGGCGGCGGCTCTGCACTGGCATAGCCAGTGGCACCCCCACGAGGATGGAAAGAATTCGGTCGTTCGGGCGATCCATGCACATCGACAGTGCCACCCCGCCGGACGCTAACACGCCACACCGGCCAACCCCATGCGCCACACCGCCGCGCACCGCAGACGCCAAACCACGTGGCCCCCAACGCCAACACGCCATTGCCACGCAATACCGTGCCGGGGATCGTGATGAGATTAGGCTCCACTAATAACCGTTCTTCTCAATTATCGCGGCTATCACGGCAGCCGCTTCGGCCACCTTAACACGGTCATTGGATCCGTCTTTGTTTGCCGCGTCTAGCTCCAGCACGAAGGCTTCCGCTGCGGGCCGTAACGTGCCCTCGATGTCGATTGTCGCGATGTCGTAGCCTTGGGCCTTGTGCAACGCTGCCAACAAGTCCGCACACGTTGCGAGCTTGTTGGCGTATGTCGCTCGGTTCCACTCGCCCATCGTGGCCTTATGGAGCGTGCCGCCCTCGTACCATTTCTGCGCCGTTGCAACGACGGTCGGCGTGGCCGGTTCTTCTCGTGGTGGTTCGGAATACGCCGTCTCGGCTTGCTTCGGCGGTTTAGGTTCGCGGCGTGCGTTAGCGGCTTCCGTCACTTCGGCGGCAACCGGCGGCGCGCCAGTTGCAGATTCCGTCGGATCAGAGGATCCGACAAAGAGAGCAATGGCAAGACCTACGACGGACAGCCCGCCAATCCCGCAAAGCAAGATCAAGAATCCTTGCGACGGTTCGTATTCAACCGAATCTGCCATCGACTTGGCCCCCATGCCCGCGTTACCCGCAGGGCGACCCTACGCCGCACGCAAACGCCGCCGCCACGCAACACCCGCACCGCACGCGCCAAGCACGGCCCAAATAACCAACGCCCCCGGCTCCGGCACCTCCGCGATTGGCGTTAGCAGGAACGCCCGCGAGTTGCCGTCCGGATCAATGCCGTAGCCCACGATTTGCCCGTTGTCGTTGATGGCCGTTGCCCGCACCAGCCCCCAGCCGTCGCCGGATGAGTCGATCAAGCCGTGAAGATCATACGCCGTACCACCGCGCCAAATAGCCGCAACCTGCGAACCCCCGGCCGTGTCCGCCCAACCCACGATCTCGCCCGCGTTGCTGATTCCGTAGGCGAGGCTATTCGCCCCGCCAAGGGTGCCCAGGTCGACCATCGCGCCGTTGTCGTAAAGAAACGCACGCTGCGGGCCGCCCGAATTGGCCGAGGAACCAACGACCTGCTCGTTGTCGTTGATGGCGAGCGCGCTGCTGTGAGCGAGGCCGGGCACGGTGCCAAGGTCGTGCATCATCGTGCCGTCATAGAGAAACGCATGGGACGAACTGCCGTCGATGTCCGCAACGCCGACGACCTTGCCGTTCTCATTGATGGCGAATGCGTAACTGGTGGTGCCACCGGGCAGCGCCCCCAAATCCGAAAGCACGCCACCGCTATAGAGAAATGCCACGACGCCCGTTCCGGTGCTGCGGTAGCCCGTTATTTGCCCCGCGTTATTGATGCCGTGGGCAAAGCTACCGCCGCTGAGGCCGTCGATTGGCGTTGCCGTCCCGTTGGCAAAAATGCTTGCGGTTTGCGCGCCACCCGCATAGGTCGCGTATCCCACGGCTACTCCCATGTCATTGATCGACTGTGCGGCGCTTTGGCCGCCGAGCGTGAATAGGTCCAGCATCACGCCGTTGTCGTAGAGGAATGCGTGGTAGGGGCCGCCAAGCTGGTCGGGGTTATCCACGACATCCGAATACCCGACGACCTGCCCGTGGTTGTTGATGCCGAGCGCCTCGCTGCCGCCCCGCAACGTGCCCAACGGCGTTAGCGAATACTCGATTGCGGCGGGGCACGGGTAGGCCCACAAAGCGGATGCAAGAACGGTGAGGACGAATGGCGTGAGTCGACGCATTGCTCCTCCAAATGTGCGGTGTAGCAAGTTTCCAACTGTCACCTTACCACCCGCAGAAGCCATGATGCAACCTTCTTCCGTATTGTTGATCTGGCCACCGAAAGATTCTTCCAGTTTCGCCCTTTTATGGCACGGTCTCCCGGCCGTGCGACTCAGGGGACCGCAGGTCTGCCAGCGTCGCCATTCCCGGCTGAACGACGCCTCTGACGTGCTCGCATTTGCGGTTCGGCGGTGACATAATGGGCGGCGCTTGCTGGCCGATTCGCTTCTTGTCTCGATCGCGGAGGTCGCGTCATGCGTTGCTATTTTCTCGTCGCGTTGGCATACGTGTTGACCGCGTCGCCGGTGGTGGGCGACGAGATTCCTTCGCTCGCGGCGCAAGCGGCGAATACTTGGGTGAAGCGGACGCCGATTGATGGTGCGCCGGTTTCGCCGCGGATGGGATATGAAGGGGCTTGCGTTTGGGATGCGGGGCAGCGGTTGTTGGTTCGTTATGGCGGGCACAACCAGGGCGGCGGCGGCGAGCAGGGGGCTGAGGTTTGGACGTTCGATCCGCGGTCGGCTGTGTGGGCGCTCAAGGAGCCGAACAGTTCGCCGCCGGGCGTGTGTTGCAATCAGCAAAACGTTTACGATCCGGTGGCCGGGCTGTACGTGCGGTTTCCGTATTTCAGCGGCAATCATGGCTGGCAGTGGCAGCGCGAGTTGTATCTGAACGACGCCTCGGTGTGGACCTATGATCTGGCGGCGAATCGCTGGCGGAATATGCGGCCGCTGCCTGCGCCGCGATTGGCGGGGTTGCGATGCGCTTCCTGGGACAGCGACCGGAACGTGGCCGTCGTGTTTGGCGGCGAGGGGAGCCGCGAGGGGACGCTGATCTACGACCCGCGGCGGAACGAATGGCGGTGGCCGAAGCCGGAGCATGAGCCGGAGCCGCGGAGCGGGGGGAACATGGCCTACGATGCGGCGCGGAAGCTGCACGTGTTGTTCGGGGCGCAGTTCAGCGACGATCCGCACACGTGGACGTACGACGTGGCGAAGAACGTGTGGCGCGACATGCGGCCGCCGTCGATGCCGCCGACCGACAAGAACGACGCCGTGCTGACTTACGATTCGATCAACGAG
>JBBDYI010000276.1:0-16743 GCA_040901705.1 Pirellulales bacterium | reverse complement strand
GAGGCGAAGCTAACGAAAGTGCCCAAACGACGGTAGCCGGCTCGCTTCCCAATTCCCGGCAACATCGGCCGCGCCCCGGCTCGCCAGGGACGCCAACGAGACCGGCACAGCCGACATTCCACTACCCACCGTCCACTGTCCAATCAGCCAAAACCGCATGTCCGAACCGCCGCATTCCTTGCTTGCCGACTATCGCGTCACGATTTCCTTGCCCGTGCAGTGGGGCGATATGGATGCGATGGGGCACGTCAACAACGTGGTGTTCTTTCGCTGGTTCGAGTCGGCCCGCGTGGCGTACCTCGACCGCATCGCGATGGAGACCAGCAACGGCGATCTCGGGCCGATTCTGGCATCGGTGAAGTGCGATTATCGGCGGCAGTTGAACTTTCCCGACACCGTGACGATCGGCGCGCGGATTACGCGGCTCGGCCGGACGAGTTTATCGATGGTCCATGCCGTGCTGAGCGCGGAGCAGCAAACGATCGTCGCCGAGGGCGATTCGACCGTCGTCGTGTTCGACTACAAAACCAACCGCCCAGAGCCGATTCCCCAGAGGTTACGCGACTTGATCGGGAAGATCGAAGGGCAGACGTTTCCCGGCGGTTAAGGGCAATCGCGGTTGGGGAACCGCAGATTTCACAGATTTCACCGCGTGGGCGTCGACCGTAGCGAAAAACGAGTCGGTTGTTTTTCAACGCGGAGGTCGCGGAGGTTTCGCAGAGGGCGCAGCGAGGACGCAGAGAGGACAACCCGATACCGACACCGGCGGCGCTACGTCATGCTTGCCGTGAGTAGCTGTGTCGGTGCGAGCGGATGGAGCGCGACGCCGTCGCAGCTGGCCGGAATGAGCGCCGTATCGCCGCGCTTGAGAGCTTGGTCGCCCGGATCGCCGTCGATGCGGATGCTGCCGGCGAGGACCGCGACGATGCGCGGTCGAGCATCGGTATGCAGGACGTGCGCCGATTCGATCGTTCGCCGGTCGAGCACGAATTTGTCGCACGCGACCAACGCTTCGACGCCCGCCTCGCCGGTTGGTCGCGGCGTTTGCGGAAAGACGGGGCCGCGCTGCTCGTCGATGACCCCTAACGCCTGTTCGACGTGCAGCGTTCGCGGCTTGCCGTCCTGGCCGACACGGTTCCAATCGAACAGCCGAAACGTGGTGTCGCTGGCTTGCTGGATTTCGGCGACGACGATGCCGCCGCCTAGAGCGTGGAGCGTGCCCGCCGGAATGAAGATGCAATCGCCCACCCGCGGCTCGAAGCGGTGCAGGCAAAGTTCCGTCGTACCGCGGGCGACTTCGCGGGCGAGGGCCGCGCGATCGAAGCCGCGTTTGAGACCGGCGTAGATCACACTGCCCGGCTCGGCGGCCAGCACGACCCACGCCTCGGTCTTGCCGAGGTCGGGCGGACAGAGCTTGGCCGCCTGCTCGTCGTTCGGATGGACCTGCACGGAAAGCGGTTGCCGGGCGTCGAGGAGTTTGAACAGCAGCGGAAATCGCGGCGGCCGCTCCGTCGAACCGTATAATTCCCCGCCGAATTCAGCGGCCAATTCGCCGAGCGTCCGCCCGGTGAGTGGACCAAACTCCACGACACTCTGGTCGTCGCCGCGGTCGCAGACTTCCCACGATTCGGCGACGATTGGTTGACCGCCGTCGACTTTGCCGAACATGTCGACGAGCCGCCGCCCTCCCCAGAGGTAGTGACGCAATATCGGGCGAAATCGAAGCGGATAAAGGCCGGCCATGATGCTCCTGATGTTGCAACGATGCAAAGTCGAGACGCGCTACGGCGGTGGCGCGAGCACCATCATACCGCCGCGATCCACCAGCGAAATCGCCGGGGGCGCGGTGCGCAGGCTACGGACGTCCGCGCACCGACGCCGGTCTCCGCCGAAAGGCTCGGTTGGCGGGCAACTTCCAAAAGGTTAGGCTGGCAGGACGGGAAAATCGGATATACGTAAAATGCCGCGGTGATCCGCCACGGTAAAAGGCTACCGCGACGCCCCGTCGGCGGCCGTTTGTTTATTCAAGGCGGCGCGGCGGCCGAAACTCCACGAACGACACGCAATTCGCCATGAATTTCCCACCTGGCAATCTCGTCGGACTGCTCGGCGAACCGCACGACAGCCAGTTCGTCGCACACGTGGTGCGAGGAGTGCTCGCGGCGCTCGCTTCGTACCACGAGCGCGGACGATCGTATGGGCAGGTGCGTCCCGACACGATTTACCTCGCCGCCGACGGGCGCGTGCGGCTGGGCGACGTGCGGGCGACCATCGTCAGCACTCAGGTCGAAGCGCCCGAAGGGTTGTCGAAGTACCTGCCGCCGGAAACGCTGGCGGCCGAGGTGTTCGGCGAAGTCGGCCCGGCGACGGACGTCTATGCGCTCGGTCTGATTGCGATCGAACTGCTCGTCGGATCGAGGTTTTCGTCGCTGTTCGCGGGCGTCGCGGACGATCCGTTGGGCGGCGATCTGGCTTGGATGCGGTGGCACGGCGATGCGGAGAAGCGATTGCCGCCGGTGGCGCAAATTGTCCCCGGCGTCGACGCCAATCTGGCGGCCGCGATCGACCGGATGACTGCCAAGCGCGTCTCCGAGCGGCCGGCCGACGCGAGCCAGGTGCTGGCGATGCTCGATGATCCCACCTCCGCGCCGTCCGTCGTACCGCCTCCACGCGATGTGAGTAAGGCAAGTTCGAACGAACGTCCCGTCGACACCGCGGCGGAAGAGGCTCGTCGCACGACCGACTCCGGCGCCGCCGCGACGGTCTATTTCGAGGACACGCTGCCGCCGGAAGATTCGCCGAGCCAGGGTCTGTCGCCGCTGGAAGGGTGGAGCGACGACATCCGCAATACGCCGCGAGTTTCCGCGCCGGCCGATGAGGTTGCCGACCGAGTTGCCGATACCCCTCCGCATCAACCGACCGATGCGCCCCCGATGGAGCCGGAGCCTGCGCCGGTCGCGGATGTTCCGCAACGTTCGCAGTCGGCGGTTCGCGGCACGATGATGCCGGACGAGGATGATCTGCCGTCGGATATGCCGCCGTCCGATGAGAGGCCGTCCGACGAGACGTCTTCGCACGATGCGGCGGTTGCCGCGGCCGCGCCGACGAGTCGCCCGCCGCGGCGCGATCCGGACCTGCCGCCGGCGATGCGGTTGGCCCGGCGTCGCGGTCCGTTCGATCACCCGGCGACGTTGGCCACGCTGTCGCTGGCGGTCATTGCCGGCGTGGCGTATCTGCTGTTCTTCGCCTGGCCGGCCGGCGACGTCACGCACACCGTCGAGATCAACAGCGAACCCACCGGGGCGAAGGTCAGCATCGACGGCGTGGCGAGCGGCGAGAAAACGGACGCGAAACTACCGCTCGCGATCGGCAAGCACGACATCGTCGTGTCGCTCGACGGCTACTACGACGCCAAGAAAACCATCGAAATCGCCGAGGGCGACGACCAGCGCAAGGTGGTCCTCGAATTGAAGAAGATACCGACCGCCCGGCTGGTGCGGATCGCCAGCGAGCCGAGCGACGCCGCGGTCTATCTCGACGGCAATCCCGCGCCGCTCGCAAAGCGAACGCCCGCGGAGGAGCTGCTTTCGCTGGGCCGACATACGCTGCTCGTCAAGAAGGCCGGCTATCAAGACGCCACGGCGTTGATCGACGTCGCGCTTGGCGACGACCGCGGCGCAGGAACTCAACCTGAAACGATTGCGCTGTCGCCCGTTCCCAAACGCATCGAAAACGTCGTTGTGAGAATCGATCCGGCCGATGCCAGCTTCACCGCGGACGGAAAGCCGGTCGCCGCCGCGATGGGAAAAGCGACGATGCCCATCGAGGAGGGCGCGAAGGTCGAGTTGGCGGCGTCGGCCGAGGGCTATGCCGATTGGACACGAGCGTTTTCCTTCGACGAACTGGAGCAAGCGCAGTTCACCGTCGACGTCGATCTCGATCCGTACGTCTCGTTTGTCCCACCGGAAGCGGCGGTCGCGGTCAACGACGCTCCACTGCCGCTCGATGGCGGCCGCGCCGTGCTTCCGGCGGCGCCCGACCGGCGATATCACATCGTGGCGATGGCCCCTGGTTACGCGACGCTCGACGTCACGTTGTCTCGATCGGAATTGGCACAGCGAAAGTTCCGCCTCGAACTCACGCCCGGCCCGCGTCCGCCGGCGTCGCTGCGGCAGGTCGCCGAAGGCCGGTTCGTTCACGACGCGCTCGACAAGGCCGGAGCGCCGCTGAATTTCGTCGTCGTCGAGCCGGGCGAGTTCGTCTTTGGCGCGGCGGCAGACGGCATCCGCAACGGAGAGCTTAAACGCTCGGCGGCGGAAATCGACTCGCCTTTCTTGATTTCCACGACTGAAGTTTCGGTCCGCCAGTACGCGATCTTCGCGGCCGCCGAGGGCGAGGCCAAAGCCGGCGTCAAATGGCGTCCCGACGCTGTCGACGCCGCCGCGAACCTACCGGTTACCAACGTGACGTACGAGCAGGCGAAAAACTTTGCCGATTACGTTGGCGGCAAGCTGCCGAGCGAAAAACAATGGGAACGCGCCGCCCGCGGCGTTGGGGGGCGAACGTACCCGTGGCAAGAAACCGACGAACCGTCGAAGCAGCGCTGCAATCTCGGCTTCCAGGGCGGCGAAAGCCTCGTTCCCGTCGATGCGTTGCCCGACGGGGCCACGCCCGAAGGCGTTCTCAACATGCTCGGCAATGCGGCGGAGTGGTGCGAGGACCTTTACGAGCCGGGGTATCGCGACATCGACGACAAGACGCCGGGCATCCGTAAGTTTCCCACCATTCGCGGCGGCAGCTATCTCGATCCGTACGACAACACGATGCGCAACGCCCGCGCAACAATGCGGGCGAACGCCAATCCGGCCAGCGGCGGTCGCGACATCGGTTTCCGAGTCGTCGTGCCGTTTACCGATGGCAAGTGACAACGCCGCTGGTAACGAAATGGCCAGCACGGATCGAGTGCATCCCAAGCTTGCAACAGGCGGCGCATGACGGCATCGCTCGACGATCATCGCCGCTCGCTCCGCGAAGACGCCTGGCGGATTTGGCTCGCCGCCCTGGAAGCCGTTCGCGCCGATTCTCTGGTCGAGCGATTCGTTCGCCGCGACCGAGACACACTTCACATAGGCGATGAAGCTATCGATCTGCGGAGCGTTGGTCGCATCGTCGTGGTCGGAGCAGGCAAGGCCGGGGCGGGCATGGTCGCCGGGCTTGAAAATGCGCTTGGCGACGACCTGATCGCCAACCGCTGCGGCGACGCTTCCCGTGGTGAAAGTCCCAAACGCGATCGTCCCCAAGGCGCTTCGCCCCAACGCGCTCTGCTCCAAGGCGCTCGTCCAATTGTCGAGGGCCTCGTCAACGTGCCGGCCGATTGCATCCGGCCGACGCGGGCGATCCGGCTGCATGCGGCCCGCCCCGCCGGTGTGAACGAACCGCGCAGCGAGGGTGTCGCCGGGACGTTGGAGATGCTCGATCTCGTGTCGAGCTTGAGCGAGAACGACGTCTGCATCGCGTTGATCTCCGGCGGCGGTTCGGCGCTGTTGCCGGCGCCCGTTGATGGCGTCACGCTCGAAGACAAGCAAGCCGTCACGCGATTGCTCAGCGCCGCCGGGGCAAACATCGAAGAGTTGAACACCGTCCGCAAGCAGCTTAGCCGCGTCAAAGGCGGCGGACTGGCGCGCGCTTGTTCCGCCGGCCGGTTGATCGCACTGGTCATTTCCGACGTACTGGGCGATCCGCTCGATGTGATCGCGTCGGGACCAACGGTCGAGAATCGCACGACGGCCCGCGACGCCCTCGACGTGCTCGAACGCTTCGGCGGAAGCGCGGCGGGCGTGCCGCAGAGCGTGTTGAGGTACTTGAGCAGTCGCGCCGGCGAGGAGCCGCGCGCAGCGAGCAGCCGAGCAGCCGCACGGCCATCGCATTTCCGCGTGACGAATCTCGTCATTGGCAACAACGCGGTCGCCGTCGACGCCGCCGGCATAGAGGCCGAACGCCTCGGCTATCGCCACGCCATGCACGCCGCCACGACGCACGAAGGCGACGCGGAAGACATCGGCCGCCATCTCGCCAGCATGGCCCGACGGATGATGAGCGGCGACGGCCCGAACTGCCTCATCACCGGCGGCGAACCGGTCGTTCGCCTCGTGCCGGCGGAGCGCCGCGGACTCGGCGGCCGCAACCAGCAACTGGTCCTCGCCGCACTGCAAGAATTGATCGGCGGCGACGCCGCTGGCCAATTTCCCGACAACGTCGCGATCCTGTCGGCCGGCACCGACGGCGAAGACGGCCCGACCGACGCCGCGGGCGCCGTCGTCGATGCACAAGTCGCCGCGGCAGCTGCGAGTGCGCATCTCGACCCGGCCGACTACTCGGCGCGAAACGACGCCTACCACTTCTTCGCCGCCGCCGGAGGCTTGCTAAAAACCGGCCCCACGCACACCAACGTGTGCGACGTGCGGGTTGCCGTCGTTCGCTGAGGTCGTTTGGCAATCGCCTATGGGCTCGCGACGCAACTCACCGCACCTCGCCAACGCGGATCACGATATCGTCGGCGTCCTCGTCGCCCGCGCCCCCGACGCCGGCCATTTCGGCATCGCCGGTCGTATCCACGAACGGCCACTGCGACCGCCCGCCGTCGTTCTTGCCGTTGGGCCCGACGCTATACAGCACGAAGCCGCAGTCCGCGTCGCGCTTGTAGACGAGCGGCCCGTCGCCGAAGTCGTCCACTGGAACCTTATCGAGAAACGCCGGCACGAGCCGGTCGAGCGTGTCGGGGTATTCGCCGCGCGTCGCCCGATGCCGGGCAAGCGCGAGCGTAACGCGAGTGAGCTTTCCTTGCATCTGCGATTTGGTTTCGGCGTCGATAACGGCGGCGACGGCGGGCAACGTCGTGGCCGCCAGCCGCGACGCGACGAAATATCGCGCGACGGCCTTGCGCCGCGACCGATAATCCAGCGTGGCGATCGAGAACCACTGGTACGGGTTCGCCCTTTGCGCTTCGAGCCGCTCGATCTTGTCCTCGTATCGCAGCGCCGCCGCCCGTCGCTGTTTGCCCGGCGGAACCCTCGCAATGGCGGCCAGCTCGTCGTATTCCAGGTTGAGCGTCTCGAACGCGGCGTCCCAATCCACGGCCATGCCAACGAGGATTCGCCGCCAGCGCCAGGATTTCGTATCGGTCGGCGGCGGACCGCCGACGCCTTCGAGCGACTCAATCCATCGCGAATCGAGCGCCGTGCGATAAAGCAAGTTCAGCGCTTCGAGACCGAAGCAACGCTCGCCGTAATTGAGCGCTTCGAAGAGCGTCGGCCCGGTGGTGATCGAATCCCATTCGGCCTGCAATTCGCGCCATCGCGCGTCGTCGAATTTGCCGTGTGCGGCGATCTTGCAGGCCGTTATATCGGCAAAGCCGATCAACGTAATCCCTACCAGTTGGTCGATCAACAGTTTCCCATCGCAAGCGCGGCCGCCCCACCGCCGCATCGCGACGGCGTCGGCCCAGGCGGCGTCGTATTTGCCTTCGGCCAGCGAGTTCATGGCTCGCGCCTGCATCGCCGTGGACATGGACATGGTTGGCCCGAAAAAAACCGCAAAAGAGCCGAGCATTCCGCCGAGATCGTCGGTGCTATCGAGCGGCACATAATACCGCGGCGCCCGGCCTGCTTCGCCCAACAATTCCAGCGGCCTGGCGATGCGGACGAGCCAGGCCGCCACCAACGGTTCCTCCGCGGCGGACCACGGCGCTTGCTGGCAGCGTTCGAGAATGTCGCTCCAATCTGTGCGTTCGAGTTGGTCGCGCAATTGCTCTGGCGAAATGTTCAATCGCTTGGCCGTCGCGGCTTCGTCGCGGTCGAACTGTTTCCGCACGTCACCGACGAATCGGTCAATCCTCACGAAGCAATCGCGCTCATCCGGCGGCACGTCGACGCCCAGTCGTTCGGACAACTTGGCGAACTCCTTGGCGCTCATCAGATCAAGGTCGGCGAGTTCCTTCGCATCCAAATCCTTCCCATCGGAGCGCTCGATCACCTTCAGCAGCGTCACCGCCGCATTGTTCTCCGGCGTAACGCCCTTGCCGTACCGCGCGTTGAGCGCGGCGGCGTAGTCGATCAGTCCGTCCGGGGCGAGCGGCTCGGTGAAAAACGTCACCTCGCGCGAAAGCGTGAGCCGCGGTCGGGGCGGCTTCGGCGTCGTCATCGGCTTTGGCTCCTCGGCCCAACTTGCCGCCGTCAACGATGTAATCAGCGCCGCGATCAGAAAAATCGCCGTCATGGTCGCCACCTGCCGCGTCATGGTCGAATCCTTATTCTTGAAATCTCGAATCGCCTTGCCGGTTTCGCCAGCCATCAAAAAATCGCCCCGAGTCCGCTTGGATTACTGCTAATTGCCGCTGCCCCCTATATTAACGTGTCGACACCACCCTCGCACGACAAGGCGCTGCGCGATTTCCCGGCAGACTGCCGATTTCCACAGCGCCCGGGCGACATTGCCGTTGGGGCCCCGCCGCGGTCGCGGATAAAATGCCGACCGACGCCAGGCCTTCCGCACGGACTCCCACGCATGGACGCAATCGCCCGCCAACTGACCAAGGCGCAACGCGCTCTCGACGCGGGCGGCATCGATCGGGCTATCGCCATCGCCCGCGAATTGACGCGAAAACATCCGCTCGCCGCCGAGCCGCTCCACTTTCTCGGCCGGACGTACTGCATCGCGAGCAAGCCACCGGCGGCGTTGCCGTACTTGCGCCGCGCCGTGATCGCCGCGCCGGACGACCCGGCGTGCCGACAGACGCTCGCCCGCGCGCTGGCGGAACTCGGCCTGATCGACGAGGCGGTCGCCGCGGCTCGCGAGGCGGTCGAGTTGGAATGCCGGCACGGGCATGCAAGCACCGATGGTCAGTTGCTGCTCGGCCGGCTCTATTGTCGGGTCGGCCGTCTCGCCGATGCCGAAAACTGCTTCGCCTTGGCCGTCGCGACGCTACCGAGCGATCTGCCGCCGAGCGATCCGCAGCGACGAGAAATCGCCGACGAGTTCGCGCTTCAGGCCGCTGCGGCGTACAACAATCTGGCGAACGTGCGCGTCGAATTGGGACGTCACGAGGAAGCCGTTGAAGGTTATCGCCGCGCGATCGGCCGCGCACCGCGATTCGCCGATGCTTGGACGAACCTCGCGGCGGCGCTGTTGGCGGTGGGGCGAATCGACGAGGCGGTCGAATCTGCGCGCCGCGCCGCATCGCTCGCTCCGAGGCAAACCGCGGCCTGGCTTACGCTGGGCAACGCCCTGAGCGAGCAGGGACGTTGGACCGAATCGCGGCGCGCGTTCGACGCCCTGCTGTCGATCGAACCGCTGTCGCTCGCCGCTCGCTACAACCGCAGCTTGGCGCGCCTAGCGCTCGGCGAGTGGTCGGCGTGGGACGATTATCGCTTGCGGCACGCCGTCGAACCGACAGTCCGCGACGCCACCGGTTTGCCAAGCTGGCGGGGCGAGTCGCTCGCCGGCAAAACGATCCTAGTTCGCCGTGAACAGGGCATCGGCACGCAAATCATGTTTTCCGGCTACCTGCCCGCGGTGGCGAATCTGGCCGAAAAAGTGCTCGTCGAATGCGATTCGCGGCTGCGGCCGCTCTTCGACCGTGCGATGCCGGGAATCGACTTCGCCCCGAGCGACGAGATAGTCGCAATCTGCCCGGACGCGAACGCTGGTGATTGCGGCGTTTCCGTTCGCCGGCAGACGGCACGCCCGGAGGTTGAAGTCGCCATCGGCGATTTACCGGGTCTGGTGCGGCGAGCCGATACGGTCGGCGATTGGACGGACGGCGTTTCGCCGCCGCGGTTGGCTCCCGACGTGGAGTTGACGCGAAAGTGGCGCGAGCGGCTGGCGAGAACCGATTCTGGATTGTGCGTCGGGATTTCCTGGCGCGGTGGCGGCACGGCGACCGCACGGCAAAAACGGTCGACGAAACTCGACCAATGGTCGCCCGTGCTTGGCGTCGGCGGCGTTCATTTCGTATCGCTGCAATACGGCGACTGCCAAGGCGAGCTGGCCGCGCATGCCCAAAGCGGAGGAAGGTCGCTGCACCGCTGGAGCGACTTCGATCCGCGCACCGACCTCGACGACCTGGCCGCGCTCGTGTCTGTGCTCGATCTGGTCGTGTCGATCGATAACTCGACGGTACATCTCGCCGGCGCGCTTCTGGCGCCGCTGTGGGTGCTGCTTCCCGTGGCCTCCGATTGGCGCTGGCTGATCGATCGCGACGAAACGCCGTGGTATCCGACGGCAAAGCTGTTTCGCCGCCGCAACGACGACGAAGGTTGGGCGGCGCTGTTCGAAGAAGTCGCTCGGCAACTCGAACGTATGGTCATCCGGCGACGCGCCGCCGCGACGCGGGTCGGTTGAACCGAGTCGCTCGGCGACGGCAGCTATTCGCCGACCACAAACTGCTTCGGCTGACCGCCGGCGGCCCGCGCCGTCAATTCGATCGGTCCAGAGGTCGATGCAACGGCCCGGTAGAATTCCGTCGGGCTGGAAACGAGTGTTTCTCCGACGCGCGAGATGAGCATGCCGGTGGCCAACGCACACCGAGCGGCGGGACTTTCGGGATCGATCGCGCAAATCGCGACGCAATCGGCAGGAATCTCGATCAATTCGTGTGGGACAACCAGCGCGGCCGGATACTCGACGCGCAATCCACGCCATGCCTTGGGCCGGTTCGTCGCGATGCGACGGCCAACTACGCGCGCTTTCGTCAACTCGGCGACCATTTCGCTCGATTGTCCGTTGCGGATGATCGACAGCCGCACCCGCTCGTCCGGAGCATATCGTCCGACACCGAGCACGAGGCCGTCCGCGGTAGTCACCGGGTGTCCGTTGACCGCGGCGATTACGTCATCGCGCCTCAGCCCGGCGCGTTCTCCCGGCCCGCCGCGAACAAGGCGATCGACGCGAACGCCCGCGGACTCGTCGCCGTGCGATTCAATTTCGGCGTCGCCTTGCGTAGGTTGCACGCCGAGAAAACCATACTCGACCTCGCGGCCCGCCCGCAGCGCGTCGAGTGCCCGACGGAATACGTCGTCGACCGCGATGGCAAACCCGGCGGGGGTCTCGTACCCAACCTGGGCCGCGACGGACGTCGTCAATCCGATCATCTCACCGCGCAAGTTGAGCAGAGCGCCGCCGCTGGCGCCGAGATTCAGCCGCGCGTCGGTCTGGATCAAGCCGCCGTAGTGGTGCAACGTCGACTTGCCGCCGGCGACGAGATCGTCGTCGGCACTGGCCGGCAGCTTGCGATCGACGTTGGACACGATGCCCCAGCCGGCGCTAGCCTGACCATCGCGGGCGATGGCGTATGGGTTGCCCAACGTGACGATCATCGCGCCGCGTTTGACCGCCCCGCCGTCGCCTAGCGGCATCGGCTTGAAATCAAACGCTTGTCGCGGCCGGTCGTCGGGCAGCACCAACTCCAACACCGCAAGGTCGCTACGCGGGTCCGCGCCTTTGATTCGTGCCCGATAGATCTTGCGATCGGACGTGGTTACGTAGTGATCGACTTCGTAATCCTCGTCGTCGAAACCAAGCACGTGGTAGTTCGTCAGCACCAGCCCGCTGCGATCGACGATCACGCCCGACCCGTAATACGTCGGCACGAAGTCGGCGCTACGCGGATTCGTGCGACGCAGTCCTGCGGGATCGACGTCGAATGGTAGCGGACCGTCGCTCGCCCCGCGGTGTCGCCGATCCTGGGCAATGGCCACCACCGACGGAGCACGAGACTCGATTACGTTAGAAAGTACGCGTTCGAGTCCTTCGGCGGCGGCGAGCGCGCGGCCGTCGGGAGATTGAGCGCGTGCCTTGCTGAAACCGAAGCCGCCGCAAGACACGACGGCGGTGAACGACAATGCCGCGGCAAGCGACGCCGAAATCCACATCGACGTCCGCCCGCGCGATCGCGGAGTCATCCGACGTTCAGGCCATGTCACGGACATCGACGCCACCGTTCGTTCGCGGTTTGCCGATTAAAAGTCATCGTCCGCCGGACCATCGCTCGACTCGCCGCCGACCGCCCCGCCCGGTTCGGCCACGACTTCGCCCGAAGCGAGAAGTTTTTCGCGCAATTCGACGCACAACTGCGGATTCTCCTTGAGATACAGCCGCACTTTCTCGCGTCCCTGGCCCAGGTGGACGTCCCCATAGCGGAACCAGGCGCCCGAGCGAACCACTAGCTTCGCCGTCATCGCCAGATCGAGAATGTCGCCTTCGTAACTGATGCCCTCGGTGTGCATCATGTCGAACTCGGCGATGCGGAACGGCGGGGCGACCTTGTTCTTGACGACCTTGGCGCGGACCCGCTGGCCGACGACTTCCTCGCCATCTTTCAACTGGCCGATCCGCCGCACGTCGATGCGGCACGACGAGTAGAATTTCAGCGCCCGCCCGCCGGGAGTCGTTTCCGGGCTGCCGAACATCACGCCGATCTTTTCGCGAATCTGGTTGATGAAGATCACGGCGGTCTTGCTCTTGCTGATCGCGCCGGTCAGTTTGCGCATCGACTGACTCATTAGCCGGGCTTGCAGGCCGACGTGCGAGTCGCCGATTTCGCCTTCCAGCTCTTTCCTCGGCACCAGGGCGGCGACCGAGTCGATGACGATCACGTCCACGGCATTGCTCTTGATGAGCAGCTCGGTGATGTGCATCGCCTCTTCGCCGCTCGACGGCTGACTGACGAGCAGGGTTTCGAGATTCACGCCGAGCTTCTTCGCCCAGCTTGGATCCAGAGCGTGTTCGGCGTCGACGAAGGCCGCGATACCGTCGCTTTTTTGGGCCTGGGCGATGACATGCAGCGCGAGCGTCGTCTTGCCGCTCGATTCGGGACCAAACACCTCGATCACGCGGCCCTTGGGAATTCCCCGGCCGCCCAAAGCGATGTCCAGCGACAGGCTGCCGGTCGGAATGCCCTCGATCACCGGAGCATGGGACGATCCCAACGGCATGATCGATCCTTCGCCGAACTGCTTTTCGATCTGCGCGATCGTATGCCGCAGTTCGGGATTCGCGTCGAGCATCGAGGGAGCAGCGCCGTTCGATCCCGGCACGCGCTTGCTGTCGCGGCCCTTGCTAGCGACGCGCGACGGCGGATCGCTGGCGGTTTTTGCGTCTTTTTTGGCCATACGGTTCATCGCTTTCGTGGCAGTGACCATTCGATACGCTCCTTAAATCCTAGCGAATGACAAGAAAGGCAAACAGGGTTGGCCGCGCGGGCGGCTGGCCGGCATAAATCGCGGTCGCGAAGCCACTGCACCGCGTCGCCGCCTCACTACGCCTCAGCGTGGCAAAGCCCCGATCAATGTACGCATGAATAGTGTATCGGTGTTCACTTTTTGTTACAAGAGGGTTTTGCTGGCGATTTTGTGGAAATTGTCTCCGTTGGACCGCGCAGAACGGCACGATGCTGCGTCGATCACGAGTAAACCGCTTGGCGTCGAGCAATGTGGCGACAATTTAGGGGCACCACGGTGTTTCCCGATACGCGGCGACGAACGCACATGCCCCCTCACTGGAACTAGCATCGGACGTGAAACGGGATTGACGCATTCGCTCTGGTGGATATGTTTGCGTCCGGCAAGGCAGGGTAACGGGTCAGCTAACGAGTCTGCGGTGGCCCCCACGCCTGTGGTCGGTTGCGACCGTTTCTGTCAGGCCATAGGAAAGCCCGCCGGTGTGGGTCGATTCACCCTGCCGGCGGAATACGACAACAGGAGGTTGTTCATCGTGAGACGCAATGCGTCGGTCTTGTTGCCGGCTCTGCTGGCATTGGCATCGCTGTTCACCACCGCCGCGTTCGCCCACGGCGACGAACCTCAAGGCTCGTTGCTGATCGTCGGCGGCGGACTCAAATACGCCAACAGCCAGGTTTGGTCACGGTTCGTCGAATTGGCGGCGCGCCGATCTGAAAAGGCCGCGTCTGAAAAGGCTGACCGCGCCACGGAAACCGAACTGACGGTCGCCGTAGCTGATTCCGTCGCCGATTCCGTCGCTGGCCGAGCCGACGAACCACGCAAGCCGGCCGACAAGGCGAGCCTCAACGCCGTCACCACAAAAACCAAGCCCAGAATCGCCGTGTTTCCCACGGCCAGCGACAATCCGCGCGAATCGGGCGAGCGCGTCGTCGAAGTGCTCCAGCAATACGGCGCGGACGCATTCGTGGTGCCGGTCGCCGTCCGCCGGCTCGATATCGGCTATCGGGAAGCCGTACACGACCCCAAGTTCGTCGAACAGGTGCAGCAGGCCGACGGCGTTTTCTTTACCGGCGGCGCTCAGGAACGAATCACCCGCGCCCTGTGCGACGAATCGGGCAAGAACACGCCGCTGCTCGACGCCGTGTGGGCCGTCTATCAGTCGGGCGGCGTCATCGCCGGCACCAGCGCCGGCGCTGCCGTGATGAGCCAGATCATGTGCCGCGACGCTGGTCAGGTGCTCAAGACGATGGAAAACGGCGTCTCGATGGGCAAGGAAGTCGACCGCGGACTAGGTTTTCTCGACAACCATTGGTTCGTCGATCAACACGCGCTCGTCCGCGGCCGGTTCGCCCGAGCGCTGGTGATCATGAAATCGCAAGGACTCAAATACGGCATGGGCGTCGACGAAAACACGGCCGTCGAAGTCCGCGACGGCAGGCAAGCCACAGTGCTGGGCGAAAAAGGAACGCTCGTGCTCGACCTGTCCGAGGCGGCCAGCGACGAGAAGGCCGAGGGCTTCAATCTGACGAACGCCAAGCTGACGTATCTCGAACACGGCGACACGATCGACCTCAAGACGCTCAAAATCAAGCCGTCGGCGGAAAAACGGCACGGCGAAAAGCTCGACCCCAACGCGGCGGACTTTCATCCCACGGAAAACCGGCCGCTGTTCTTCAGCGATATTCTCGGCAACGCGACGGTCGTCGACCTGATGGCCAAGCTGATGGAGAACCGCCGCGACGAGGCGATTGGCCTGGCGTTCGATGGCAACGCCGTCCAACGCGAACAATCGAGCGCCGGGTTCGAATTCCGCTTCTACCGCGGATCAGACAGCCAGGGTTGGCTAACCGACCAATTTGGCGGCGCGTCGTACACGGTCTCGAACGTCCGCCTAGACATCCGCCCCGTGAAAATCCAAGGCCCGCTGTACAAGTAGACCAACCCGAACGCGGCCGTCCGCTCGTCAATGAAGCGCGATGGTCGCGGGGCACTGCTCACTGCTCACTGCCCGCATCCCGCCGATAGCTTTCCTCCAGCCGTTCCATCACCTGCGTCTGCGTATACAGGTATCCCGTCGGCTTGTTGAAGTTCTGCGTTCGTGGGCCTTTGGCCAATTGTCGGCCGATATCCTTGCCGGCCTTCGATTCGACCAGCGCCGCCAGCACGTCGTTGCCGTTGGGCAGTTTCAAGATGTCGGCCACCGTCCGTTCGCCGCCTTTCGTTTCCGCGAGCCTTCGCAGCCGGTCGTATTGCTCCGCCGAGCCGCCCAACTTCCGCATGAACTTGCGTCCGCTCTTCGTTCGCAATTGTCCGACGACAAAGTCGTTGTCTGCGGAGACTTGTCCCAACAATTCGGCTCGATCCGACACCTTCCAGCCCGCCTTGGCCAACTGGTCGAGCAGCGGTTTGACCTGCCCTTGGGAAAGAATGTCGCCGTCCTCGTAGTCCGCAAGCGTCTTGAAGTGTTGCGCCGCGGCCGCCTCAACGTCCTGCCAAGATAGGCTTGCCTTCGGTTCTTGCGTCGCCGCAGCGCTCGCCGCGTCCTGTTTGGCAGGCTCCGCCGCGATCGCATATCCAGCCACCGACGGCGTCAACAACGCGGTCGCCACCACGGCGCGCGAAAGGAACAGCGAACCCAACGTCACGTGATGTGTCTTCATATCCGTCGTCCTCGATCGCATGGCAAAGTCTAACCAATCCTTACAAGCCTACGTCACGGTAAGTGGCGCTGTCGCAGGCGTCGCTTGTGGCTCGTCTGCGAACGTGATTTCGCTCAAGCTCCCGTACCCGCTTCCCACGTATTCGACACGCCTGGCGACATAAACCGCGAGATTTTTCGCCGAACCTTTCGCCGCACCGCCGCGTAAGGAAAAAATCGACCAAACCGCGCCCTGGGCCAAGGAAGGTTCCTGCCGTTTGGTTTCGACCAGTCGGACGCCGAAAATCTCCCCAACCTCCCAATTTATCGGCTTTTCCGGCATCGTTCCGCGCGAGGATTACGTCGAAATGGAATTCACTCACCCCCAGTTGGCTGCGTTGTACCTGCGATCCCGATCCGCTATCATGTCCAGATCGTCCGGGTACCACATCTCTGTCGCGCCACCGGACAAAAGGAGTAGCGACATGGCCACATCTACGTTTTTTGTCCAAATCTGCCCGACCTGCGGCCGCCGCGTCGAGGTTCGAGTGGAGTATCTCGGTCGCCGGGTCGCTTGCGATCACTGCGGCGGACGCTTCATCGCCGAAGATCCCAACGGAGTCGTTTCCGGCTCGCTGGCGATTTCCGGCATGGACCTGCTCAGCCGCGCCGACCGGCTGCTGCAAGTCGTCGCCGCCCGGCAGGCAAGAACTGGCTAGCCGCGACAAAGTCAGGTCGCGCGAAGCCACTCGCCGCACGAGAGCGTGCGGGCCTTGAGCCTTGCTGCTTATAAGCCTTGCTTGAGCCTTTGAGGCTTGAGAGGTTGTGAATGAATGTAGGGTGCTCTGTGAGCACCACAAAGCGTTGTGC
>JBBDYI010000275.1:0-16777 GCA_040901705.1 Pirellulales bacterium | reverse complement strand
CCCAATAACCACCAACCACCCCCTTGAAATCAAACACAGCCGCTCTGTGGTTAAGAAACCCGCGTCGCGCGGCAAACTCGCCGAGATTGAACGATACTGTCAGCGTTGAAAGGATGAAGGATGGCAACTGGGACGCCTAGGAAACGGATGTCGACCGTCAAGCCGATTGCGGCCGAAGATCCGCTGTGGTTCAAGGATGCGGTGATTTATCAGTTGCACATCCGTGCGTTTTACGACAGCAATAGCGACGGCATCGGCGATATTCGCGGCCTTACGGAAAAGCTGGACTACATTCAGGAACTCGGCGTGACGGCCATCTGGCTGCAACCGTTCTTTCTCTCTCCACTGCGCGACGACGGCTACGACATTGCCGACTACACGCGGATCAACCCGATCTACGGCAACCTGCGGGACTTCAAGGTCTTCCTGCGCGAGGCGCATCGACGCGATCTGCGGGTGATTACCGAACTGGTGATGAACCACACGTCGGATCAACACGAGTGGTTCCAAAAATCGCGCCGCGCGAAGCCGGGCGAGAAATGGCGAGATTTCTACGTCTGGAGCGATTCGCCGGAGCCGTACAAGGACGCGCGAATCATCTTTCAAGACTTCGAGGCATCGAACTGGTCGTGGGATCCGGTTGCTAAGGCGTACTACTGGCATCGGTTCTACCACCACCAGCCCGACTTGAACTTCGACAATCCTGCGGTGCATGAGGCGATGCTCGAGACGATCGGCTTCTGGCTCGATCTGGGCGTCGACGGCGTGCGATTGGACGCAGTGCCGTATTTGTACGAACGCGAAGGGACGAGCTGCGAGAATTTGCCCGAGACGCACGCCTTCCTCAAGAAACTCCGCACGCACGTCGACGAGCGGTATCCCGACAAGATGCTGTTGGCCGAGGCGAATCAGTGGCCCGAGGACGCGGCGGCGTATTTCGGCGACGGCGACGAATGCCACATGAACTTCCACTTCCCGCTGATGCCGCGGCTGTTCATGGCGATCGAGCGCGAAGACCGCTTTCCGATCATCGACATTCTCGAACAGACGCCGGCGCTGCCCGACAATTGCCAGTGGGGCATCTTCCTGCGGAACCACGACGAGTTGACGCTCGAAATGGTCACCGACGAAGAACGCGATTACATGTATCGCACGTACGCCGACGATCCGCGAGCGCGGGTCAATCTCGGCATTCGCCGGCGTTTGGCGGCGCTGCTCAAGGACAATCGCCGCAAGATGGAGTTGATGAACGGTTTGCTGCTGTCGCTGCCGGGCACGCCGGTCGTGTACTACGGCGACGAGATTCGCATGGGCGACAACATCTACCTCGGCGATCGCGACGGCGTGCGGACGCCGATGCAGTGGAACGACGACCGAAACGCCGGATTTTCGCGGGCGAATCCGCAGCGGCTCTATCTGCCGGTGATCATCGACGCGCCGTATCACTACGCCTCGCGCAACGTCGAGGTCGAGCAGAGCCGGCCGCATTCGATGCTGTGGTGGATGCGGCGATTGATCGGCCTGCGCAAACAGCACGCCGCATTCGGGCGGGGCAGCATCGAATTCCTCACGCCCGAAAACTCGAAGGTGCTGGCGTTTTTGCGCGAGTACGAAGGCGAGACGATTCTGGTCGTGGCGAATTTGTGCCGATTCGCGCAGTGCGTCGAGCTCGACTTGTCGCGCTTCCGAGGCCGCGCGCCGGTAGAGATTTTTGGCCAGACGACGTTTCCGCCGATCGGCGAATTGCCATATTTCCTTACGCTGGGGCCGTATACGTTCTATTGGTTCCGCCTGGCGTGGTTCAACAGCGAAGCGGCTTCGGTCGACGTGCAGTTGCCAACCTGCTCGATCGGCAACAATTGGGCGCAGTTGTTCGAGGGACGCGCCCTGCGGAAATTCGAGGCCACGCTGCCGACGTATTTGGCCCGGCATCGCTGGTTTGCCGGCAAGGCACGTTCGATTCGGCAGGTGAAGGTGATCGACGTGTTGACGGTCCACGACGTGCCGAAGATCACCAAGGAGTTGAAGAAGTCGAGCCACCATCTGGCGGGCGGGTTGCCGTCGACGCGGTTGCTGCTGGCGCGGGTCGATTACGTCGAGGGAGACGAGGAAATCTACGTTCTGCCGATTGTGTTCGCCCAGGACGAGCAATCGCAGAACATTCTTGGCGATCATCCCAGCGCCGGGATCGCGCACGTCGAACGCACGGGCGATGGGAAACCGGCCGTGTTGTGCGATACGTCGCGGGAGGGCGAATTCTGGCTGCTGTTGTTCGACGCGATCGTCGGCAAGCGGACGATTCCCGGACAACACGGACAATTGGAAGCCGTGCATACGAAAGCGCTGTCGCGGCTGGGTAAAGAGATTTCGCTCGACACATCCGTCCACGGCGGCGAGCAAAGCAACACGTCGGCCGTACTGGGAAGCAAATACATTCTCAAGCTGTTCCGCCGCATCGGCGACGGGGAGAATCCGGATCTCGAAATCGGCCGCTATCTCACCGAGCAGACGCGGTTGTCGTGCGTGCCGCAGGTGGCCGGGGCGCTCGAATACCGCGCCGCCGATGGAAATCGCTTTACGCTCGCCGTTTTGCACGAATACGTGGCCAACCAAAGCGACGCCTGGGTTTATACGCTCGACGAATTGGACCGGTATTTGGAGCGGATCGAGTCCGAACTGGCCGGCTCGCCGCCGGCGGCCGACGCGCTGCCCCTGGGCGTGTCGCTGCTCGACTTGGCGGACCAGCGTCCGCCGGCCTCGGCTCAAGAGATGATCGGCCCTTATTTGCAGTCGGCAGCGCTGTTGGGCAAACGGACGGCGGAGTTGCATTTGGCGCTGGCCGCGAAAACCGAGGACGCGGCGTTCAAGAGCGAGTCGTTCACGAAGCTCTATCAGCGGAGCTTGTACCAATCGATGCGGGCCGAAGCGCGGCGGACGCTCGCCCTGCTGCGGCGGCAGCAGTCGAAACTCACCGGCGACGCGGCGGAGCGGGCCGCCGAACTGCTCGCTCGCGAGGCCGATTTGATCGATCGCTACGAAAACGTCAAAGATAGCCAGATCGACGCCCGGCGGACGCGGTGCCACGGCGATTATCACTTGGGCCAGGCGCTGTTTACCGGCAAAGACTTCGTGATTATCGATTTTGAGGGCGAACCGGCGCGGCCGATCAGCACGCGGCGAATCAAGACGTCGCCGCTGCGCGACGTGGCGGGGATGTTGCGGTCGTTTCATTACGCGGCGGCGGCGGCGCTGCTGGGACCGCAACGGCCGACGACGCTTCCGCCCGAAAGCGCGGGCGCGGTGGCTCAATGGCTGCGCGTGTGGTACGTGTGGAACGCGGCGGCTTATTTGGCGGCTTATTTGGAAGAAGCGTCGCGGGGCGACTTCTTGCCTAAGGATCGCGAGCAACTGGAAACATTGCTCAACGCCTACATTTTGGAAAAGGCCGTGTACGAACTCGGATATGAACTGAACAATCGGCCCACATGGGTGCAAATTCCGCTCGACGGCATTCTCCGTTTGCTCGACGCAAAATAACGCCCTTAGCGGTTGTGAAAGAACCGAGTACGCATAAGTCCGACCACAACCTGTAGGGTGCTCTGTGAGCACCTTGGCGCAACGTTCGCTGGTGCTCACAGAGCACCCTACATGTACTGCCAACCCCTCATGACGCCAGACCTCGCCCAACTCGAACAGCTTGCCGAACTTTACGGAGTGCAGACTTCGTACGAGGACGTGCGGCATCAGCGGCAACACGCTTCGCGGGAAGCGTTGTTGGCGGTGCTTGGCGATTTGGGGGCCGGCGTACAGCGGATGGGCGACCTTCCGGCGGCGCTCGCGCGGCGACGGCACACGCTCGCCGCCGAGGGAGTCGAGCCGGTACTCGTTGCCTGGAACGGCGAGGCGGGCGAGTTCACGTTGACGCTGCCTAGAGTTCGCCGGGCGAAGGCGGCGGAGTGCGTGTTGCGGTCCGACGATGGTGAAACGGCTTCGTGGACGGGCGAGTTGCGCGACGGCGTATCGGCCACGCTTGCCGACGGCGTCGGAGTCGAGGAACAGTTCGTTACGTATCGACTGCGCACGCCGCCGCGGATTCCGGTCGGCTACCATCAATTGACCGTCGACGTTGGCTGGCGGCAGTTCCAGTCGGTTCTCATTGCGGCGCCGACGTGCGTTTACGTTCCGAGCGGCGATTGCGGTCATGGTGGCGCGAGCGGCGGGGCGAGCGGTGAGCGAGTCTGGGGCGCGTTTTTGCCGCTCTATGCTGTGCGCTCGGATCGTAACTGGGGCGCTGGCGATTTCACCGACCTGGCCGAGTTGTCGGCGTGGCTCCGCGGACAGGGCGGGCGACTGGTGGGGACGCTGCCGTTGTTGGCGGCGTATCTCAACGAGCCGTTTGAGCCGAGTCCGTACGCGCCGGCTAGCCGGCAGTTTTGGAACGAGTTTTACATCGACGTCGAATCGGTCGCTGAAGTCGAACATTGCGCCGCCGCACGCGAACTGTTGGCGGCGGCGCTGACTCGACAGGCGATCGACGAATTGCGCGCGACGGACTTGGTCGACTATCGCCGTCTGATGGCGCTCAAGCGACAGGTGTTGGAACTGCTGGCGGCCGATTTCCACGCCCGCCGGCCGCCGCGATTCGCCGAGTTCGCTCGCTTTGTCGCGGAACATCCGCGGCTGGACGATTACGCGGCGTTTCGGGCGACTTACGAGCGACGTGGCGAAGCGTGGCAGGCGTGGCCGACGCCGCTGTGCGACGGAACGTTGTCGAGTGGCGACTACGACGAATCCGCGGCAAATTACCATCGCTACGTGCAGTGGATTGCCAGCGAGCAGCTCGAACGGCTCGCCCAGCAGGCCGCCGCAGCGGGCGATGGGTTGTATCTCGACTTGCCGCTCGGTGTGCGACAGGACGGCTACGACGTGTGGCGGAACCGCGGCGATTTTGCGGCGGCGGCTTCGGCCGGAGCGCCGCCAGACGCGGTGTTCACGCGGGGGCAGGACTGGGGTTTCGCCCCGCTGCATCCCGAGGGCGTTCGCCGCAGCGGCTATCGGCACGTGCGCGATTATCTGGCGCACCACATGCGGTTCGCCCGCACGTTGCGAATCGATCACGTGATGGGCTTGCACCGGCTGTATTGGATTCCGCACGGCATGTCGGCGGCGAATGGGGTTTATGTTCGCTATCGCGCCGACGAATTGTACGCGGTGTTAAGCGTCGAGTCGCACCGCAATCGCACGGCGATCATCGGCGAGAACTTGGGGACCGTGCCGAAGGAAGTCAATATCGAGTTGGATCGCCACGGCGTGCGGCGGATGTATGTGGTGCAGTACGAGTACGAATCGGAGGCAATCGACGGGGCGGCCATCGACGGGGCGGCGAGTAGCGCTGTCGGCGAAGGGATTCGCCTCCTACAGTCGCCGCTCAAATCGGTGCCCGCGGCGAGCATCGGCACGATCAATACGCACGACATGCCACCGTTTGCCGCGTGGTGGTCGGGCGACGACGTGCCGGACCGCGTGGCGATGGGGCTGATGACCGACGAGGAGGCTCGGCAGGAGATGGTTTCGCGCGGGTCGTGCCGACGGCGGATCGTCGATTGGCTCGCCCGCGAGGGTTGGCTGGCGGCGACGAATGATGGCGAAGCGGCGACGGGAGCGGTGCTGCACGCGATCGTCAAGTTTCTCGCCGGCAGTCCGGCGGAAAGCGTGCTCGTCAATTTGGAAGACCTGTGGTTGGAAAAGCAGCCGCAGAACACGCCGGGCACGAGCGTCGAGCGGCCCAACTGGCGGCATAAGGCCGCGCGGTCGCTGGAACAGCTTCGAGAGCAGAACGAAATACGCGAATTATTCTCCGAGATCGACCGGCTCCGCGCCGCGCGATCCAACGCGGTTGGCCAAGCGCCGGCTGTGGCCACGAGCGCGAAAGGTTAAACCATGAGCAAACGACAATCACCCGCCGACTTGGCGAGCGTCAATCACGATTTCAGTCTGCTTTCCGCCGACGATGTGTACCTGTTCAACCAGGGAACGCATTACGACGCGCATCGGAAATTCGGCTCGCATTTGACCAACGACGGCTCGACGGCCGGCGCGTATTTCGCCGTGTGGGCGCCGAATGCGCGGTCGGTGAATGTGTTCGGCGACTTCAACGGCTGGGACAAGCAGAGCCATCCGCTAAAACCGCACGGGAACAGCGGAATCTGGGAAGGCTTCGTACCCGGCGTCGAGCAGGGCGCGGTCTACAAGTATCACATTCACGCCCGCGACAATGATTTTCGCGTCGACAAGGCCGATCCGTTCGGCGTGCTGCACGAAGTGCCGCCGAAGACGGCGTCGGTGGTGTGGAATCTCGATTACACCTGGGCCGACGAACAATGGATGGCCCATCGCGGCGGGCGGAGCAATCTGCACGCGCCGATGTCGATCTATGAAGTGCATCTCGGCTCGTGGCGACGGGTGATGGCGGAAGGGAACCGGTCGCTGAGCTATCGCGAGATGGCCACCGAACTGGTCGAGCACGTCAAGCGGTACGGTTTTACGCACGTTGAGTTCCTGCCGGTGATGGAGCATCCGTTTTTCGGCTCGTGGGGCTATCAGACGACCGGCTATTTCGCTCCGTCGAGCCGCTACGGCACGCCGCAGGACTTCAAGTATTTGATCGACCACCTGCACCAGCACGAAATCGGCGTAATTCTCGACTGGGTGCCGTCGCACTTTCCCGGCGACGAACATGGTCTGGCGTACTTCGACGGCACGCATCTGTTCGAGCACGCCGATCCGCGGCAGGGATATCATCCCGATTGGAACAGCTACATTTTCAACTACGGGCGAAGCGAAGTCCGCGGCTTTCTGCTCAACAGCGCGCTGTTCTGGCTCGAAGAGTATCACGCCGACGCATTGCGCGTCGACGCGGTGGCCTCGATGCTGTACCTCGACTATTCGCGCAAGGCAGGCGAGTGGATTCCCAACAAGCACGGCGGCCGGGAGAACCTCGAAGCGGTCGACTTCATTCGCACGTTCAACGCCACGGTTTACTCGCGGCATCCCGACGTGCAGACGATCGCCGAGGAATCGACCGCCTGGCCGATGGTGTCGCGGCCGATTGACGTGGGCGGCCTGGGTTTCGGCATGAAGTGGGACATGGGCTGGATGCACGACACGCTCAAGTACATGGCCCAAGATCCGATCAACCGCAAGTACCATCACGACGGACTGACGTTTCGCATGATCTATGCGTTCAACGAGAACTTCGTGATGCCGCTGTCGCACGACGAAGTGGTTCACGGCAAGGGATCGCTGCTGGACAAGATGCCGGGCGATGATTGGCAGCGGTTCGCGAACTTGCGGATGCTGTACGGGTATATGTACGGAATGCCCGGCAAGAAACTGTTGTTCATGGGTGCGGAGTTCGGGCAGTCGTACGAGTGGCGGCACGACGCGAGCGTGGCGTGGAGCGAACTGGAAGACCCGCGACATAGTTCGCTGGGCCGCTGGATGGCGGCGCTCAATCACGCCTACGCCAACGAGCCGGCGCTGCACGCGCTGGATTGCGATCCGGCCGGCTTCGAGTGGATCGATGCCAGCGATTGGCAAGGGAGCGCGTTGAGTTTCTTGCGCAAGGGCGGATCGCGAGGCGATTTGATCGCGGTCGTGTGCAATTTCACGCCTGTGCCGCGGTCCAACTATCGCGTCGGCGTGCCGCGGGGCGGGCATTGGCGAGAGATTCTCAACAGCGACGCCGTCGAAAACGGCGGCAGCGGGCAAGGAAACCTAGGCGGAACGGAGGCGACGCCGGTGGCGTATCACGGGCGGCCGTATTCGCTGAACCTCAATTTGCCGCCGCTGGGCGTGGTGTTTTTGAAGTCGGACGGTACGAACGCGGTGTGACGGCGGCGTGTCGCCGGCGAGGGAGTGTGAAACACGGAGACACGGAGAATTCGTGCGACAGAATTGAACGTCGAGTCGATCGTTTAACGCTGAGGACGCTGAGGGAACGCAGAGAATACGTTGTCGACGGGTATCAAATACGAGTGCCTGCCACGACAATTGTTCACCTCATATGTGAAGCAATGGACCGCGGTGTCGGATTTGATCATTGGCCGACCGGGTAGCGCAACGAATCAAGTTCTTCTCTGCGGACCTCTGTGTCCTTTGCGTCCTCTGCGTTAAATGAAACAGCTCAAGAACACAAAAGGACACGGAGCGATGACGGAGCATTTCCAAACGCCACGACACCCGGACTACCCGCCTACGTTGGGCGCGACTTATTTGGGGGACGGCAAGTGCCGGTTTCTCGTGTGGGCGCCGCGGCAGGAGCGGGTCGAGGTGCAGATCGTTGCGCCCGACGAGCGGGCGGAGGAGCGGACCGTGCCGATGAAGGCGCGGCCGCGCGGTTATCACGAGGCCGTCTTGAGCGGCGTCGAGCCGGGGGCGCGTTATTTTTATCGCTTCGCCGATGGGCGGCTGCGGCCCGATCCGGCTTCGCGGCTGCAAAGCGACGGCGTGCATCGCGCGTCGACGGTGGTCGATCCGCGATTCGATTGGACCGACGGCGCTTGGCGCGGCATTCCACTGCACGAATACATTACCTACGAACTGCACGTCGGCACGTTTACGCCGGCCGGAACGTTCGAGGCGATCATCGAGCAACTCGATGACCTGAAGGAACTTGGCGTCACGGCGATCGAGCTGATGCCGGTCGCGCAGTTTCCCGGCGGTCGCAACTGGGGTTACGACGGCGTGCATCCGTTCGCCGTGCAGAACACGTACGGCGGCCCGACCGGACTTAGGCGGCTGGTCGACGCGGTGCATGGCCGCGGTTTGGCCGTCATCATGGACGTGGTCTACAACCACATTGGGCCGGAGGGGAACTATCTCGGCGAGTTCGGGCATTACTTCACGTCGCGGCACCGCACGCCGTGGGGCGAGGCGATCAATTTCGACGACCGCGACAGCGACGAAGTGCGGCGATACTTCATCGAGAACGCGCTGTATTGGATCGAAGAGTTTCACGTCGACGCGCTGCGGCTCGACGCAGTGCATGCGATATTGGATTTTTCCGCCCGGCCTTTCCTGCAGGAATTGGCCGACACCGTGCGATTAGAGGGAGAGCGGCTGGGGCGACGCGTGTATACGATCGCCGAGAGCAGCCTCAACGACGTGCGATTGATTCAGCCCAAGGAGATGGGCGGCGACGGCATCGACGGGCAGTGGAGCGACGATCTGCATCATGCGCTGCGAACGACGCTGACCGGCGATCGGGCGGGTTACTTCGCCGATTTTCACGGCTTCGACGACCTGGTCAAGGCGTACCGCGTGGGATTCGTGCTGGACGGGGAGTATTCGGAGTTTCGCGGACGGCGTCACGGGAATTCGGCCCGCGATATCGAACCACTCAAGCTCGTCGTTTGTGCGCAGAATCACGATCAAGTCGGCAACCGGATGTTGGGCGAACGACTGACGGATGTGATTTCCTTCGAGCAGCTCAAGCTGGCCGCGGCGACGGTGATTCTTTCGCCGTATCAGCCGATGTTGTTCATGGGCGAGGAGTACGCCGAGACTGCTCCGTTTCAATACTTCATTAGCCACTCGGACGAGAATCTGATCGAAGCCGTGCGGCGCGGACGGAAGGAAGAATTCGAGAGCTTCCGGTGGGCCGGCGCTCCGCCCGATCCGCAGGATGAAGCGACGTTTGTTCGCTGCAAGCTGGATCACGCACTGAAGGACGGCGGTCAGCACCGCGTGCTGCGCGAGTTCTACAAGGCGCTGATTTCGCTGCGTAAGACCGCGGCGGCGCTGACGTTCCCGCGGCGCGATCGGATCGAAGTAGCGGCGCACGAAGCGGAGCAGGTGATGATCGCCCGCCGCTGGACGCGAGACCACGAAGCGTGTACGGTATTTCACTTCGGGGCCAAAGCGGCGACGCTTTCGGCTCACTTTCCGGCCGGCATCTGGACCAAAGCGCTCGACTCTGCCGATCCATGTTGGGCCGATTCTTGTTGGGCCGATCCGCGCCGGCAAGGACCGGGCGCGACGCTCGGCGAACGTCTCGAATCGCCGGGGGCCTTGGAGTTGCGTTTGGCTCCGCATTCGGCCGCGGTATATATCAAGTCGGCTTAACGCTTCGCCGTTGCAATAGGCGATAGCGCATAAAGGGATAACACAGAATATGACTGAACCACCTGAATCGACGGGAGTCGTGGGACGCGGCCGCCGGATGCGCGGTTTGCGCTCGCAGGAAGATCGCACGGGCGTTCCGATCAGCGTCCGTCGCGTGTGGCCGGGGAAACCGTATCCGCTCGGCGCGACGTGGGATGGGCGGGGCGTCAACTTTGCTCTCTACGCGGAGAACGCGACGAAAGTCGAACTGTGCCTGTTCGATTCGGCCGACGCCAAGCGCGAGGCGATGCGGATCGCGATGACCGAGCAGACGGACATGGTGTGGCACGTGTATTTGCCGGACGCCACGCCGCGGCAGTTGTACGGCTATCGGGTGCATGGACCTTACGAGCCGGCGAAGGGACATCGCTTCAATGCCAACAAAGTGTTGATCGATCCCTACGCCAAAGCGATCGGCCGCCGCACGCGGTGGCACGATTCTCTGTTCGGCTACAAGATCGGGGCGAACAACACGGATTTGTCGTTCGACAAGCGCGACAGCGCGGCGCATGCGCCGCTGGGAATGGTCATCGATCCCGCGTTTACGTGGGGCGACGACCGGCGGCCGAACACGCCGATGCACAAAACCGTGATCTACGAAGTTCACGTCCGCGGTTTTACGATGCTCAGTTCCGAAGTGCCCGAACACCTGCGAGGAACGTACGCGGGGCTGGCGTCCGAACCGTCGGTGCGTTACTTGAAGGAGTTGGGCGTCACGGCCGTCGAGTTGCTGCCCGTGCATCATCATGCGGACGACCGCCATTTGCTCGAGCGCGGATTGGGCAATTATTGGGGTTACAACACGCTCGGATTCTTTGCACCGCACCAGACTTATGCCTCGCCGGAGTTTCCGCTCGATTCGGTTCGCGAGTTCAAAACGATGGTCCGCAATCTGCACGCGGCGAACATCGAAGTGATTCTCGACGTCGTCTACAACCACACGGCCGAAGGCAATCAACTTGGGCCGACGCTGTCGTTCCGCGGCATCGACAACGCCTCGTATTACCGACTGTCGCCGCAGGATCCGCGCTACCACGTCGATTTCACCGGCTGCGGGAACACGTTGAACATGATGAATCCGCGGGTGCTGCAACTGATCATGGACAGCCTGCGGTATTGGGTCGTCGAAATGCGTGTGGACGGCTTCCGCTTCGATCTGGCCAGCGCGCTGGCCCGCGAACTGCACGCGGTCGACAAGCTCGGCGCGTTTTTCGACATCATTCATCAGGATCCGATCATTTCGCAGGTGAAGTTGATCGCGGAGCCTTGGGACTTGGGCGACGGCGGGTACATGGTGGGCAATTTTCCGGTGCAATGGTCGGAATGGAACGGGAAGTATCGCGACTGCGTGCGGTCGTTTTGGAAAGGCGATGGCGGCGTCATTTCGGAGTTTGCCACGCGGTTTTGCGGCAGCAGCGACTTGTATGCCTGGAGCGGACGGCGGCCGCGAGCGAGCGTTAACTTCGTGACGTGCCACGATGGCTTCACGATGGAGGACCTGGTTTCCTACGACCACAAACACAACGCGGCCAACGGCGAGGACGGCCGCGACGGGGCGGACCACAACATCAGTTGGAATTGCGGAGTGGAAGGCCCGACCGACGATCCGAAGATTCGCTCGCTGCGCGACCGCAAGAAGCGGGCGATTCTGGCGACGCTGCTCTTCTCGCAAGGCGTGCCGATGCTGCTAGCCGGCGACGAGATCGGCCATACGCAGGGCGGCAACAACAACACGTATTGCCAAGACAACGAGATCACGTGGTTGAACTGGAAGCTCGACGAATCCGAGCAGGCACTGTTGGATTTCGTGCGGCGGATCATTGGCATCTTTCGTGCTCAACCGGTGTTTCAGCGACGGAGATTCTTCAGCGGCCGGCAGGTCGAGGACTCGGCAGACGGGGATATCGCGTGGCTGAATCCCGATGGCACTGAAATGTCGGGCGAGCAGTGGCACGCACCGCACGTGCGGTGTTTCGGCGTCGTGCTGTTCGGCGACAGCATCGACACGAGCGAAGAAGGGGAGGAAATCAGCGGCGATACGATTTTGATTCTGTTCAACGCCGACCACGGGCTGACGATTCCGTTCACGTTGCCGAAAATCGAGGAGGATTTACCATGGCAGTTGTTGATCGATACTTACGACGGCGACGGTCCACAGAACGAGTATCCGGCGAAAGTGGCGTACCATTTGCGGCCCTGTTCGATTGCGTTGTTCCGCGTGGCGAACGCCGCGAGCTGACTTCGCGAATCGCCTCGCTGCGGCGCGGTTCGGCAAACTAGAGCCAAATAGCGTAGAATGCGACGCGTTCGACTGAGGACGACGAAAACTCGGAGGGATATGCGATGAATGAGACGACGCCGAAACCGATGGCCACGTATCGGCTGCAACTCAATCGCGATTTTCGTTTTGCGGACGCGCAGACGCTCGCGCCGTATTTCGGCCGGCTGGGAGTGACGCACGTTTATGCGTCGCCGGTGCTGCGGGCACGGCAAAGCAGCACCCACGGCTACGACGTGACGGATTGCGCGACGATCAACCCGCAACTCGGCGACAAGACCGACTTGCGTTCGCTGGCCACGGCGCTGCGTACGTATGGCATGGCGTTGCTGTTGGACATTGTGCCGAATCACATGGCCGCCAGCATGGAGAATCCGTACTGGCGGGATGTGCTGACCTACGGGTCGTGTTCGCCATTCGCAAAGTGGTTCGACATCGATTGGCGGCTGCCGGACCGGGCGATGTGGGGCCGCGTGTTGGTGCCGGTTTTGGGGGAATCGCGCCGCCGCGTGTTGGAGGAGGGGCAGATTAGCTTGGGCTGGTTCGAGGGCCGATTCCTGCTGGCGTATTTCGAACATCGCTTCCCGATCGATCCGGCGACGATCCCGATGATTTGCCAATTCGGCATGGCGAATCTTCGCCAGCGCCTCGACGGAGACGGCACGCTCGCCGATCAAATCGAGGCGATCGTCAAACTCTTGCAGAGCCTGCCGAAGCTCGCCGCGCGGCAGCGGCGGCACGTGCGAATCGACCGCGAGGAGACCGAGCAGTGGTTGGCCCGCTTTGCACAGATCGTGATCCAGTCGCCGCGGGTCGAGCAATGGATCGAGGCGACGACGGCGGCATTTTGCGAAGGCAACGAAGGCCGCAAGCGTCTGGAAAAGCTGCTCGACGCGCAGCCGTATCGGCTCGTGCATTGGCGCGACGCGGCGCGGGCGATCAACTATCGACGGTTCTTCGACATCAACGAGTTGATCTCGATCCGCCAGGAAGATCCGCAGGTATTCGACGAAACGCACGCGACCGTGCTGCGATGGGTCGAAGACGGAACGGTCGACGGCTTGCGGATCGATCACATCGACGGGTTACGCGACCCACTCGGGTATCTGGAACGACTCAGTGAAAAGTGCCGCGTGGCAGAGCGACCGGTGCCCGTGTTTGTGGAGAAGATTCTCGCTCGGCACGAAGAGTTGCCGCCGTCGTGGTCCGTGGAAGGAACGACCGGGTACGAGTTTCTCAACGAAGTCGAGGCGGTGTTTGTTTCTCGCGATGGTTTCGCCCACATCACCGAGCATTACCGGCGGGCGCTGCGGCGGCCGGTGAGTTTCGAGAAGATCGCCGCCGCAGGCAAGCGGCGCGTGTTGCGTCACGATCTTTCGCCGCACGTCGGCCGGCTGGCGGATAATCTGCTGCGGCTGTACGAATCGAACGCCAAGAGCGCGGCCGCGGCGGAGGACCAATTGGTCGCAGCGGCGCATGGGGACGTCGCCGCGTCGGCCGAAAGCCCCTCGGCGACGGTGACGCTCGACGGCACATCCACAGGCACGTCGCATTCCGCGCCGGTGGCCTTTCCCTGGGAGCGACGCGAACTGTCGAGCCGGGAATTGATCGACGCGATCGTCGAAGTCATCGTCGCGTTGCCGGTCTATCGCACCTACGTCGACGGCCGAGATCGAGCGTTGTGCGACGCCGATCGGCGGTTTTTGGAAACGGCGATCGCTGCGGCGCGGGACAGCGGCCGAGCCGCCAATGACGCGATCGACTTTCTCGCCCAGGTGCTCCTGCTCGAAGGCCGCACCGAGATGAGCGACCACGAACTGGACGAGCGAATCGCGTTCATTCAGCGGTTCCAGCAATTGACCGGTCCTGCGGCGGCGAAGGGAATCGAGGATACGGCGCTGTACTCCTACGTGCCGCTGGTTTCGCTCAACGAAGTCGGCGGAGAACCGCTGCTGGCCGAGGAGCAGGCCGTCGACGGGTTGCATAAGGCAAACGTCGAGCGGGCGACATCGTGGCCGCGGACCATGTTGTGCGTTTCGACGCACGATACGAAACGAACCGCCGACGTCCGCGCTCGGCTGGATGTACTGTCGGAATTGCCGAAGTTTTGGACCGGCCTGTTGGCTCGTTGGCAGCGAATCAACCGTTCGCATCGCACGCTGGCCGGCAACGTTCGTGCACCGGATACGGCGGCCGAGATTCTTTGTTACCAGACGATCGTCGGCATCTGGCCGACACCGGACCCGAACCAACCGACGACATTGCCCGGCGACGATACGCTCGGCCATTTGCGCGAGCGCGTGGAAGCGTACATGATCAAGGCGGTGCGCGAGGCGAAGGCATATACGTCTTGGACGCATAACGACGAAGCTTACGAGAATGGGCTGTTGGCGTTCGTCCGCGGCGTGCTCGCCAGCGGCGAGGGCGGTTCACCGTTTCTGGCCGACGTGCAGAAACTGGTCGCGCGAATCTGTCGGCCGGGGTTTTGGAACTCGATCTCGCGGACGCTCCTTCAGTTCACGTCGCCGGGCACGCCGGACCTCTATCAGGGAGACGAACTGTGGAACTTCGCCCTCGTCGATCCGGATAACCGCCGGCCGGTCGATTATGCGTCGCGGCAGGCGCTACTACAGGACGTCGTGAACGGAATCGACGCCGACGCCGAATCTCGACGGGCGTTCCTGCGCTCGATGGTGGATTCTCCAGAGGACGGTCGCGTGAAGTTGCACGCCACTCGCAGCGCGCTAACGGCCCGCCGCGAGTCGCCGTCGCTGTTTGCCCAAGGGGCATACATTCCGCTTTCGACGGCCGGCACACGCGGCGAACATCTTTTCGCGTTTGCGCGAATCGGTGCCCGACCAAACGGCAATGAAAAGGCCGACGGCGCAGCGCTGGTGGTCGTTCCGCGGTTGACCGCTTCGCTGTCCGCCGAAGGGCATGCAGCACCCGTCGGCGAAGGCGTGTGGGGCGATACCGTCGTGGAAATTACCGCTTCGCTGCGCGGGCGAAGTTGGAAGTGCGTGCTAACGGGCGAACAAGTCGCCGGCAGCGACGGTCCGTCGCTGCCGGTGGCCGATCTGCTGGCGGCCTTTCCGGCGGCGCTGCTGATTTCTTCCTGACATGGGTCGGTTTGGGCCGCGTGCGATTCGCGGAACGAATTCGCCCGTTGATTGACACGGTATTCTATTTCATTAGAATGCGAATCGTCTCGCGGGATCGCCGCGGATTCCGCCGCAGCTTGCGAGGGGGCTTCAGCATGGCGCGCAGGGCAAGCAAGCAGCCGACCGACGGCGAATTGGAGATTCTCAAAATCCTCTGGGAGTCGGGGCCGACCGAACTCAAGACGATTCGCGATGGACTCCGGCAGGAACGCATCGTGGCGACCACAACGATCGCCACGATGCTCGGCGTGATGCTCGAAAAGGGGCTGGTGCGGCGGACGAATGGTCCGCGGGGTTATCGCTGGTCGGCGGTCATGTCGCGCAAAACGGCCGCCCGATCGATGCTCGGCAAAATCGTCGATCGCATGTTTGACGGTTCGGCGTCGCTGTTGGTCGCCCACTTGATCGAGGACGGAAAGCTGACGGACGCCGAACGCAAGAAGATCGAATCGATGTTGCACGTCAAAAAGCCTTCCAAGCCCAAGGCAGAAACGCGATGAGCGGCGCTTTGCCAAACGAAGTGACGACGGCGACGGGCGGCCGGAAACGCTGAAAGCATCGCTAGCCGAAGTATTGCGCAAAACGAACAGATGTCCGCTCGCTCTCAAGGACTAATTTCAGAACCCTCCCGCCGCCCTGTCGAGCCGCATTTTGGAGCGATCCGTAAAAACACACCGTAAAACTATCGATTTGCCCCAAAAAAACACGAGTAATGTTAAATAATTCCCTCTTCCGAGCGGATCGATAAGCCATCGTCGATCACTCCACGCGCAAACCCTCGGCAAAAGTAATTCCCGCGTCGCGGCATCGCCCGATCCAATATTCATACCCGCACAAGGCCTCGATCCGGCCATCCATCGGAACCTCGATTCATCGAGCACCCCACGAACCTACCAAATCTCGCCCCGAAATCAACGCAAGAATCAGGCCACCCAAGCGCGCCGACCGCCCCGCTGCCCGACGGGCGTGCCGCCAAAACGTGCCGCCACCCATCGAGATCCGAATGCCGTTCGCCGCCGCCGACACGCACGCCCTGCTTGGCTTACGGTTTGGGTGCCGAAAACCAAACCGTTCGCCCCGGGCAAGTGCAAGGCGACCGCCCGTGCCGACCTGCCTCACCCACCTATAGGAAGTCCCCTGTCAAGACATACTTCGGGCGGTAACGCCCGGCTTT
>JBBDYI010000274.1:0-2408 GCA_040901705.1 Pirellulales bacterium | reverse complement strand
GTGACGAGTCATGCCTAAGCAAAAGACCCACAAGGGAACCAAAAAGCGGTTCCGCGTGACCGCCAACGGCAAGGTCAAACACCGTGCCGCCGGTACGAGTCACTTGGCGGCCGGGATGAGCAAGAAACGTCGCCGGAATCTGCGCGGAACGCGAGTGCTGTCCGAAGCATCGGCCAAGAACGTCAAGCGGGCGTTAGCCGGCAACAGCTACTAGCCGAACAGCGTGACTAACCGAACAGTGTGACTAACCGAACACGAACCGGGGGCGGCATGCCCTCGGTCGACCGCGCGGCAACGCAAGAACGCCGCGCGAGACGCCGGCAACGCAAAATTGCGTCGCCGGTAGCGGTCGGAGCAATGTGGCCTTTGTGCCGCTTCCGCCCGAAGCCCGGCACATGGGCGAATCAACTTTCGTCGGCCTTTGCGGCGGAGGCCCGATGTGCCACGAGTTAGAAAGACCGAACCATGCGTACAAGAAAAGGCGCCGCGCGGAACCAGGCAAAGAAGCGGCTGTTCAAGAAGGCCAAGGGCTACGTCGGCGGACGCCGCCGACTGCTTAGGACGGCGAAGGAAACGCTCGTTCGCGCCGGAGCGTTCGCTTTCCGCGACCGCCGGGCCAAAAAACGCGAATTTCGCCGGTTGTGGATCATTCGCCTCAATGCCGCCTGCCGCGAACGCGGTCTGCGTTACAGCGAGTTCATCAACGGCTTAGGCAAGGCGAATATCGAAATCAACCGCAAGATGCTTTCGGAGATGGCGATTCGCGATCCGCAAGGGTTCGACGCGGTGTTTGCCCTCGTCAACGACGCGCTCAAGGCCACCGCGGCCGCGTAGGCAGCCCCTCGCAACATCGCGGTGGTGCCCGGGTGGCTCGTCCACCCGCGTGATCTACCGTTTGACGTTGTTGGCTTGCTTGCACGTGTAGACTGTCGTCGCGTCCACACTTGGTGGACGAGCTACCAGTGCCACCATCGTTTTCAGGTCCGATGGCGCTCGCCGAATTTACCGCCGAACTCGACGCGATGCGCAGCGATGCGGAATCGGCGTTTGCGGCTGCGGCCGACGCGGAGGCGCTTGAAGCGGCCCGCGTCGATTTCCTGGGGGCCAAGGCCGGAAGGTTACGCGGCGCACAAAAAGGGCTAGGCGCGGTCGCCAAGGACGACAAACCGCTGGCCGGCAAGCACTTCAACGAAGCCAAGCAGGCGATCGAGGCGGCTTTCGCGACGGCGCAACAGCGGCTCGCGTCGAACGGCGCGGTCAAGCGAACCGCTCCGGCGTTCGATCCGACGGTGCCCGGCACGCCGCTAGCGCTCGGCCATTTGCACCCGATTACGCAGACGATCGACGAACTGAAGGACATCATGGGCCGGCTGGGCTTCGTGGTGGCCGACGGACCGGAGATCGAAGACGAATGGCACAACTTCGAGGCTCTGAACATCCCGCTGTCGCATCCGGCTCGCGACCCGCTGGAGAACTTTTACCTGTCGACGGCGAATGCGGCCGATCCAACAGGCGGCAAACCGGCGGTGGCGGCTGCGAGTGGACCGGCGGGCGAACCGACGCTACTGCTGCGGAGTCAGACGAGCACGGTGCAGATTCGCGTGATGGAAAAGACGCCGCCGCCGGTGCGGATCATCGCGTTGGGCCGCGTGTATCGGCCCGACACGGCCGACGCAACGCACTATCCGATGTTCCATCAGATCGAAGGTCTGTTGATCGACCGGCACGTAACGATGGCCGACCTCAAGACGGTGCTGCGGCTGTTCGCCAGCAGTTATCTGGGCAGCGACGTGCATATTCGCTTCCGACCGTCGTTCTTTCCGTTCACCGAACCGAGCGTTGAAGTCGACATGAGTTGGAACGACGGCTGGCTCGAATTCGGCGGCGCCGGCATGGTCGATCCGAACGTGTTGCGGGCGGTCGGCTACGATCCCGACGAAGTCTCCGGCTTCGCCTTCGGTCTCGGCGTCGAACGACTATGCATGCGCCGCCACGCCATCGACGACATCCGCGAGTTTTACAAGAACGACGTGCGGTTTCTGTCGCAGTTCTAACGGCAGCGCCGCGAAGTTTTCTCGCCGAGTTTTTCGGAACCTTGACAGCTTCGCGTCCCGATGTAATCATTTGTTCAGCAATCGGCCTTCGCAACCTGCGGCAACCTGCAAACGTCAAGGATCGCGACGGATGGCGACAACGACGCAACGCGCTCCCACGGATCGGCATCGCCGTGCGCTATACGACTCGACGCGCGGCCTGATTTCAACGAATGCCGAATTCGATCGCCGTCTGGTAAGTTTTCAGGCCAACCGCGGTTTGAGCTTCTTCTCCTGGCTCAAGTATAAAGAAGCGTTTTCGGCAAAGCTGGTCGACCGGCTTCTCGGCGAGCGGTAGCAACCGTGCTTGTTGCT
>JBBDYI010000273.1:0-16837 GCA_040901705.1 Pirellulales bacterium | reverse complement strand
TCAAAGCACGAAGACAGGTAAAACAGACTCGATGACAACATATTCAAAGGGCTGATGCCATGCAATGCATCGCGTTGCCGGCGCTGGCTGCGTTTCCTGTCGACATGGCCGGCCACTGTCCAAAACACAATGCCCTCTCTGCGATTCCTCCGCGTCCCCTGCGTCCTCTGCGTTGAATCGAACCGACCAAATATTGCGCGAGCTAGTAAGAAGTTCCTGTTTAGTAGGACGGAGAAGGGCATTATAGCAATTCACGCCAGCCGCGTTCCGCCAACTGCTTCGCCACCTCGCGAACCGCTTCTTCGTCTTGCTTGCGGGCGACCAGCGTGGCGTCTGGCGTGTGGACGACGATGCAGTCTTCCAGGCCGATCGTGACCACGAGATGCTCGTCGTCGGTGCGAACGATCGTGCCGCGTGTGCCGATGCCGATGTGCCGGCCGGCGATCGTATTGCCGTCGGCGTCCGCGCCGCTAAGCCGAGAGAGCGATTGCCAACTGCCGACGTCGTCCCACGCGAACGGCGCTTCGATCACCACGATGTTCTTGGCGTGCTCCATCACGGCGTAGTCGATCGAGATGCCCTTGATCGCAGCGAATTCGCGTTCGAGGACGGCTTGATACTCGTTCGTGTCGATCGCGGCGGCGATGGTTTGTACGCGGGCGTGGAGGTTGGGTTGCAACCGCTGGATGTAGTCGAGAATCGTCGCGGCCCGCCACACGAAGATGCCGGCGTTCCAATAGCACCTGGCTGATTGAACGTATTCTCGTGCCTTCGGTGCTTTCGGCTTTTCCCTGAACGCCTTGACCTTGAATACCTTGGGGCTTGCGGCACTCGTCGTCGGCAACGGCACTTTTTCATTCAAGAACTCGATATACCCAAACGACTCCGCCGCATAGGTCGGCCGGATTCCGAGCGTGACGATCCGATCCGGCGACTCGGCGATCAAATCGGCCGCGAGTTGGATCGCCTGTTGAAACTTCTCCGTCGGGCGAATCACATGGTCCGACGGCATGACGGCCATCACCGCGTCCGGATCGCGGCGGACCAGATGCGCTGCCGCCAGTGCGATGCAGGGCGCGGTGTCGCGTTTGCAGGGTTCCAATAGCAGCGACGACGGCCCAAGTTCCGGCAGTTGCTCGGCCACGGCGTCGGCCTGACGCTGATTCGTGGCGATCAACACGCGCTCGGACGGGACGAGGCCCGACAGGCGGTCGACGGTCGCCTGGATCATCGACCGCTCGCCGACGAACTTGAGAAGTTGCTTGGGGCGCAGGTCGCGGCTCTCGGGCCAAAACCGAGTTCCACTGCCACCGGCCATGATAACGGCGTGAAGCATGGGCAGGGGCTGGAGGTTGGGGGCTAGGGGCTGGGGCGAGGACGATCCGAAGTTACGCGAGGTGGCGACGTTACAAGCTAGTCGAGGGCTCGGCGGGAAGTTCTTCTCCCCAGCCCCCAACCTCTAGCCCCCAGCCCCTGTTTAAACCAGGTGTTGTTGCCGTATCGCCGCCAGTGCGCCGACGACCGGTTTGATGTTGCCTTGGGCGTCGATCAGGCCGCCGTGGGGAAAGTCGTGCGGACGGGCGTCGCTTAGTTGATTCCAGAAGATGCCTTGAACCGATTGTTTGGCCAGCAGTAGGGGCACGAGGCGTTGGGCAACCTCGCACTGGCTGCCCAAGTCCGGCACGCCGCCGCGGCCGCCCATCGGCTTGCATTTGGCCAGCGCCGACGGATCTTCGCCGGCGGCGCTGGGAGCGGTCAGCATGACGATCAGCGGCAAGCCAAACATGCTCCAACGGTCGATCTGCTGATTGATGGCGATGGCGTCGCGCGGCAGCGTCCCTTCGCTGGCGTATCCGAGATTGATCTCCACGCCCAAGCCCGCGACGCCGAGGTCGGCGCGGATCAGCGCATCGGCGAAATGCAGCGACGACATTTCGCACTGCTCGCGAATGACCCGCTCGCCCCACGGTTGATCAAAGCTGACCACCAGCGGCGTTTTCGCATCCATGCGGCGGACCGTTTCGACGGCGGTGAGCATCAGCCGCAGCTTGGAGTCGTCGCCGATGGGCAGCGGGTCGGCGATGTTCGCTCCGGCCGCGGCATGCCAAAGATGGACGTGGCCCGCGTAGCGGCTCACCACTTGTTCGACTTGCCGCGTGACGAAACCGAGCAGCCGGTCGAGGTCGTTTTCCCACAGGTAAATCCATTGGGGCAGCGATGAGAGCGACGGTTCGAAGATCGGCCCGGCAGCGACGCGATAACCTTGCGCGACGCACCATTGAATCTGCGCGTCGGCAATCCGCCAGTCCCAGCGACCATCTTCCGGCTCGAGCCTGGCCCACGATACCGACGTCTGCACTGCGTTGAACGCCGGCAGAATCGCCTGCGCCGGGCTGGCTTCGAGCGTTTCGTGATCCAGCCGCACGCCGAACAGCGTCGTCAGTCGCGGCGTTTGATGGTGTCGCGCGTCGAGGGCTTGCACGGCATACGATCCGCACAGCAGGTCGATTGCCGCCAGTGCGTGCCGCAGCGATTCTTGGGCCTTGGCGGCGGCCTCGGCGACGTTGGCCTGCCCCGCGGCGGCGAGCGAAAAGGCTCGCTGGGCGAGGCCGATTTCCGCGGCCAGTTCCGGCGGGATCGTCATTCCCAGCGACTGCCACGCCGACGTGTGATTGCGCAACCGATTGAGCGTGCCGCGGGCCAATTCCACCGGCAGCACATACGGCCGCATCCGCTCCATCAAACTGGTGGTCGTCAGCGTGATCGTTCCGTGCCCGGCGACGATCCACGGGATATGGAAGTTGCCCGAGTCACCCGCCGGACGATCGATCATCAGTCCGTTGCCGGTGGCGACGACGCGGCACGACCAAGGGATGCCGTCCATGCCCGTCATATGCGCCGTTGCAAGCGATTCTTCCGCCAAGAAGGACCGGTCGGGGACGAGGAAGTGCATCAAGCCCATTGCATGGGGCATCCTTGGCGCGGCGGAAGGTGCGTGGCCGGCAACGGTTTTGGCCGGCCGCTGCGATTTTAGTCGGCTACCGAGGGCGGCGAAAGGGTGATTGACGTTCGCCACATCCGGGAACTATCCGCAGATTTCGCCGATTTCCGCAGATGGGGATGGCAGATTCTCCGAACGCCGGCACCTGTCGCCCGGCATCGCGACGACGCGCGACCTGTAGGATGCTCTGTGAGCACCACAAAGCGTTGTGCCAAGGTGCTCACAGAGCACCCTGCATTTACAACCCCTCAGCAAAGGCGTCCGGCAGGCGGATTGGCCAATCCTCATCTACGAAAATCGGCGAAATCTGTGGATGTCTGTGCGTTCCATTTTGAGTGTCGGTGATATCGCGAGGCGAGCGGGAAGGCAAGAATCTGGGGGGCGCTACCTACGGTGTTCGCTTGCCGCAATTCGAGGATGGGCGTTTAATGGCCCCCCCAAAACCGGGCAATTGTCGAACCAGCAGCGGCCCTGGCGTTCCATCCAGTCACTCGACGATTGCGGCCCCCACAGCCCGCGCTCGTATTCCGCCAGCGGAGGCTCTGCGGCGCCGTCCCAAGTGGCCAGAATTGGATCGATGATGCCCCACGCTAGTTCGACTTCGTCGGCCCGAGCGAACAGACTCGCATCGCCCGATAGGGCGTCGAGCAACAGCCGTTCGTAGGCTTCCGGCAATTGAGCGGCAAGGCGTCCTTGAAACCGAAAGTCGAGATCGGTGAGCCGCATCAGCATTGCCGAGTCGGGCACCTTGGTTTGCAGTTGAAGCTGAATGCCCTCGGCCGGCTGGACTTGAATCACCAGTCGATTGGCGTCGCAATGTGCGTGGCGGCCATCGTTGAACATCATGTGGGGCGGCTCGCGGAACTGGACGACGATTTGCGTCGTGCGGCAGGACATCGCCTTACCGCTGCGCAGATAAAACGGCACGTCCTTCCACCGCCAATTGTCGACGTCGAGACGCAGCGACGCGAACGTGGCCGTGCGGCTGTCGGCGGCGACGTGTTGCTCTTCGAGATAACCCCGATAGCGGCCGCGAACCGTGTTGGCGGCGACTTGTTCGGCCGACATCGGTTGAATGGCGCGGAGCACCTTGACCTTTTCGTTGCGGACGGCGTCGGCCTCGAACCGGACGGGCGGCTCCATCGCCGTGATGGTGAGCAGTTGCAGCAAGTGGTTCTGGAACATGTCTCGCAGCACGCCGGCGGCGTCGTAATAGTCGCCGCGATGACCTACGTCGACCTCCTCTGCCACGGTGATCTGCACGTGGTCGATATAGTTGCGGTTCCAGATCGGCTCGAAGATCGTGTTGGCGAAACGGAACACGAACAGGTTCTGCACCGTCTCTTTGCCGAGATAGTGATCGATGCGGAAAACCTGCTCCTCGCGAAACGCCCGATGCGTGACTTCGTTTAGCTTTCGCGCGGACTGCCGATCCGTGCCGAACGGCTTTTCGATGACGACCCGCCGCCGTCCGTGCGACTCGTCGGCCATGCCGTGTTCGCCCAGGGCAAGCATCGCCGGTTCGTAGAAACGCGGCGCCGTCGAAAGGTAATACACGCGGTCGCACGCCGCACCGCCTTCGATTTCGCCGAGTTGACTTTCCAGCCGCGCGAACGAATCGCCCTTGGTGATGTCGCCTGGAACGTAGAACACCCGGCGGGCGAAGGTCGCCCACGTATCGGCGGCAAAATCGTCGCCCGCGGCAGTGGCCGTGGAGCTGGCCAGTTCCTCGCGCCAGGCGTCGTGGCTGAACTCGGTGCGCGAAACGCCGACGATCTTCGTCCCCTCCGGCAGCCGGCCCTTGCGGTGCAGCGAGTACAGGGCGGGAATCAACTTGCGGCTCGTCAGATCGCCCGATGCGCCGAAGATGACGATCGTCGCAGGCACGGTCGCAGGCACAGTCGGAGTCGATTTATTGGTGTTGTTCGCGGAGGACATGCGTTTTTTCCGGCAGGGAATCCGTTGGTGCTCTCGTGGCTCGACTACTCGTGGCTCGACGCGGGGCGCCACGGTGGCGTCATCTTACGCCACGGCGGCGGCGGAATGAATGCGTGCTCGACTGCGTGGGAATGGCATGAGGTTTGCGATACCGGTTCTAGTTCGACACAAAGTATCGCAGCGCATGCCGTCACAAGGCGGGGATGCGAATTCGTCGGCGGCCGCTCGCGCAATGCCAGTGGCTGCGCGACGACGTTGCACATTCGCGTCGCGCGACTGGCGATGCGCGGATTACGTGGTTGCTCGCGTTTTGCAAACGGCCGACCGGCGTCGGCCGTCGTGGTGCATTGCGCTCGAATTGCCGTCGTCGGCTTCCTTGAATTGGTGAATCGCTTCACCAAAATGGTGAGGTTGCGCGCAAGTCTTGCGGTTGACGGCGTTTATGTACGCTCGCGATGTGAGCGAAGTCGGCGCGACCGCCGGTCCAAACGCGTTAGTTCGCGTCGCATCTCCTTTTGGCGGCACACTTTATCGCGCGGCCGATCGTCTTTCACCGCTTCGGGGTGATTCGCCGCGTTTCGACCGCCGCGCTGCGGCGACATTCGCAGCGGAATTGCCCACCGCAGTTTTTCTTTCGCCGTTCCACCTCATTGCGCCGCTTCGACTTGCGCACCTTCGACCGACGGGGGAGTCGATGCCGCGGCCATTGCGTTGCGGTTTTGGCGTGCGGGTTGCTTTTCGGCGACACCTGAACGGCAAGTTTTTTCCAACGCCAGCTCACGGGGGTGACGCCAATGGCTACCAAGAACGGAACCGACCAGTTCGACGACGGCAGCGAATCGCGCGACCGACGCGCGAAAACAACCGTCCAACGCTCGAAGTCGCCCAAGGCCCGCCGCGGCCGCAGTCCAACAAAACCGCCCTCCGTGCCGGGCATCCAGCAGCGACGCAACAAACATTGGGCGTGGTAGTTGCGCGGCCAAGCGGCGACGGATTGCGGACCTCCGTCCGTCGCCGGCATTGCCGCCGGCATTCGCCCAGCCGTGTGCGAGCGCACTGCGAATGCATACAATGGCCGCACTTGCCTATTGCGATGGATTGCATTTCGCCGCCTTGACCGCCGGGAGATTCGATGCCACGGAAAGTTGATCACCGCCATTGCGCCGAACGTTCGCCTGCTGCCGCCGACTCGCTGCCACGTTCGGCGTTATCCGCACGGCGATTGTTGTATGTAGTGATCGGCATCGCGACGCTTGCCGGCTGTGGTTCGCCTTCCGAGAGCGACGGCAAAAGCGGTGGCGGCGATGTGACGCTCGAAGTCCTCGACGTGGTCGGGGTCCAAGGGCGGATCGCTTCGCACAAGGACAAAAAAATCGTCGTGGTCGACTATTGGTCGACCTCGTGCCCGCCGTGCATGAAGGAGTTCCCCGGACTCGTCGCCCTGTCCGAGAAACATCCCGACGACGTGGCGTGCATCTCGGTCTCGCTCGACTACGAGGGCGGCAAGAACAAGAAGCCCGCCGACCTCGAGCCTAAAGTGCTGAACTTTCTCACGTCGCTCGCTCCGCAGCCGAAGCGAGTCGATAACGTCCTGTGCGGCACGCCGAGCGACGAAGTGCTCTCCGACGCGACGCTGAACCTCGGCGGGTCGCCGCCCGTGGTTGTCGTGTACGGCCGCGACGGCACCGTCGCCAAAATGTTCGAGAACGGTTCTGCCGATAGCGAAGACGAGTATTTCACTTACGCCGACGTGCGCAAGCTGGTCGAAGAGTTGCTGGCGGCGGAGACGGCGAAGAAATAGTCGTGCGTGTGTCGGTACTTTGAAGCTATCCTGTAGGAGGCGAATCCTTTCGCCGATTGGGGTCACGACCGACGCCTCAGAGGTTGTGAAAGAATCGAACATGAACAAGTCCAACCGCAACCTGTAGGGTGCTCTGTGAGCACCTTGGCACAACGCTTTGTGGTGCTCACAGAGCACCCTACATTCATTCACAACCTCTCAGCGAAAAGATTCGCCTCCTACAGTTCGGATTCTCGACAATTCTTTACGGATAGCCTCTTGCTTCATAGTGCTACGCTGTCGGCGGCCCAGTCAGTTCGGCCCGCTCCAGCGCCTCGTAAACCGGCCCCTGCGGCCGCAGTTCGCTGCTGAACAGCACGACTTCGTCGACTTCCATCACGCCGCCGTCAAAATCGGCCGCCTCGGCGACGAGTTGGCCGAGCGCCGCTTGCTCCGGGCCGCCGCTGCGGACGCGGCCGATGGTCAGGTGGGGTTCGAACCGCCGGCCTTCGCGGCGAAAGCCGATCCGCGTCGCCTCGGTCTCGACGGCTTCGGCCAATCGCACCAGTCCTTCGCCGCCGTCGCCCGCCCCGAGCCACAGCGTTCTCGGCCGGCCGACGTTGGGAAACGCTCCCGCGCCGGCGACGCTCATGCGAAACGGCGGCACGGCGACGGCCGCGGCCTGCAATGCCTGGCAGATTTCAACCAATTCCCGCGGATATACGTCGCCCAGGAACTTCACCGTCCAGTGCAGATTCCCGGCCGCCACCCACTTCACGTCGGCCCCGGCTTCGGCGAAACGTCGGGCGAGTCGCGTCGCGCGGCCCACGACGTCGGGCGGCGTTTCCACGGCGATGAAGGCTCGTATTTTCGCCATCGTTGTCGTCGTCTGGCGTTGGAGGTGGGCCGGTCGTAGCGGGTGTGACGTTGGCGGCTGAGCGAATCTCTCCGGATTCGTTGCTGCGAGTCTAAACCAACCGCGGCCGCGATGCGAGCGACCCGCGGCGCAGCGTCGCTACGAGCGTCACGACCGCGCCGCGCCAGGCGAAAAAATCGCGCCCGGCGCTGCGACCATCGCACCGGGGTACGCCGATTGCGTCGCGGTTGTGCCGCCTATGCACGTGATGACAGCGGCCGGTTTCTTCGTGCAATTGGCGACAATTTCCGGCCGATGCAACAGTCAGCACGACGCCTCGCCGCGCCGTGCCTGTGTTCCATACATTGTTTCGCGCACCGACCGAAGTGAGTCACCACACGCCGCCCTCGCTGAACGCAGCAAGTCAGCGCGAGCGGCACTGCGGCAATCCAGGGGAAGGAGCCACAAGATGCTCGTTCTGTCTCGACAACGCGACGAAAGCATCATCATCGGCGACAACGTCGTCGTGACGATCGTCGACATTCGCGGCGACAAGGTGCGTTTGGGGATCGAAGCCCCCAAAGAAGTGCCAGTCCACCGCCAGGAAGTCTACGAAGCCATCCGTCGCGAAGCCGAAAAAGCGCGCAACGACGCTTCGGACGCGGCCACGAGCGGCGACGCCAAATAACGCCGCGACGGGCGTTCCCGGGAGCAGGGAACATCGCCACGCGTGCGCGGCTCCGTCGGGGGCGGAACGAACCGCAGCGCGCGCTCAATGCTTCTACTCGTGCTAGAGTTGCGCTTGGGGGCGACGCCGGCACGCGACAAGATAGATCGCCGCGACGGATAGCAATGCCCACGCGGACGGTTCTGGCACGCTGGCGGGTGACAGAGAAGTTCTCTCGCCGCTGGTTAGATGTTGCTGTAACGTCGCCAGATCGGCCAGCGTTATGCGGTGGTCGTTGTTGAAGTCGCCGAGCGACCAATCTACTTCTGCGCCGGTCCGTCCGAAGTTGGCGGCGACGATCGCCACGTCGGCCCGATCGACCCGTCCGTCGCCGTTGGCGTCGCCGGGCATCGGGAAGGACGTGATGCTGGCGATCGCGATCGCCGTCGGGTTTTCCAGCCCGTTGATGACGTCCTCGAAGTACGGCAACACGCCCGACATGCCGGTCCGTTGGATCTTGCCGGTCTCGGAGTCGGTCCAATAGATGTCGCGGCGCCGCAAATCCAAAGCGACGCCGTAGGGCAATTCCAGGCCGCCCAGGATCATCCGCCGATTGTCGCCGTTGAGATCGGCCGCCGCGATCTCGCCATCGCCACCACCCGGACTGAGCTTGTGGGCGTCGGCCCAATACAGCCCGTTGCCCAAGGGATCGACCGCCACGCCGTTGGGCTTGCCGAGGCCGCCGATAACGCCCTCGACGTTCGAGCCGTCGAGTTCCGCGCGGGCGATGCCGCCGTTGTAGAGCGAATCGATCAGCGGATTGACGTAGCTGAAATACAACTTGCCGCCGAGCGGATCGACCGCGATGCCCTCGATTTGCGACAGCCACTCGGCGCGAATGATCGGCCGCGGATCGCCGCCGTCGCGGCCGGCCATATAGACTGTGCTCGGCGTCAGATTGTCGCCCAGATCGGTCCAATAGATATTGCCGTGCAGCGAATCGATCGCCACGCCGGCCGGGCTCGTCAGGCCGCCGGCGAGCACCTCGACCTTGCCTCCGCCTTCCAGGCCGGCTTCGCGAATCTCGCCGCCAGGAATCAGCGCGCCGAGCGGCAAGATGTCGGACCACAACAGCCGCCCGTGACCCTCGTCGACCGCGACGCCGCGCGTCTCATAGGTGTGCTGGAGAAACACCGGCGCGTCGCGATTATCGACGAGCGCCCAAATGCCGACCGCGTCGTTCCAAACCAACTCGACGGCCACGGCGGCGCGGGCCGTCGCCAAGAATATGATCGCGGACAGTGCAACGAGTAATGGCTTCACGATAAGCCTCCGATTCACGAGGCAAGCACACAAAATCGAGGCACGAACATTCGCACGGACATCCATCAAGCTCGCCAGACATTCTACCGCGCGGCCGCCGTGAGTAGTACATCGCGGCGCGGCCGCAAACCCATTATGGCGGCCGGAATTCTTGCCGATTTCGACCGGCAACGCGATCAATCGTATCCGAACGCTGCGATGAACGGCTTGAGAATCGGCAGGACCGGGGCCAGATAGCGCTCGTAGTTTCGCCAGCGGCCGATGGCCGACGTGTAAATTGGCTTGGTGACGGCTTCGTAGGTGGGCGAGAGGACTTGCTTCTTGGCCGCTCGTTGCTGGTAGCCGAGCACCGCGTCGTCCCAGGGCAGATCGAGCAGGTCGAGCGCGCGGCGGGCGGTGCCGGCGAGGTCGCCGACGGTCTGTTCGTAGCGGACTTCGATCCAGGGCGCGCGGATCATGTCGCGGAGCTTGAGCCACGCCGCCATATCGAGGGCATATCGCTCGGCGGCGCGTTCGATCGTGAGGAAGCAGACGCTGACCGGGTTGAGCGGCAAGTAGCGAAGGAAGCAACTTACGAGCACGTCGCGCGGATCGCGCAGCGCGACGATGATCTTTAGCTCCGGCAGCACGCGGAGCATGGCCGGGATGAGCAGGTTCATCGCCGGGTTTTTATCGAGATGAACCCGGTCGCCGATCGGTTGGCGAAGCATCGTCTGCATCATGCGGAAGTACGTCTCGCGCTGTGTCTGCAACCGTTCGGCCGCCGCGCGGTCGAGCATGACTTCGACCGGCGTGTCGAGCGGCACGCCCTGGCCGAGCGCGGGAAACACCTCGCGCGAGAAGACGTCGCGTTCCTCGCTGCTGACGAGGTCCGGATGGCCGTCGAGAACCTGTTCGAGTAGCGTCGTGCCGGAACGGGGGAAGCCGGTGAGCAGGGCCAGCCGGCGGGGCGGTGTGGCCGGCGGATCGGCGGCCCACCGCTCGAAATACGCGGCGTCGACGGAATCGACCATGCGGCGAAATCGGCCGAGAACGACGTCGGACGCTTCGCGTTCGGCCCGGTCGCGGCGGAGGAGAATCGCCTTGGATTCCAGGTTGGCCGACCAGGCGTCATCGTATTGCCCGCGTTGGTCGTGGATCGCGGCCAGGTCCGCCCAGGCTTCGGCCGCCAAATCCGTGCCCTGCGGCCAAACCGCGATCAGATCTCGAAGCATGCTCTCCGCCACCGTGTCGTCGCCGCGCCGTCGCGCGATGCGCGCGGAGAGCAACCGAATTGGGCCATGCTGCGGGTCTTCCTGCGGCGCGAGCGCGAGCGCGCGGTCGGCCAATTCGGCCGCCTCGCCCAGTCGATGTTGTCGTTCGTAAAGCGTGGCCAGCTCGACGAGCGATTGCGGCGTCGCGGCGAGTTGGCACGCCCGCTCGAAACAGGCGGTGGCTTCGTCGGCCAGCGAGATCATCCGATACGTTTCGCCGGCCCGCAGGTGCAGGTCGGCGCGGTTCGGGGCGAGGCGGAGCAGGCGTTCGGTCAGTTCCTCGCAGCGGGCGTAATCGTAACGGAAGCCGTGCGCGCGGGCCGCGTCGACCAACGCGCGAACGTTCGCCGGATGACGCCGAACGGCTTCGTCGAAGTGAGCCAGCGCTTCGTCAAAATGCTGCGCCGCCCAAGCCCGCCGAGCCGCCTGTAGCGTCGGCGTGTCGTCGGACGCGATCGCGACACGTTGTGGACGGTGCTTCTTCATGCCGATCGATGGATTGCGAACGAATTACGCTCGGCGGCGACACATGCTGCGACGACATTTACCCGCCGTACCCACTATACCGTCGCACGCCGCGGGCGAACGTCCACCGCGCCATTGCCACGAAGAAGATCAACCACGCCGCCTGCATCGCCAGGCCCACGACCAGTTGCGTGCCCTCGATCTTGCCCAGGAAAACCGCCGCCGGGAAATAGGCCAGGTATTGCAGCGGCACCAACCGCACGATCGTATCAAGCGGGGCCGGCAGCATGTCGATCGGAAACATGTGTCCGGACAGGAAGAAACTGAACAACATGTAGACGAACAGCAGCGAGCTTACTTCCAGGAACCAAAACCCGATCAACCCCAACGTGATCTCCATGTAGAACCCGAGCAAGAACGCCATCGCCAGCGAGGCCACGTAAGCCGCCATCACTTCCGGCGCGGGCCAGCCGGGAAAGAAATCGCGGCACAGGTAGAACACGAGCGCAAAGGGCGCCATCGCGACGCCGTAATAGACGAACTTGTGGGCCACGCGGCCGAGCAGCAAGAATCCAATCATGTCGACGGGCTGAATCAGATACTTCTTGATCTCGCCGTCGCGAATCTGCCGCGCCACACCGGACGCCAGACCCGGCATGCTGGAAAACGCCCGGCTGATCATCGTCAGCAAGTAGTAGGCGACGAAATCCTCGTAGCGATACCCGGCGATGCGCGGCACAGAGCCGCTTTGCAATTCGCCGGACGCACCGCCGCCCTGTTCGATGGCGGAAAAGATCGCGCCCCACAGGAAGATTTGCGTGACGATCGGCAGGAACCGCATCAGCGTGCCGAGGGCGAAATCGCCGCGATACACCAGCCGCTCCTCGACCGATACGCGGAGAATCGTCCACCAGGTAGCCAGTCGGGCATACATTTCGCAATCACCGCCGCATGAATAATCGCCTGCCGCTTGTCCGCTCGGATTCTTGCCACGCGCGGAATACCGATGGCGCGACGGTCTGCCCAGGCTTCGTGCGGCGCCAGGCACCGGGCACGACCATGCGATTATGTTACGGCATCGCCCGATAATCGAACAATGGGACACGATCGAGAATGCGGCAGCGCTGCCGTCCATCCGGCGAAACCGTGCCCAAACCGCGGCGTAATCCCGCGCGGCATTGGCGTCGCGAGGCCTCATGGGGTATGGTGACGTACGCAGCGGTTGCGAGCGACCGGTTATTGCAGCGCGCAGCGAATCCAATTTCCAGAAAACCAGGCGACGCCATGACGGACGAATCCGGCAAATCGAAATTGATCATCGACGAAGACTGGAAGAGCCAGGTCGAAGCGGAGAAGGCGGCCGCGTCGCAGCAGCGAGAGGAAAAACGCTCGCCGTCCGCCGCGCAGGCAAGCGAATCCGTCAATCCCGATGCCGGGCCAGACGCCACGCACGACGCCGCACAGGGCGCCGCGCCCGAAGGCGACCTTCCGCCGCCAACGCTTTCGTCGCTCGTTATCACGCTGGCGACCCAATCGATGGCCGCCATGGGACTGATGGCCGGTCCAGATGGCAACCCGCTGCCGGTCGAGCTGGATCACGCGAAGTATCTCATCGACACGATCGGCATGCTCGACGCGAAGACGGCGGGCAACCGAACGGCTGAGGAGTCGGCGCTATTCGAGGATGCGCTGCACCAACTGCGAATGACGTTCGTATCGGTCGGCAAGGGCGCGTAGGCGAGCGGCGGCGGATTGTCACTTAGCGACCGACTCGAACGGCTCACACGCTGAATCGCACGTGCAGGATGTCGCCGTCGCGGACCACGTAGTCCTTCGGCTCTTGCCGCATCAGGTTGTTCGCCTTGATCTCTCGCTCGCTGCCCAAACGGATCAAATCGTCGCACGTCATCACTTCCGCCCGAATGAACCCACGGGCCAGATCGCTGTGGATGTTGTCGGCGGCTTCGAGCGCCGTGCCGCCCTGGCGGAGCATCCACGTGCGGACTTCTTTCTCGCCCGCGGTGAAGTAAATCATTTGCCGCGAGACGTTCATAATCAAACGCAATAGCGTCGTGCGGTCGCAGCCGACGAGATCCATCTCGGCCTCGAACTCGGCGCGTTCTTCCGGCGACATGCGGGCGAGTTCGCGCTGCAAGCCGATCGGAACGGCCACGACGCGGCACTTTTCAGTCGATAGTTTCTCGAAACGGTCAGGGTCGCTATCGCCGTCGGCAAGATTCACCACGACGAGCCGCGGCTTTTCGGTGAGAAGCTGAAACGAGCGGGTGGCCTTGATCTGTTCCTCGTTCATGCCCGATTCGTGAACCGTCTTGCCCGTTTCGAGCGACGCCAGCAGCGGTTCGAGGGCGGCCAGTTCGGCGATGTCCTTGTCGCGGTCGGGGCGGGGTTTCTTGACCTGCTCGCGAAGCTTATCGATGCGGCGCGAGACGACCTCCATGTCGGCCAGCAGGAAGTCCTCGTCGAACCGGCGGATATCGGTCGCTCCGTCCGCGCCGCCGAATGCCGCGACGACGAGCACGAGGCAGCCGGCCTCCTTGATATGGGCCAGTCGCGCCGCGTTGCCCTCGTGGGTCCGCGACAGGCCCGGCGTGTCGACCAGTTCCAGCGAAGCGAGCGTGATTTTCTTGGGACTATAGACCTTGCACAGCGGTTCGACCCGATCGTCGGGCACCGGCGTCGAGGCCGACTGCGAAACGTGAGCCAAGGCCGGATCAGCGGCGACGCCGGTCAACCACTCGAACAGCGTGCTCTTGCCGGAACCTTGATAGCCGACGATGCCGATTTTCATTGCGAGGGTCAGGGGTCGGGGGTCAGGAGGGGAGGTGCCGGCCATCGGGCGGTTGCGCCGCACTGCGGGACACAAAAGATATCATGCCGCGCCGCCGGCCGCGAGGCGTTCCCGCCGCCGGCACTCCGCGTGAACTGCGTGAACTGCGTGAACTGCATTCGGCTGATTCGCCGATCGCTCGTAGCGTCCGATTCTCCCTAACGGTGCAGCACGAAGTGTGGATCGGCCATGACCGCCTCCTCGAAGTGCTCGAAGTCGTCGTGGAATAGGCCGCCGATCGGGTCGGCGAGGAAAATCCGCGTGTGGCGTTGTGTTCCATCCCCTTCGGCGGCGTAAAACGTAACGGCGTGGTCCATCGCCGTCATCGAACCGCTGAAGTTGAAGCCGCCGAGCATGACGAATCGTCCCCGCCGCAGCCAACCGACGGTCGAGTCGAGCGTGACGGGCGTGGTGCGGACGTCGGCCACGCGCAGCCGAAAGGCCCCGGCCAGCCGCCGCACGTTCGCCGCGTCGCCGAGCGGCAGCGATCCATTGCCATTGATCCGCACGCCCGCCGCGGCGGCTTGCGCGCGGACGGTCGCGATGGTCGCGCTGCGGCCCATCACCATCGCCACGGACGCCGCCCAACAGACGTTGCTGCCCCGCGGCTGGCGGATGGAATGCATGCCGTGGCGAATGTGAACGACAGACATAGCGGTGACTCCTGGGGTCACTTGGCGATCGGCCCGACGTATTCCGTCGCGACGACGAATGGTCGAACCAAACCTTACTGACGTGCCCTGCGGCCGCCTTGGTGATATAGACGTAGGCCCAAACGAAGTTGACGTCGAGTTGCTTGGCCGTTCGCCAGCGAAAGCCCTCGAACGGCTCGCCTCCTTCGGCGACGCGAAAGCGCTCGGGTCCGCCCTTGGCCTGGTTCCATCGAATGGCGTCGCCGCCTTCGTCGGGAATGAACTTGTCGTAAGTCCATTTCCCCTTCGGGAAGCCGGCGCCCAGGTGACTGACTTGTTTGCCGTCGATCCACATCGCCTGTTCGCCGTTCGACTGGCCGACGTCGTTCATCTTGACCATCACCTCAACGCAAATCCACCGCCCCCGCTCGACTTTGAGGCTCTCGTCGCGAATGAAGCTGTTGCCCCAGGTTTGGCCGCGCGGCGGGCTGCCGCGCATTTCGCACCAGTACGTGTAGAAGTCCCATCGCCAGGCGTCGCCGAACGGCTCGACGCCGGTCCAAAACGCCTTATCGCCCGCCGTCGGAATGCCGGCCTTGACGCTCGGCCAGCGGCTGGGCGGGTTGTTGCCGCCGATGCAGGTGCCGAAGTGATGGATCGGCCCACAATCCTCGGCGAACTTGACGTAAAACCGCGAGAATACCCTTTCTTGCCCTTTTTCGAGCCGCCGATACAGGTGCGACCCCGTATCCTTGCCGCCGACGTGTGTGATGAGCAGCGACTGCTTGCCTTTGCTGCCGGCGGGAACGTCGTTGGCGAGCGACATGCCGTCGGCATTGCGCGCTTCGTCCCAGCGGCCAGCGACGGCGGCCATTGACGCCGATTCGAAGTCCTCGACGAACAACACGTGAGCGTCGCGCTCGATCCCCGCGTCGCCGGGGTACTTCGCCGCCAGCGGGTTCGCGTCGAGTCGCTTCTCGGCTGCCGACGATTCAGCCGTCGCCGCTTCATCCGCCGCGGCAATCGATGGCGGTCTGACGAACGGAAGCGACGCCCATGCGACCACAAACGAAACTCGTACTGGCCGCGACATCCAGAGGCGGGCTAATGGGAACGAATACTCGGCCATTGAAGAACTCCGATGGGAGGAGCGATCCTCGTTCGGCGGCATCCCCGGCGGAATCGCTCGACGAATCGCACCGTTCGCGACGGTCAAACCTTTATAACGCGGCGACGAGGCGCTGTCTCGTTTTCGACGGGGCCATCGGCATTTGTTTGGGCCGTGCAATCCGCCCATTTTTGCCGCAAATGATGCGGTCTCGCGACTTCGTTCCCGCAGGCCCCCTTTCCGAAGGTTTTTTTCTTGCTTGGCGAGCCGTGGGAGGGAAAAATCTGGCCGGATTCCGTTGCAATTCGTCGTGCGGCAAATAAGAATCGATAGACAGGAGCGGTAGGTCCGAGTTTTCCAATGTTTGGAACGCGCCACGCGGTATGTGCGTCGAAAGCGCCACGCCATTTGGCCGTTAACTGGAGCAATCGGGGGCAAGTCGGTTTTGCATTTTTCGCCAGTTCCACATTCCTTTCGTGGCTCTCGCAGACCCTTTGCCCTAGGGCAACGCGCCCTTGGGCGGTGAGTCGTTGCGGGCGGTCTCGTCCTTTCGCCGAGGAGTGAACGTCATGGAAATTCGAGCGAGGATCGCACGCGGGACACTTGCAGCGATTGCCGCAGGGTTTTTCCTCGCTGGCCTGTCCGCCGAGGGGTTCGCCCAACCTGCCGGTAACAATAACAATAACATCAACGTCAGCGCCGGCCCTGCTGGCGGCATCATTGTGGATGCGAAAGGCATTCTCGATCTGGTGCCGATGCCCGATGGTTCGACCGAGTTGATTCGCACGAAGGCCACCGCCATGCGGGCGGCGGCGAAGGACTTTGGGGCGAAGGACGATCGCGGCAATGTTGTCCGCGGCAGCGCGATGCGGATGATTTCGCTCACGCGGCTCGAGAAAGCCATCGCCGCGAAGCTGGAAAAAGGCGAACGGCTCGACGACGAGATGCTCAATCTGGCCGGGCTGG
>JBBDYI010000272.1:5228-16857 GCA_040901705.1 Pirellulales bacterium | reverse complement strand
TACGAAAGCCCCATCAATACCCCGCACCGCCAGCCAGCATCAAGAATGGCAGTGGTGTGCGCTTACGTTGGTCATCCCGTTTTTTTTAGCGTCCGACGCACGGTTTCGTGGCTGATCGTTTCGACGATCTCCAATTCGACAACCTTGCGCGCCAACAATCGAAGCGTCCAATTCGCGTAGCCCTTCGGCGGCGGGCCAAGCCGCATGGCGATCACTCGAGCCTCTTGTTTGCCGCCCAAGAGTTTCTCGGTCGCCGGCTTTTCGCGCGGTTTGCCATGCAACGTTTGCTCGAAACCCTCGGTCACAAACCGCTCGCGCAGCTTTTCGACCGTCCGCGTGCGGCTGTCGAACGCCTCGGCGATTCGCTCGTCGGTCCATGCCGGACCCGCAACGTCCGCCTTGAGCAGCAACTGCGCCCGCCGAACCTTCTGGCTCGACCCGCTGAGCTTCTTGATGACCACCCGCAAAATCCGCCGTTCCTTCGCCGTCAACCGAACAATATACTTCTTGTTCATCGGAAACCTCCTTGTTGCCGGAAGTTTCCTCAATCTACCGAATCAAGCCAACCCGAACTTTTGGTCGTGACAAAGCACTAGGGGCGGATCGTGCGGTGCTGGTGACTGGTTGCCGCGAGTCGCGACAACCGCACGTCGGTCACCGAAACGGCCGACAGCGACGGATCGTGCGACAGTTCCGCCAATGCGGCGTCGACAACGGCCGCGCCCACGCGCTGACTCGACGCACCACGCCGGGACGCCAGCAGACGCAGCGGAGCGTCGGATGCTCGCCGCACCACAGCCAGCGCCGCGGCGGCGGGCGATGGCGGCGTCGCAATGCTTCCGCGGCCGAACTGCCGCGCAAAGGCCGCGGCGTCGGCCCGGTCAACGTCGCCGTCGCCATCCATGTCGCCGGTGAGTGAGGTTGCGCCGCTCGCCGTCCCAAAGTGCGATTGCAGGATCGCCAGATCGGCCGTGCCCACCAGTCCGTCCAGGTTGAAGTCGCCCGGCAGCGAGTCGTCCGTTCCCGGCGAGCCGCCAATGGCTCCGCTTGGTCGCCACGACGCGCCATTGTTCCAAGTGCTCGTCGGGGCGAGCGGATTGACGATCACCAGCGAGTAGCCGTCGCCGTCGGTCGTCGGATGCCAGCCGACGCCCGTGTCGTCGTAGGTGAACTCCTGAATCGCGACGGTGAGCGCATCCTCCATGCGGATCGTTTCGCCGGCGTTGTTCAATTGTCCGGAGTACGTTCCGGCAATCGGGAAGCCCGCGCCATAGCGATGCGTAAAGGCGGCCTCGTTGACGACCAGCAGGGCATACTCACCGGGAGCGAGCGACGAAATCGTCGCCGCGGAGAAGTCGAACGTCACGCCATTGACGAACCGTACGGTAGAGAGATCGAGCGTTTCCGTCGTGCTGATGTTCTTGAGTTCCAGGAACTCGAAGTTGTCGGAATCCGTGAAGCCCGCGGCGATTTCGGCCGGCGTCGGATCGGCCGGGTGGTACATCAACTCGGTAATCCGCAAGAAATCTTGCAGCGGCCGAGAGGAGACGGTGCTATCGATCGTGACCGTGTCCGTGCCGATCAAAGTGCCTTGAAAATCGTACGCTTCGAGCACGACGTCGTGCGGGCCGAAGTCGACCGGCACGGCGACTGTCCAGCCCGTGACGGAGTTCCACGTGACCGGCAGATTGGTTGGGTCGCCGGCCTTGCGGATATTGCGGACGTTCACCCAGCCAGTGCCGCTCAGCGTGGCGACGGTCGAATTGACCGTCGAATTCGGCGTCGTGATGTTGAACGGCGCGGCCGCCTGCGTACCGGCGGCGGCATTGATCGCGTTGCTCAAGAACGTCGATCGCTGGCCGATGAATGCCAGATGGCTGGCGAACGGCTGAGCCGGCAGCAGCGAACCGTAGTGGTTCGCCCAGTACGTCATGTACGACAGGTTGTACGTCGTGCTGAGCATGTCCTGCACGTGGCCGTAGTACATATGAGCGTTCGCGGGGACGGTGATCAACGCCGACAGCGCGCCGTTGTTGACCAGCGGCCGATTGACCTGAAAGAACGCATCCAGATCGTGTGGGAACATCAACACCTTGCCGTCATCCGGACGCACGTAGAATTCGACGTTGTGCGCGTCGCCAGCGGCGCTATAGTTGTCGCCGACTCCGGTGAGATGTGACACCGCGAACGCCCGCAGCCATTGGTCGACGTCGATGTAATTGCCGATCTGCGAAGTAAACGCCGATCCGGACAGGCCCATCACCTTGGCCCAGGCGATGATTTGCGAAAAATCATCCCGGTCGCCGTTGTTCTTGATCAAATATGTCCACCGATAGTTCTCGGTATCGTCGCCAAGATCGCGAATCGCGGTACCGGTAACGCTGTCGGCGGCGTAAACCTTCGCACCCTCCGGCGAGGGCGAAGCTGTGAGGACATCGTACACCAGTTCGTATTCGTACACTGTGCCATCGCTGCCGTTGGCGAATTGCTCGTCGAGGAATTCGTCGCCGTAGCGGGCCAATTGCAAATCGGCGCCGCCCGTGTGCTGGGGCAGCGGCGTGATCACCTGGATCAAATCGTCGTACTTGCTCAAAATGCCGCCGACGTGATTGATCGTCTGGTGGATCAACATCTCGCGCTGGCCGTAACCGGTGCTCTCCGACCGGTCGATCGACACCCGCTTGTGGAATCCGCGGAACATCTGGTCGCTGTGGAACGCGACGCTGAAGCCCAACCGGTTCATTTCGACCCGGCTGTGCTCGCTGCCTTTGAGCCGCACGCTGACATCATAGAAGATTTCGTTCTCGTTGTAGATCACGGTCGCGCCGACGCCGCCGTTGCTCATCCAGTTCGCGGCGTTGTGCAGGAATTCGCCGTCGGCGCCCGTCACGACGATGCGGAAATTATTCAGCCCATTTGTCGCCGCCAGACCGTCGTTCACTTTGTACAACGCCCACGAGTCGCGGCCGTCGGCCGGGAACGTGGAGGTCGCCCCCAGCGAGTCCTGGCCTTCGACGTAGAACTGCACCACCGTGCTCGCCGCCTGGCCGGGTATCGTTGCAATGTACTTTCCGTCCGCCAGCGACATGCCGCTGCTAATCCATGCGCCACCAGAGACCGAATACCACAAAGTCATCGCCGCTACGCCGTTGGGGTCATTCGCAACGGTCGACACCACGACCGGCTCGAACGCCACGGGCACCGCCGGACTGTGCCGGAACTCCTCATACGTTGGTCCGATGTTCGCTTGGAGCGTCGAATTCGCCGCGCCGGGGGTACCGGAGAGCGCCGGTTGCTGCAAGATCGTCGTCCGCGGCAGCCGGTTGAAATACAGCCGCGTGTGCAATTGCGGCGACCCGGAAATCCACTTGGCGCGGAACGAGATTTCGTACTGTGCCGACGCATTGATCGTGACGAACGTCGCGCCGTTCTTGAGTGTCGTCTCGGCGTGGTTCGACATGTGTTCCGTCGAACCGTCCGCCTTGAGGAGCAGCACCTGATTATTGGGATCGGTTGGATCGACGATCACTTCGCTGTTTCGGTGGTTGCCGATGATCCGCCACGCCGCGGCCGGGTTGCCGACGATGTCGCCCTCGAAGGAGCCGTTCTGTAGCAGTTGGACCGGGGCGCCCGCGCCCGTGAGTTGTGTGACGGTTAGATCGTCGAGGAGAATCTCGCCGCCGTCGAGCATGCCGAGTACGAACTCGTTCCACAAGTTATCTTTGCCCACCGCGCTCGAACCGGGAACGCCGCTGTACGTGTAGGTCCGCCACTGCGATTTGCTGCCCTCGTCGCTGGCCGCCCACGCTTCCGGCGAACTGTTGTCGGCATTCGGATCGCGCAACTCCAAGCTCGAACCGACGCCGTCGGCATCGCCGGCCCAGCGGCCGCCGTCGAAGTAATGCACGTCGTCGGCCGTGTTGCCGCGATTGTCGCGAAGCCGAATGCGGTCGTCCTGATCGCTCAACCCGCCGGAATAACTGCCGGCGATGGTGATAGCCGGATACTCGGCCGCCAGCGACACAGCGTCCCGCGCGACGACGATGTAGCTGTTGGGCGGCATCATCGTGTTGGGAGCGAACGTGAAATCGACCGCGTCGTCCAGCCGCCAGCCGGAAATGTCGACCGCCTGATTGCTTTTGTTGTAGAGTTCGATCCACTCTTCGCCATTGTCGGAAAACGGCGTCGGTGGAATTGCCGGAGCAGTTTGTTCGCGGTAAAAAATCTCCATGCCGAAGAAGACGTCGGTACTGCCCGTGCCCAATTGATGAACCTCGACGCTGAGCACGTTGTTGCCCACGTTCAACATGCTCAGCGGAATTCCGATCGGGTCACTCAGCGACGCGTCGCCGACACCGGGACTCAACGCTTGCGTCGAACTGGTAACGACGCCGGCAGGCATCAGGAACCGCGTATTGGGAATCTCGATGCCATTGAGATAGAAAATCGCACCGTCATCGACCAAGCGGCGGAACTCAATGGGGATGTCTTCCGGCGCTCCGGTAAACGTGAATTCCGTTTGGAAGTAATACGTCGTGATCGTGCCGGTATATCCGCCCGCTATGTCGAAATCCGTACCGCTTTGCAGCAGCGCCTTGAGTCCGGTGTTCGTCTCCCGACCGAGCGGGCCGGCGCCAGACAACCAAGTGAGGTTGTCGACGGGGAAGTTCGTCTGATACCAGTTCGAGCCTAAGTTCGCGCCGGAGCGGTTGTACTTCCACACGGCATCCATGGACAGCACTGCCGTCGTGCTGAACGTCGGCGGCGTCCCGGGCAGCGAATAGTTCGGCCGGTGGTTGTACATGATCTCGTTGATCACGATCTCATCGTGCAGCGGGACGCTGTTCGCGCTCCCCGGCGTCGCTACGTCCGGATAGAGCCACTCTCCGGTCAAGTCGGGCGAGCGGCCGCGGACGGTCGTCTTGGCTTCGAAGGCATCGGCCAACAGCGAGCGGTTCGGCGTCAATAGGAAAACTCGATCGCCCAACGCCGGCGTGAAGCCGAGTTGAGTCACCGGAACGTTCATCAAACCGCCGGCCGCCAGCATCGACGACGGCAACACGTATTCTTGCCCCGACGTCGACTGAACCACATAACCGCCAACATTGACCGCGGCGTTGCTGCGGTTGCCGATCTCAACGAAGAATCCGACCGCGCCCCCGGCGCCAACTTCGTTGAGCACCAGCGGTACGTCGAGTTCCGCCGGCGACGGCGGCGTGATGACCGCCGTCAAATCGGCCGCGAACACCATGTCGTTGTCGCCGACAGGCGAAGCTTGATGGACTTCCACCGCCAACACGTTGCCCGGGCCTAGTACGAGACTCCCCGCCGGAATATTGAACGCGCCCTGAATGCTGGCGTTCCCGACCGCCGTCGTGGCGAGCGTGTTGTGCGTCGCCGGGCCGCCGGGCATGTTCTGCCGATACACCTCCACGCCGTTGAGATACACGATCGCCCCGTCGTCGATCGCCGTATTGAGAAACAATTGCGTCCGCGCCGGATCGCCGGAGAATGCAAACTCCTTGCGAAAGTAGTACGTGTTGGCTCCCAGCGGAACGTTTGTGTTAAACCGGACCGGCGAGCCGACGAACTGCACTTCGCTCAGACCCACGAAATTGTTGTCGCCGCCGTGATTGCCGTGAATATCAAACTTGACGTACCGGGCCTGCACGCCGCCCATGTCGATTGTCTGGGCGAATTCGGTAACCTGATCGCCCGGTGCCTTGGCGAATGCCTGGTTGGCGATCAACACCGAGAACACCTGATCCGCGCCGGCGATCAGAATATCGGCGCTCGACACGCCGCGCGAAAGCAACTCCGGCCGGCCAGCCAGGAACTCGTTGTAGTTCCAGACCTTCATGTAATCGACCGTCTGGACCGACCCTAGATCGAACGTGATCTCCGGCGCGAGGTCGTTCGGTGCCGTAAACATGCCATTGTTCAGCCACATCGTGCCGTCGGGCGCGATGCTATGCGTGTTGCCGACCAACCCCGAGCCGTTCGTCGTGTTGGCCGCGAAGCGAGTGAAGCCTGTTGTCAGTTGACTGGTGGCCGTGGCCGTGACGCCCGCGATCAGCCCGGGAGCGTCGCCCTCCAGCATCGCGTCGCCAGCTCCGAAGAATCCTTGTCCCGACGACCACGACGCCGGCGGCGTGAAGCCAGGATTGCGCCAAGCCGTGCCGTTGTCCGTGTTCGTGGCGTCGTAGGTCCACGTGTCGTCCAGCGAAATCAACTCCACGCTCGTCGACGGCGTGGTCGAAGTGGGGAAATTCACAGCACCGGGCGTGCCGCCGATCTGTGGGCTGGCCCGCCAATGCGCCGCCGGAGCGCTGATCGAGTCTTCGTTGATCTTGGCCAACGACGCGCCGCTTCCGTCCGCGCCGGTCGGCCAGTCGCCCTCGTCGCGATAGGAAAGTTGGTCCAACTCGCGGTCGTTGCGGTCGCGGAGGCGGACAGTCTCGCCGCTGTTGTCGAGTTGGCCGACGTAAGGGCCGAGCGCGTCGCCAAAGCCGGTCGTGTTCTCCAGAGCGATGGGATCGGCCGCCACGACCATGTAGCCGTGGCCGGGGATGATCGTGCCTTCGGCAAACTTGTAGTTGACGCCGCCGGTCAGTTCCCAGGCCGAAAGGTCGATGTCGACGGCCATTTGGTTGTGCAGTTCGATCCACTCCATCGATTCGTCGACGCCGGCCGGGTTGTACATCACCTCGTTGAACACGACGACGCTATCGAGCACGTGGCGGACTTCGAGCGATTCACACCGAAGGCGGCGGCGGGGGGACATGCGGCAATCCTCTCAGGCTTTCAGAAAATCAGCCGCCGGAAGCGCGATGGCTTCCGGCGGCTGATAAAAATCGTCAATGAAACTCAATTCTTCAACCGCCCGACTTACGACGCGCGGCGTCGCCTCGCCCAGACGAGTCCAACCAAACCGATGCCGGCCAACACGAACGTCGACGGCTCCGGCACACCGAAAAACTGCACTTCGCTCAGTCCGACGAAGTTGTTGTCTCCGCCGTGATTGGCGAGGATGTCGAATTTGACATAGCGGGCCATGACGCCGCCCAGGTCGACCGACTGCGAATAGTCGACCGTTGCATCGCCGGGAGCACGGTCGATCTCGAGAAACGTATAGAGCGGCGTAAACACCATGTCTTCGCCCGCCACCAACACGTCGGTCAGCGCCACGCCGCGATCGAGCAAATCGTCGCGATCAGTGATAAACTCGTTGTAGTTCCAGATTTTCATCGTGGAGATTTTCTGCACCGAACCGAGATCGAACGTGATCTCGGGATCGAGATCGAATTGCTCCTCTGGAACATTCGCAAATGTCCCTTGATTGAGCCACATGGTTCCTTCCGGCGCGAGCGAATGGCTGTCGCCGTATCCCAAACCCGCGCCGTTGACGGCATAAGCGGCATTGCGATTGAACCCGACTAGGTTGCTCGAAACGCTCTTGATTGTCGTTGGCAATGGTGCCTGACCGGCCACGGTGCTGCCCGTTACTTTCACTTCGCTCAAGCCCGTGAAGCTGGGATCGCCTTGATTGGCGGTGACGGCCAGCCGCACGTAGCGGGCCTGGACGCCGCCGAGCGAGACGACTTGCGAAAAGTCGCTCAGCGTACCGGGGGCTTGGTCCAACTCGACGCCACTGAGAATCGGGGCCGCGCCAAACACGCCGTCGGCTCCCGCCACGTACACATCGGCCAGAGCCACGCCGCGGCCCAGGCAACACGTCGCATTGGCGTTTTCGTTGTAGTTCCAAATCCGCAAATCATTCACAGCGTGGACGCCGCCCAGGTCGATATCAAACGTCGGATTCAAGTCGCCGGCCGCGGAAAGCCACATGTTGCCGCCGGGAGGGCCGGTAACGTGTAACCGTCCGACGAGACCGCTGCCGTTGACCGCGCCGGCGGGCGTGCGGCCGTCTGGAGCATAAAAACTCGAAGCCCGAGCGCGCACGCCGGGAATCATGTCGTACGGCGTGCCCGGATCGATGCCGGGATTGGCCAGCAGGAAAATGTCGGTTGGCGACAAGGCGTTGTTGTAGATGCTCAATTCGTCGATCCATCCGTCCATCGTCGTGAACAGGTCGGCCCGCGTACCGATATAGAGCGGATTCGAATTCGTTGCTCCGAACAATCCGACGACGGGAAAAGAACCGGCCGCGACGCCGTTGAGATAAAACGAAACGTTGCCGCCGTTGGTGGCCGTAACCGCGACGTGCTGCCAGGTGTTGTTGGCCACAACGGCCGTCGAATTCGGATAGGCGATCGTATCGTTCAAGCCGTCGCGCTGATGGTGAAACGTCGGGCGGCGCGTACCGTTTTCAAGGCGAAGCTCATAATTGCCCGCATGGTTCGACAGCGAACCGTCGCTGGGGCTTTTGGCCATGATGCCATCCCAGGCAACGTTGCCGTTCGGCTTCACCCAGGCGGAGATTGTGATCGCCGACGAGATATCGAGCGAGTCGTTATCGGGCACGAGCACATGCCCGCTGCCGCCGCCGAAGAGAACCGACTGCCCGACGCCGATCGACGCCGGAACGTCACTGCTGAACGTCGGCAGCGGCGAACCCTGAAACGTTCCGTCGTTGGCGTTGAGAGTGCTGTCCTCGAGCGTGCCATCGAAGGTCCAGTGACCGACGAGGTCGGCCCGCGCGGCCGACGAGGCGAATATCAATAGAAGCGCCGCGCCAACGGGCACGGCAAATCCGAGGCTACGGACACGTCGCATTAGACGAACCTCCGGGTGCGGAATATGTAAGGATCGACCAACAGCCGATGATGTCGCACGGGCAGCTATCCGAAAGCGCAACTCGACCGTCGCGCGTCTGATACTACCTACCGCAACGGCGAAAAGCAACTGTTTTTTGCGGATTATGCAATTTTTCTCCCAAATCGCGCAGTCCGCCCTCGCGGCAACAACGCATTGCGAGTTCACCGTTGGTGCTCCGCTCTCGAAGCTCGCCGACGCCCTTCGAGAAATCCGCTCTTTGGCTTCGACTTATTCGATTTGACCGATTCGCACCGACTGCCGACAATAAAGGACTGAAAACCCGCCTCAGCGCTTATCCCAGAACTGTAGGACGCGAATCCTTTCGCCGAAAGATTCGCTTGACAGCAGGCGGCGAAAGGATTCGCCTCCTACAGAATTCGGTTTCGGGATAAGCACGTTAGTTGCATTTCCAGTCGAACCTTGGGCTTCTGGTGTTTTCGACCGAGCGGGAGCGGTGATGACATGAGCGGCGGAATGCAAGCTTGCCGGTACGAGTGCAAATATCTCGTCGACCAGGAAACGGCCGACCGGATCCGCGACTTCGTCTTGGTCTACCTCGAAGCCGACGAATTTACCAACCGGCTCACTGGCCGCGGCTATCCGGTGCATAGTCTGTACCTCGACAGCACCGACCTGAAGCTCTGTCGCCAGACGCTGCAAGGCGAAAAGAACCGCTACAAGCTCCGCATCCGCTTTTACGACGACCGGCCGGAAAGCCCCGTGTTCTTCGAGATCAAGCGTCGGGTAAGCGAAGTCATTGTCAAGCAGCGGGCGGCCGTCTGGCGGACCGCCGTGCCCGATCTATTGGCGGGCAAGTTGCCGACGATGTCGATGTTGGTCAAAGCCAGCGATAAAGGAGCCCGGGCGCTGAAGGACTTTCACGATTTGGCCCGTTCGATCAACGCTCAGCCGGCGGCGTACACGTCGTACATCCGCGCCGCATACGAACCGCCGTCGGACAATCGCTATCGCGTCACGTTCGACTCGGAACTGCGGGCCGGCGAATTTCACGACCACCTCGGCATCGACGATCTCGAACAGTGGGAAAAGCCGACAATCCACGGCGTCGTATTGGAGCTAAAATTCACCGACCGGCGGCCGGATTGGATGAGCGACTGCGTGCAGCGGTTCAGCCTCAAGCGGATCTCCGTACCTAAGTACGTCGAGTGCGCCAATTTGGTCGACCGCCAACGAGCGAGCCGCGAAGGCGACGACCGCCGAGCCTTTGCCGACCAACCGGTGGAGATTATGGACGGGACGTAAGACGCACTTGCGTTTTTGCCGCCGCGCTCGACAAGTGCCGCCGCCCGGCGACGAAACAGGAAAGTAGAGTTGGTAATCCCATGGTGCGCGGCGAAAACGGCCTTTCCGTTGTGCCCCACCGTTAGACGCAACGACTACCGCCGCGCCGGCGAATTCCGCAGCGTCACCCGCGCCGCGTCGCGATACGGCTTGCCTTGCTCGTACAGCGCCATCCGGTCGGAAAGCTCCTTCAAAATGTCGTCCTTATCCTGCGGAGCGTGCTTGATGGCTTCCTTCATTGTCGATTGGGCGTCGTCGAAGCGGCCCGCACTGGCGTAGGCCGCCGCCAGCGTGTCGATGTAGCGGAAGTCGTTCCAGCCATCGACTTGCAGCGCCTTAGACGCCGCTTCGACCGCCTTTTTCGCGTCGCGGAAGCGTTCGTCCGGGCAAGTGGCCATCAGCCACGCCGCCCCTTGCAACGCCGCACCCAGGTTCGCGTCGAGTTCCATCGCCTTGCGATAGTCGAGCGCCGCGCGGTCGTAAAGTCCTTGCTCGGTGTACGCCAATCCGCGGTGCGTGTAGGCCAGCGCACTCTTCGGATCGAGCCGAATCGCGGTGTTGTAATCTTCCACCGCCGACTGATGCTGACGAGCGCCCCACTTGGCGTGGCCGCGGCTGCTGTAGGCGGCGGCGTCGTTCGGATTGAGCTTCAGCGCCTGGTTGTAGTCGGCGATCGCGTCGTCGTAGCGGCGTTGGCCGAATTTCAACTCGCCGCGATTGAACCAGGCGTCGGCGTGGTTCGGAAATATCTCGATCGCCTTGTCGAAGTCCTTGAGCGCGCCGTCGAAGTCGCGCATTTGGGCGAGGCTCACGCCGCGGTTGTGATACGCCCGCCAACAGTTCGGATCGAGATTGATCGCCGCCTCGAATTCGGCAAGCGACTGCTGGTCGATCTTGGCGAGTTCCGCTTCGGTCGCCTTCGCTCCGCCCGAACGGAGTAGCGTTTCGCCGCGGCGATTGTGCGCCCAGGCCATCAATTGGGCGGCATACTCGGCCGTGTTCATATCGACGCCGGCTTGCAAACCGCGCTGGCAGAGTTCGATGACTTCGCTGTAATCGCGATACGAACCGGCCGTCTTGGTCTTGGCGAAGGCGACCTTGTTGATCAAATCGCGGCCGGCCTTGGTGATGTCCGGCAGTTGCGGCTCGGCGGGCGTCGGTTGGGCCTGCGCCGGCTGGGCGGACCGTGGCTGGCGCGTCGTGCCTGGCTGCTGGGCGCTGGCGATCGAACCGTATGCAATAACGGCCGCCAGCATTGCTGTCATCGCGGCGACTAAGGGGCGACAAACGAGAACACTTCGCAACATGACTATATCCCTCGCATAACGCGGACGAACGAGTCGATCCGATAGACCGGCGGCGGTCGGCGGAACCATGTCCAATGCCGGGGCCAACCGCCAGAAATTCCCCACAATTGCGTCGATTGTAAGCGCGGCCGCCGATCGATGCCACGCCGGTTTTTTGGGCGGGGCCAACGTCGCCCGACTTGTCCCGGCTGCCGGCAAATGGAATAGTTCAGCATCGGCGCGGCCGCGCCATCGAAGTGCTG
>JBBDYI010000272.1:403-5218 GCA_040901705.1 Pirellulales bacterium | reverse complement strand
CGCCGATGCTCCGCACTGCTCTCCGCATCGCCGCGCAACGAACAGGAATCGACCGATGAAGCCCACTGCTACGCCCGATGAAGCTGGTCGCACGGACGCCGCCTTCGTGGAAGAGGTCGAAGTGAGCGGCCACATCATCGACAGTCTGATCCTGCCAAAGATTCTCGACCTGATTACCTCGTCCGGCGGCGTGTTTCGCATCAAGAACATCACCATCGGCCAGGGCCGCCACGATCCGAGCTATGCGCTGCTTGATGTTTCGGCGGCGACCGAAACGCTGCTCGCCGAAATCGTCGCCCAAATCGCCGACCACGGCGCCGTGCCGACCGCGCAGCACGACTGCCGGCTCGTCGCCGCGGACATGGACGGGGCGTTTCCCGAAAGCTTTTACAGCACGACGAATCAGCGCACGCAAATCCGCATCAACGGAAACTGGCGCGATGTAGCCGATCAGGAAATGGATTGCGGCATCGCAGTCGACGAAGGCAGGGCGGCGCGCTGCGTGGCGATGACCGACGTCCGACCCGACATGAACATCATCGTCGGGCACGCCGGCGTACGCGTGTTTCCGCACGAGCGCTCCGGCGATCGGCACGGCTTTGAATTCATGAACAGCGCCGTCTCGACCGAGAAGCCCAAGGGCGTCGCCATCCGCCAGATCGCCGCTCAGATGATGGAAGCCAAACGCTCGGGCGGCAAGATCGCCATCGTCGGCGGGCCGGCGATCATCCACACGGGCAGCGGGCCACACTTCTGCCAACTCGTCCGCAACGGGTTCGTGGACCTGTTGCTGGCCGGAAACGCGCTAGCCACGCACGACATCGAGCAATCGCTGTTCGGCACCAGCCTGGGCGTCCATCTCGACCGCGGCGACGTCGTCGAAGCCGGACACGAACACCACCTCCGCTCGATCAACCGCATCCGCCGCGCCGGCGGCATCCGCGCGGCCGTCGAGTCCGGTATGCTTACCTCGGGCATCATGTACGAGTGCGTTAGGGCCAACGTGCCGTTTCTGTTGGCCGGCAGCATCCGCGACGACGGGCCGTTGCCGGAAGTCGTCACCGACGTTCTCGACGCCCAGCGGCGAATGCGGGCGTTGCTCAAAGGCGTCGACTTCTGCCTGATGATCGCCACAACGCTCCACTCGGTCGCCGTCGGGAATTTGCTCCCCGCGTGGGTCAAAGTGGTCTGCGTCGACATCAATCCGTCGACCGTCATCAAGCTCAACGACCGCGGTTCGTTCCAAACGGTCGGCCTGGTGACCGACGTCGAACCTTTCCTGCGCGCCCTAATCCAGGAACTCGGCCTGACCGTTACGAATTGACGCCGCTGTGCAATCGCGGACGAACCACCGCCGGCTGTCGAGGATCGCGTGCCGCCGTTGCATTGTGACGCGGTCGCGGCTGGCGGCTACGAAACGGTTGGCCGACACGCGACAGCCTCGCCGAGGTGGTTGCAAATCGGCCTGTTCCGCGTATGCTCAGTCGGTGCTGGACGCGCTGGCGTCCAATGCCTTCGAGGGGGTTGCGTGCGGTCGTATCGACTCCTCTGCCAGCCTGAAAGGGACGGCTGAGGCAGATCGGCTCTCCGCAGTGCGTTTGTCCTTCATCCAGTCGATCGAGCAGCACGCGCCTGAGCCTTCTCGCGGTTTAATCAACGCATGCCAGAACTTCTGCTCGAATACCATCCGATCTATCCGGCGACCTGGGCCTACGTGTCGTCGCTGCTGATGATCGGACTGTTCTTCAAATTCAGCCGGTTGTGGAGCTTGCGCAACCTCGATTTGCTGTTGCTGATTTCCTTCGCACCCGGGCTGTTGATGTCGCAATACGTCAGCGGCCCGAACGGGACGCCGACAATCGACGACTTGTCTGTGCAGCACCTGGGTTATTTGTGGTTGTTCGCCGCCGGCGGCATGTTGCTGGTGCGATTGCTGTGGGACCCGACGATGGTCCGCCGTCCGCTGCTCGAACCAAATCTCTCGGTCGGCGGCATGACGTTTCTCGGCGTGTCGCTTTTCTTGTTTTTGATGGCGAACGTGCTGACTAGCAAGGAAGACCCCGTCGCCCTCGCCGCGGCGCGTGGGGCCGAACAGTTCTTTCTCGAACCCGGCGACCTCGAACTCGGCAACGCAAACGACCGCGAGATCGAAGAAGATCGCGAGACCGAAGAAGAGCGCGAAGCCAAGAAAGACCGCGAGGCCGAGAAAGAGCGCGAAGACCGCCTCGCCCGCTACGGCCCGGGCTATCCGATTCTCTTCCAGTTGCAACGCATCCCGGCACAAACCATCGCCGCGATGATGCGCAACGGAACGCCCGAAGGGGAACAGGAAAAGGCCCAAGCCCGCCGCTCCGTCGATCAGACGACCGTGCGATTGACCGCCATCTTTTCACAACTGGCGATCGTTTTGGGCATCGTGATGATTGGCTATCGACACTTCGACAACTACAAGACCGGCATCGCCGCGGCGACGCTGTACTTGATGTTGCCCTACACAGCCCGCATGACTGGGTTCGTCGATCACGTGCTACCGGCGGCGCTGCTCACTTGGGCGCTTGTATTCTATCGGCGTCCGCTGGTGGCCGGCACGCTGATCGGCTTGAGTATCGGGGCGATTTACTATCCGATCTTCCTGTTGCCGCTGTGGATTTCGTTCTACTGGCGGCGCGGGCTGTTTCGCTTCCTTAGCGGCGTGCTCGTGGCGGTCGGCGTGCTCGTCATCGCGTTGGCGCTGGAGTGGAGTGACTGGCCCGACTTCGTCGACAAGCTGCGCTGGATGTTCGGCTGGCGACTGCCGTGGAATGTGCCAACTGAAGGCTTCTGGTCGAAGCGGTTCACGACGCCCGAATATCGCATTCCGGTGCTCGCGGCGTTCATCGCCATGTGCGGCAGCTTCGCGCTCTGGCCGGCGCAAAAGAACCTCGGCACGCTACTCTGCTGCACTGCGGCAGTGATGCTCGGCTCGCAGTTCTGGCACGCCCACGGCGGCGGGTTGTATATGGCCTGGTTCTTGCCGATCGCACTGCTGACCATCTTTCGGCCGAACCTGGAAGATCGCATCGCCCTGGCGGTGTTGCCGGCCGGTTGGACGCCGGATTGGATCGCGAAGCGCTCGATCGCACGGGCGGCGTGACGATCCGCTTGCCGAAACGATGCCGATACGCGATTGGTGACGGTCCGCCTCTATATCTCGCTTCGCGCTATTTCGGCGGCGGCGAAGGTTCGTCGACCTCGGCCGCCGATTCTAGAACGAGCGCCGCGATGTCGCGGCGAATCCGCAAAGCATCGCGCAGCCGCGGATGGACGAACACCCGCACTTGCTTGACGTAATCGTCGAACTGCCGCCGCGCGAGCGCCTGCACAACCGGCGACACGTCGCCGAGCGGCCGATATCGGTTTTCCTTGGCGTAGAACACATCGACGCGAAACTCGATCTCCCGTTCCACCGGCGGGGCGTCGATCAGCACGTCGTCGGCCGAAACCGGTTCGCCAAGCGCCGCGGCGAACCGGCTCGCCAGCGCCTCGGCGCACCGCACGAGCCACGCATAGCCGCGCCGGGCAAGCCGGTCGTACACCGCCGTCTCTTGGAATACGCTGTATTCGGCCAACCGCTTGAAAACTCTTCGCCGCGGGCCGAATAAACCGTCGATCAATTCGGCGGCGCTCGTGCCGGCGCTGGTCTTTACAAGCGCCGCAATCATCTCGGCGTCCGGCATCGCGAACAGCAATTGCAAATCGAGCCGCTCGTACATCCGGTAGAACGCCCGTTGCAGCATCGCCGTGGCCGAACGGACCGCGTGATGCCAATACACTTCGCTGAACATCACATAGCGGGCGAACACCATCAGTTCGGCCGCGGTCTTGCCCTTGTCGTTAATCGCCAGCGCATCGCCGGCCTCGTTCAAGCACAGACTGCCGATAAGCCGTTCCTGATCGAAGTGCCGCCCATACGGCACGCCGGCGTGGAGACTGTCCCTAAACAGATAGTCCATCTTGTCGATGTCGATCGGGCCGGACAGGATGCTCGACAGAATCCGCGACCGCGCATCGTCGCCCGGTTTTCCCAGCAACGTCAGCACGGCCTGCGGTTCGATGCCCCAATCGTTCCGCAGTACGTCCGCCACTTCTCCCTCGGCGATGAATCGCTCGGCGAACTGCTCGTGCTTCGGCACACCCGCCAGACGAATGTCTTCGATCGGATGGCAAAACGGCCAATGCCCAATGTCGTGCAACAACGCCGCGGCCAGCAGCAATTCCGCGTCTTCTCGGCGAATGGCGGCGGCAAATCGCTCGTCGGCCGCAAGCCGCCGCAAGAACCGCAGCGCCAGGCGATAGACGCCCAACGAGTGCTCGAAACGCGTATGCAGCGCCGCCGGATAAACGAGCGAGACGAGTCCTAGCTGACCGATCCGCGCCAGCCGTCGAAACGCCGCCGTGTCGATCAGCCGCCGCACCCGCGACGTAAGCGGCACATTCACATCCGGCGGAATGCGAACAACCGCCGACGGCGCGTCGAGTTGGGCGATTTCCGGCAGTCGTTCGAGCGCAGACATGGTGGCAGCAAGTTTTTCCGCGAGCGGTGGCGCGACACGGAAGCGTGTGCGATCGAACCGATTTCGCACAGCCCGCCACCGCACGATTGCAGATTCCGATTGGTAACCCAAGCGACCGCAGCCAGGCTGCGACCGTGCCGTCGCATTATCGTGGCGCGTCCGCTACCCCGCCAGTGCGGCGCGGTTGCGATGGCTTGGTTTGCTGGGGCCTTGGTGCTTATCCCAGGACTGTAGGAGGCGAATCCTTTCGCCGAAAGCACTG
>JBBDYI010000272.1:0-393 GCA_040901705.1 Pirellulales bacterium | reverse complement strand
TGTATTCGCCTCCTATCAGTGTGAAAAACAAGCACGTTCTTTGTGGATAACCTCTTACGTTCCGCAGGGCCGTACTTCCTCCGAAGTGCCATTCCATCGCCGCGCACGCCGCCTGCGAAATGCCGTCGACCAGGAAGGCCTTTTGAAGCGCGCGCGTCGACACACTCAAGCGAGTGGCACGAGCACAGTCGCCTTACGCCAAGGAGCCGTTCATGGTAGCTTATCCGCTCTTTGATTTGCCCGTAGAGGCATCGCCCGTAGCGACATTCGCCGCCAGACCGATCGCGGCAACTACCAACAGAGACAAACCACATTTCGCCCAATCGACCGTGAGGGGGGAATGTTGATCTGCCTATGAGTCGAAGCCCAGTCCGACAAGAATCGCCGAGCCGC
>JBBDYI010000271.1:0-16913 GCA_040901705.1 Pirellulales bacterium | reverse complement strand
ACGCTAGCAGCTATCGCCAAGCCAGCTAGAAAAAACAAACCGCGACATGCGCCCGGTCGACACAAACGTCGCTTCGCACGCGAAAACGCGCGGCTGTGCAACAACCGCACACTCCGCACCAATCGCCTCCCGAGCCAACAAACATATCGAGCACGGTTCGTGCGTCCAAAGAATCTTGCCGGCGTCGCTCAAGCCGCCAATTCTTCGCCGCTTGCGTCGGCCAGACTTGCCCCGCTTGCCAACTCCATGCCGGTTTAACTCTCGCCAGCGGAAAAACTGGAACTTTCCAACAAATTGATCAAACCCGACCGACCGTCGCAGCCGATAAATGGCGACGAAGATCGCGCGGCTTCGCCGCTGCCGACTTTGCCGTCACCGACTCGCCGACACGGAGGTTCGCATGGCCAACCGTCAGTTACGCGTCTATTACGGTCCGAATGGGGCCGAAGCCCAACGGGCGGCGGACGTTCCCACGAATTCAGTCACCGTCGCGCTAGGCGAGATTCTGCCACTGTTGGCAGACGCGGTGCAAAGCCGCCGCACGTGGCTCGACGACTTCGCCACCGATGACGTGACGATTTCGACCGACCTGTACGAAGTGCTGCTGGCGTATCAGCATTATCGCCGTCCGTCGGCTTGACGACGCTATAGGCATCACTCGGTCCATGCGACCGCCAGCCGCATCCGCGCGATGTTCGTTATCGCAGCGGCGCTTCCCGTACAAACACGCCAGCCCGACCGCCGCACGGTCGGGCTGTTCGCGTTTCCGGTCGTTGACAAGGGACAAAAGGTATAATTGACCACTATTGACCCCATCGCGCCAGCCCGCACTGGCGGCGAAAGAACATCCTCGACGACCGATCGACATGACGCTCGAAAACTCTCCTTCCCAGCCTCGCGCAGCCAACACCAGCGGCGATCCGCTTGCCTCCGACATACCGGGCCGCCGCAAGATCACCGACCTGATCGAGGACATCAAGCACTCCGCCGACCGCCTCGCCAGCGACCAGACCAGCCGCGGCGACTTGAAAATCCTCAGCCGCGCGCTCCGCGAACTGCGCTACGCCTTCAAGGTCTTCGCTCCATATCGCTGGCGGCGAAAAGTGACCGTCTTCGGCTCCGCCCGCACCCGCCCGCACGAACCGGCCTATCAGCAAGCCGTCGCGTTCGGCAAAGCAATGGCCGCGCTTCAGTGGTACACCGTGACCGGCGCGTCGAGCGGCATCATGGAAGCCGGCCACGTCGGCGCAGGCCGCGACAACTCGATGGGCCTCAACATCATGCTGCCCTTCGAGCAGGACGCGAACCCCGTCATCGCCGGCGACACCAAGCTGGTGAATATGAAGTATTTCTTCACCCGCAAGCTGATGTTCGTCAAGGAATGCGATGCGGTCGTCTGCTTTCCCGGCGGCTTCGGCACGCTCGACGAAGCGTTCGAGGTGCTCACCCTGCTGCAAACCGGCAAACGCGACATGGTGCCGCTCGTGCTGGCCGACGCGCCCGGCGGGCAATACTGGAAGCCGCTCGACGATTTCCTCCGCAACACGCTGCTGCCGCAGGGCATGGTCTCGCCCGAAGATACGTCGCTATACCGCGTCACCTGCGACCTCGACGAAACCGTGGGCGAGATCACCGGCTTCTACCGCGTCTATCACAGCATGCGCTACGTCAAGCGGAACCTCGTCATGCGGCTACAAGAACCGCTCACCGACGAGCTGCTCGAAGCGATCAACGAACGATTCGCCGACGTGCTCCAAGAAGGACGTTTCACGCAACGCGGCGCTCTCTCCGACGAAAAAGACGAACCCGAACTCGCCGATTTGTCGCGGCTGGTATTCCACTTCAACCGCCGCAGCCTCGGCCGCTTGCGGCAACTTATCAACGCAATCAACGCGGGCGAAATACGTTGAAGGGCGTAGGTCAGGCAAAGCGGATAGCGACGCACCATCTTCATTTGACGCAATCCGCGCCGGCCTGACGTTGAGAGGTCAACCGACGCAAAACTCGTCAGGTCGGCGCGGATTGGGCGAATCGAGAATTGGCAAGTTGATCGTCGCTTGACCTGACCTACTCTTGCGGTCGAACAACTTCGCACAAAAAGAAAAGGCACTGACGGACTCGCCGTCAGTGCCTTTTCTTGATTCGGTCGGCTGCTCGCGATTAGTGATGCACCCGAGCGTCGAAGCCCAGCCGACGCAGGCTCCGCTCGAACTGGTGCGCGTCGCTGTCGCAGTGGAAGTATTTCGATCGCGGGCGGGGGCACATGTATTGCACGTCGTAGTGGCCGCCGTTGTGGGCGATCCGCACGAAGCAGCCGGCGCTTCGCAGGAAGTTGGCCAACTCGTGTGCTCCGTGGTGGTCGTGCATGTGCTTGCTTTTCCAGCAATTCAGCGAGTAGTCGACGTGAACTTCGTGGCAATCGTCGCCGTAGCCGGGGAACTTGAATTCGGCGGCCGAGGCCGTCTTGGGGGCCGAGGCGACCAAAGTCAGGGCGAGAACGGCGACGGTGGTGGTGGCGAGCTTGAACATGACAGGGTCTCCTTGACGTTCGAAGGCGGGTTGGAAAGTAGCGGTAAGGTGTAGCGGAGTGTCGAACGGCCGTGCTACTCTATTCACCGCAAACCGGCGCGATTGCCCGCCACGTTTTGTCGATTCTCGCGCAATCGCAATACCATCGAGCAACCAAGAGAAAGTTCAGGCCATGACCAATTCGACGATGCTTCGACCGAAGAGCGCGGCGGCCGCCGCGCGACGGGTCGTCTCGATGTACGCCGCGATCGGTGCTGTCGTATTCCTTTCCTGCTGCGGCGCTTTGCATGCCGCCGATGCGACAATCTCCGACACCGATTGGCCAACCTGGCGCGGGCCGCTCGTCGGCGCTGCCAAACACACCGGCGTGCCCGTCACCTGGTCGGCCACCGAAAACGTCAAGTGGCAGACGCCGCTCGACGGGCCGGGCAATTCGTCCCCGATCGTCGTCGCCGGACGTGTGTTTCTCACCGCCGCGAACGAGGACGGATCACAGCGCGGCCTGCTCTGTTTCGACGCCGAAACGGGCAAACAGCTTTGGCGGCAAGACCTCGAAGCCAAGCCCAAAGAACTCACACACGAAACGAATCCATACTGCGCTTCGTCGCCAGCGACCGATGGCAAGCACGTTTACGTCTGGCACGGTTCGGCCGGAGCCGCCGCCTACGACTTCGACGGCAAACGCCTCTGGCACGTCGATCTCGGCGAGTTCACGCACATCTGGGGCTACGCCGCCAGCCCCGTTGTCGTCGACGGCAAAGTGATTCTCTCCTGCGGACCGGGCGTGCGCGTCGTGCTCGTCGCCCTCGACGCCAACGACGGCAGCGAAGTCTGGCGGCGCGAACTCGCCGAGGCCCAGTCCAAGGACGAAAAGGAATTCAAAGGTTCGTGGAGCACACCCACGCTGCTGCCGGCGTCCGCTGGCGAAGCGGCCGACCAAATCCTCATTAGCTATCCGAAAGAGTTGCGGTCGTTCAACGTGGCGACCGGCGCGGACGTGTGGAAGTGCCAGGGGCTAAGCGATCTGTCCTATACATCGCCGCTGCTCTCGGCTCACAAGCCGCCGATCGCCGTCGCGATGAGCGGCTATACCGGCCCCGCGATCGCCTGCCGCACCGGCGGAACCGGCGACATCACGGCCGACGCCCGGCTCTGGCTCCACGATCAGAAAAACCCGCAGCGCGTCGGCAGCGGCGCAATCGTCGGCGATCACGTCTTCATTCTCAACGAAAACGGCATCGCCTGGTGCATCGAACTGGAGTCGGGCAAGAAGCTGTGGGAAGAACGGATCAGCTCGACGAGTTGGAGCACGATGACCCACGTCGACGGCCGGCTCTACGTCTCGAACATGCAAGGCGAAACGCTCGTCCTGCGGCCCAACGCCGAAAAGTGCGAAGTCATCGCCACGAACAAGGTCGGCGGCGAGCTCACCCGCGCGTCGCTAGCGTTCGCCGGCCGGCGTATTTATCAACGGACGTACAAGCACCTGTACTGCTTCGAGGCGACGGCGAAATAATGTTGGGTCGAACGAAGTGAAGCTCGCCGAAGTGAAGCTCGCCGAAGTGATGAAGCCGCACGGAGGAAACAAGATGCCGCGCCGCGTGTTCATCATCGCCGGTCCCAACGGTGCGGGCAAAACCACATTCGCTCGCGAGTTCCTGCCGCGCGAAGCTGACTGCCCGAACTTCGTTAACGCCGATCTGATCGCCGCCGGTCTCGCGCCGTTCCAGCCCGACGTGGCCGCAATTCGTGCCGGCCGGCTCATGCTCGCCGAAATCAGGCGCCACGTTGCCGAGCGAGCCAATTTCGCATTCGAGACCACGCTGAGCGGTCGGACTTACGCGAAAATGATTCCACGGTGGCGAAATGAGGGGTACGGCATCGAGTTGATTTTCCTTAAGCTTCGTTCGGTCCGTATCTCCGTCAAAAGGGTTCGCGAGCGCGTGCGGCAGGGCGGTCACTCCGTCCCGTTAGATGTGATCCGCCGCCGGTTTCGCGCAGGTTGGGACAACTATGAATCTCTTTACCGCCCGCTCGCCGACCGATGGGAGTTGTACGATAATTCAGGTGATGCACCGAAGTTGCTGGACTGGGGAGAGAACCCATGACTAACTCCACGAACGGAAAACGGGGCGCACCCGCGGCTTTCGTTGCCCTCAAGCGCGCCGCCAAAGCAGCGCTAAATCTCGCTCGGCAAACGGGCACAGGTTGTTACGTTGAAAGAGACGGCAAGATCGTCGACATCGCCCGCACAAAACCGAGCACCGCCAAGAAACGTCGCTCGCCGACAAAGCGGAAGTAAACCGACCATCGACATTCACCCGACGGACCGTTACGAACCATGAGAATCGGCGTCTTTTGCAGCGGCGGCGACGCACCCGGCATGAACGCCTGCACGCGGGCGGTCGTCCGCACCGCTATCGGCGCAGGACACGAAGTCGTCGGCATCCGCCGCGGCTATCAGGGACTGCTCGACGAAGATTTTCACCGCGCCGCCGACGGTCGGCCGCTGATGTCGCCCCGCTGCGTGTCGAACATCATCCAGCGCGGCGGAACGATCCTCGGCAGCAGCCGCAGCGAAGAATTCCGCACTGACGCGGGCCAGCAAAAGGCCGCCGCGATTCTCAAAAAGCACGACATCGCCGCGCTCGTCCCCATTGGCGGCGACGGCACATTCACCGGCGCAATCAAGCTGCGACGGTTTTGGGACGGACAAGTAGTCGGCTGCCCCGGCACGATCGACAACGACCTTTGCGGCACCGACTTCACAATCGGCTTTGCCACGGCCGTGGCCACCGCAGTCGAAGCGGTCGACAAGCTCCGCGACACGGCGGCCAGTCACGAGCGAATGTTCCTCGTCGAAGTGATGGGCCGGCACAACGGCTGCATCGCGATCTACACCGCCCTGGCCGGCGGGGCCGAATGCGCTTGCGTGCCCGAAACGCCAACCGACATCGCCGCGATGATCGAGCGGCTACGAATGCTCAAAGACCGCGGCAAGAGGTCGATCGTGATCATCGTCGCCGAAGGAGACGAGGCCGGCGGCGCGGTCGCCCTCAACGACAAGCTCAAGGCGGCCGGCTGCCCATTCTCGTCGCGCACCGTGACGCTCGGTCACGTGCAACGCGGCGGTTCGCCGACGCCGGCCGATCGAATTCTCGCCACGCGGCTCGGTGCAAACGCCGTGCAAGCGATTCTCGACGGCAAAACCGGCTCGATGGCCGGCGAGATTCAAGGAAGCGTCGTGATGACGCCGCTGGAGGAAACGATCGCGGCGCACCATGCCTTACCCGACGACCTCGTGCGGCTGGTCGACTTGATGTCGATCTGAGCGGCCCGCAACGCAACGACCAAACCACAAAGGAGCATTCCATGACCCAGCCCAATGCGACGGACCAAAAACTCACGACTCGACGAACGCGCCGCGACTTCCTGCAATCGGCCGCGGTGGTGTCGGCCGCCACATTAGCCGCGCCGGCCGTGCTACGCGGCGTCGGTCCCGAGTCGAAAAAGCTCCGCATCGCCGTCATCGGTTGCGGCGGCCGCGGCGGCAGCAATCTGCAATCGGTTGAGTCCGAACAGATCGTCGCCCTCTGCGATGTGAACGCGGCCGCGGTTCACGCGGCGAGCCAGCGGCATCCCGACGCGCGCACGTTCACCGACTTCCGCAAGCTCTACGAACGTCCCGAAGATTTCGACGCCGTAGTGGTCAGCACGTGCGAACACACGCACGCCTTCGCCACGCTCCCTGCCCTGCAACTTGGCAAGCACGTCTATTGCGAAAAACCGCTCTCCTACAACGTCTTCGAAGCCCGCACGATTCGCCAGGCCGCGGCCAAAGCGAAGGTCGCCACGCAGATGGGCACGCAAATCCACGCCGAGGACAATTACCGCCGCGTCGTCGAGTTGATTCGCGCCGGCGCGATCGGAACCGTCCGCGAAGTTCACGTCTGGGTTTCGCGGGCCTGGGGCTGGCAAGGCAGCGAAGCCGAATCTCGCCAGAACCACGACATCGTCCACGTGCAAGATCGCCCACCGGGCGCCGACCCAATTCCCAAGGACTTGGATTGGGATCTGTGGCTTGGTCCCGCTCCCGAGCGGCCGTTTAACAACGTCTACGTGCCCGGCCCGAAGTGGTATCGCTGGTGGGATTTCGGCAACGGCACCATGTCCGACCTCGGCAGCCATCGCATCGACCTGCCGTTCTGGGCACTGGGGCTGAAAGCTCCGAAAACCATCGAAGCCCACGGGCCGCCGCCGCACGCCGAACTCGCGCCGGCATCCATGAGCGTCGACTACGAGTACGCCGCCGCAGGCGACCAGCCGGCAGTGAAGCTCTCCTGGCATCAAGGCATCGAAAAGCCCAAGCTGTGGCAGGATAAGCAAATCCCGCAATGGGGCGACGGCGTGCTCTTCGTCGGCGACGACGGCATGCTGCTGGCCGACTATTTCAAGTACGTCTTGCTGCCCGAGGAAAAGAACCGAGTCGATCGCCAGGTCGTCACGATTCCCAAATCCCGCGGGCATCACGCCGAATGGATTCACGCTTGCAAGACCGGCGAGCCGACGACGTGCAATTTCGAGTATGCCGGCTGGCTCACCGAAGCGAATCACCTCGGCAACGTCGCCTTTCGCGCGGGCAAGAAGCTCGAATGGAATCCCGAAAAAATGACGGCGACCAGCGCGCCGGAAGCAGACAAGTTCATCCGCCGCGAGTATCGCACCGGCTGGAAACTTGGATAGCGTGCGGGAGACAGGAGACAGGAGACAGGAGATAGGAGACAGGAGTCGGGAGTCACTAGAGACGGGAGTCTGTGATGATGCGAGTGCTGGTTTTCACCTTGGTGCTGTTGATCGCTTGCGTGCCTGCTTCGCTTTGCCCAGCGGAACAGAACGCCGCGTTGGCCAAACCCAACATCGTGCTGATATTCGCCGACGACCTTGGCATCACCGACCTCGCTTGCTACGGCCGCCAAGACCATCGCACGCCCAACCTCGATCGGCTCGCGACGCAGGGAATGCGGTTCACCTGCGCCTACTCCGCCCAGTCGATCTGTTCGCCGTCCCGCGCCGCGCTGATGACCGGCAAATGCCCGGCGCGGCTGAACCTGACGAACTATCTGCCCGGCCGGCCCGACGCACCTTCGCAGCGTCTGCTACAGCCGCGGATCGAAGGCCGATTACCGCTCGAAGAAGTGACCATCGCCGAAGTGCTCAAGGACGCCGGCTACGCGACCGGCCTGTTCGGTAAATGGCATCTCGGCGGGGCGGGCTTTTCGCCGCGCGAGCAAGGTTTCGACACCGTCGTCATGCCGCCCGCAAATACCAAACCGACCCGCGAAGAAGGCGGCAAGGGCGAATACGCCATCACCGCCGCCGCGGAAAAGTTCATCGACGAAAATCGCGACCATCCGTTCTTCTGCTACGTCGCGCACAACACGCCGCACATTCCGCTCGCCGCCCAAGAACAGCTCGTCGAGAAAAACCGCGACGCCTTTCATCCGGTTTACGCCGCGATGATCGAAACGCTCGACGACACGGTCGGTCGCCTGATGACCAAGATCGATGCGCTCGCTCTGACCGAACGCACGATCTTCATCTTCACCAGCGACAACGGCGGTCTGCACGTTCTCGAATTACCCGGCACGCCGGCCACGTACAACCGCCCGTTTCGCGCCGGCAAAGGCTATCTCTACGAAGGCGGACTGCGCGAACCGCTCATCGTCCGCTGGCCCGGCGCTGTTGCCGAGGGCAGCACGTGCGACACGCCCGTCGTGTTGACCGACCTGGTTCCAACGCTATTGCGCGCCGCCGGCGTCGATCCCGCCAAAACAATCGGCCCGCTCGACGGCGTCGATATCACCAAGCTCCTTCGCGGCGCATCGATCGACGACCGCGCGTTGTATTGGCACTTCCCAAATTACACGAACCAAGGCGGCCGCCCCGCCGGTGCGATACGCCGCGGCGATTGGAAGCTCGTCGAGCAATACGAAGACGGTAGCGTCGAACTGTACGACCTCGCAGGCGACATCGGCGAGACCAAAAATCTTGCCGCGGCAGAACCGGCGCATGCCGAAAAGTTGCTGGCCGAACTGCGAACGTGGCGGCAAAGCGTCGGCGCCCACATGCCGACGCCGAATCCCGACTTCGACGAAGCCCTCCACCGCCGACTCTACGTCGACCAGGATCCGTCGCGACTCGTCCCCAAGCCAACCGCCGCCGCCACCGAACCAGACTGGCGGCAATGGCGCAGCGCGATGAACGCCGCGACCAAGGGCCACAAGCCGCAAGTCACTCCAGCCGAGGGCGACATCCGGCTACTCGCCAAGAACGCCCGCACGCACGGCCAGAAGCTCCAATACGAACCTCAGCCCTACAAGAACGTCCTCGGCTACTGGACCAACGTCGAAGATTGGGCCGAATGGGAATTCGATGTCCCCGCGGCCGGCACTTACGAAGTCGAATTCCAGCAAGGCTGCGGCAAGGGCAGCGGCGGCGCGGAAGTCGCCATCGCGGTCGGCCGCGCGACGCTCAATTTCACCGTCCAAGACACCGGCCACTTCCAGCAAATGATCCTCTTCACCATCGGCCAGGTCGAGCTACCCGCCGGCAAACAGACGCTCGCGGTGCGGCCCAAGACGAAACCCGGTGCGGCGGTGATGGACCTGCGGCGCGTCGTCCTACGGCCGGTGAAGTAAAGGCGATTTTCCTTCCGCCGCCTCTACCGTCGAGAACCACCCGCCGTCGCGCATCCCCCAGCGGACCGGCAGAACCCCCACCGAATTGTTTTCGCAACGCGAGCTTTTTGTTTGACCGGCATTCGCGGCACAACTAAAATAACGCCTATCGGCTGGTGGGGCCGCATATCTTCCTGACTGGGCGCTTGGCGCGTGTCGATCGACCGGCATGCGCTTCGTGTGGCGTTGGCGGTAAGCCGACTCTTTGGGCGGGAATCTTCGCGAATCTCATCCGGCCCAATACCCCAGTTCGTTTCGTAGCCGCCGGCCGACGGTGCCCAACTCCCTTCGTCCGACAACCATCCAACGGGTTGGCCCGCCGCCGCGTCGTCACTTTTTTGTGGTCATTTTCTCATCGCATTAGTCGACGACCGCGATCAAAAAAACGCACTCGACCGAGAAATCGCCCGACGCCCGCGGCAAAGTCGTACACCACGAGGAAACCTGCCGATATGAGTCGATCGTTACGCCGCGCACTGTCGTTGGTAGGGCTAAATACACGGGCGGCTAGAGCAACGAACGCCACTCGACGGCAAGTCAGTTGCCGACTCGAGCCGCTCGAACAGCGGCAGCTACTCGCCGTCACGGCCAGCCCGGACCTGTATTCGACGCCGCAAAACACCACGCTGACCGCCGGCGAGGCGCTTGCCGTGTCCCAGCGCGCCGGCTGGCTGCGGTTCGAGGGCATCGCACGTACCGGCGCGAATATAACGTATCCGGACACCAACCAACCGTCCGACTGGAACGACGTCGGCTACAACACGGCCAACCCTTCGTTCGGCGCTTGGCAATCTGCGCCCACGGAAGTCGCCCCCTATACGGCGCCGATCGACGGCATCGATGGCCTCACCGGGCCGCAAACGCAGCTCAATCTCAACTACACGTCGAGTTCCGGCGGCGACGGCTCACTCGTCACCGCCCTGTTTCGCAAAAGTTTCTCGGCGAACCCCGGCGCGGACTCTGGCAGCGGCCGCATCCTCTGCGACGACGGCTGCGCGGTCTACGTCAATGGGACCGAAGTGTTTCGCTCGAATCTTCCCACTGGAACGCTCGCCGCCAACGATCCTGCGCTCAGCGGTCAAACGGACGAAACGCTATTTCAAACGTTCACGTTTTCCGGCGTTAACCTCACGCCCGACGCCAACAACATCCTGGCCGTCGAACTCCACCAGTCAAACGCTAATAGTAGCGACATCGGCTTCGACGCGGAACTGTACGTCGGCGACGGTTCGCCCAGTTTGCTGTCGAACGACAGTTTGGGCGCAGTCAGCGGATCGCTCGGCGTATTCTACTGGGACGGCGTCGCTAATCAAAACACCGTATCGACGGTGTCCGGTCCGGCCGTCGATTCCATCACGCAGCAACCCGTCGGGACCGTGACGATCGGTCAAAACGGCAGTTTCTCGTTCACGCCCAACGCCGGCTACGCGGGCACGGCCCAATTCCGCTACCTCATCCGCGACAACGACGGACCGAGCAACGCCCTCGTTTCGATAACCGTAACAGGCACCGGTGTTCCGCCCACTGCCATCAACGACACTTACGACGTCGCCGAAGACGCGACGCTCGCCGTCGGCATACCGACCGGCGGCAACCTGCTGATTGCGAGCGGCTCGACGTGGGACTACCTCGACCAGATCCAAAACGGCCAGCAGACCAACCCCGCGGCGGCGCCCGAAGGCTATCCGGTCGACGCGCAGGGCGATCCCTGGTACGCCGAAAACTTCAACACCTCCTCCAGCACCGCTTCGATCGGCGCATGGCAGACGGGCAACGGCATCTTCGCCGGCCCGATCGATGCATTGAACATTGGCGTCGGCGAAACTCCACTCGACGGAATCGACGACGCCGCCAACGGCACGGACAACGCCGTCACTACTTATCTCTTCCGCCGCACGATCAACGTCACGGGCGCGGCCGCCGTGAATCGCCTCCGCGTCAACCTCCTCTCCGATGACGGCGGCATTCTGTACGTCAACGGCACCGAGGTTCTTCGCCATCTGCTCGATTCCGGCCCCGTCGATACGACGACTTTTGCTAACGCGACAGGCGACGAAGGTTCCTACCTGCCGTTCATCATCAACGTCGCTGGATTGTTGCACGATGGCGCGAACACCATCGCCTACGAGCTGCACCAGTTCAATCTCACAAGTTCCGACGCCGGCTTCGACTTGGAATTGACGACCGCCAACCTGCTCGCCAACGACTTCGACGCCAACGGCGACCCGATCACCAGCCTGTCGCTTGTCCCCGGCCAGGGTCCGACCAACGGCTCGCTTTCCGTCAATCCGACGACCGGAGCGTTTACCTACACGCCCAACCCAAACTTTTCGGGCACGGACCGCTTCCAATACACGATCACCGCCGGCGGTCAGACCTCGACTCCGGCTACCGTCACGATCAACGTCGTGCCGTCGCCCGACAATCCGACGGTCGCCAGCGAGAGCTACTCCGTCGCTCAGTCCGGCGTCCTGTCGGCCAATCTTGCCGGCTATGCGGCAAACCTCGGCGTCGGCCAGACGCTCGTTCCGCTCGGCTCGACCTGGTTCTACAGCGACAACGGCTCGAATCAGCCGGCGACGAATCCGACCTGGAAGAATGCAGGCTTCAACCCCGCCGCGGCTTCCGGTTGGCATCCTGCGGCCGCGCCGGCCCAATTCGGTTTCGGCGAAGGCGACGAAGCCACCACGCTCGCCGCCAGCGCGACAACCTACTACTTCCAACGCACGTTCAACGTCGCTGACGCCTCGGCAATCTCCCGCCTTACGCTGCACGCGATCCGCGACGACGGCATCGCCGTCTACCTCAACGGCGTTGAGATCGTCCGCGACAACCTCATCGCCGCCGCGGCGTTCAATCAAATCGCCGGCGCACAACCCGACGCCGAAAACACGCTGTTCGCGTATCTCGTCGATCTCACTTTGCTTCCCGGCGGCAACCCACTCGTCACCGGCACGAACACGCTCGCCGTCGAAGTCCACCAGCGGCCCGATGCGGCCAGCGACATCAGTTTTGACCTCGCCTTGGCCGTCGCCGGCGGCACATTCGGCGTCCTGGCCAACGACCGCGATCCCGACGGCAATGCCCTGTCCGCGACGTTGCTCGCCGGCCCGAACAACGCCCAAAGCTTCACGCTCAATCCCAACGGCACGTTCAGCTACGATCCGGTGAACACCTTCGGCGGCGTCGATACGTTCACGTACACCGTCTCCGACGGCACGGGCGGAACCGCCGTCGGCACGGCAACGATCAACGTCATTGCTCCGAACTTCAGCGTCACTTCGACCACGCCGGCCAGCGGCGCGACGTTGACTTCACCGCCGACACAGGTTGTGGTGAACTTCGATGCTCCGGTCCAGGCCGCGTCGGTGGCCGCTTCGGATCTCACCGTCAACGGCGTCGCGGCGACCGGATTCACGATCAACGACGCCGACACGATCACATTCACGCTCGGCGGCGCGATGAGCGCCGGCACGAAGAGCGTCGCCATCGCGCCCGGCGCGCTCACCTCGACCGGAAACGCTCCCAATTCCGCATTCAGCGGCCAGTTCACGCTCGTCGCTGCGCCGGGCATCAACAATCTCAGCCCGACGAACGTCGGCGCGGCCACCGCCACGCTTCGCGCCGCAATCACCGACACTGGCTTTCAGAATCCCAATCTCAAACTCTATTGGGGCGACAACGACGCCGGCACGAACGCCGTCGCTTGGGACCACGTCGTCGATCTCGGCACGGTCGCCGTCGGCACCCACGCCTCCGCCATCGCCGGCTTGACCGCAAACACGACCTACTTCTATCGCGCGCTGGCCACCAACGCCGCCGGCGCAACGTGGGCGTCGCCGACCACGAACTTCAGCACGACGACCGGCGTCGACGTTCCGCCCCGCATCAACGAATTCCTCGCCCAAAACAACAACTCGATCCAGGACGAGGACGGCAGCTTCGAAGACTGGATCGAAATCCACAATCCCGGCACGATTCCCCGCGACTTGACCGGCTGGTATCTCACCGACGACGCGGCCAACCCGACCAAGTGGCAATTCCCCGCCACGACGATTCCGCCAGACGGCTATTTGATCGTCTGGGCGTCGAACAAAAACCGCGTGACGCCGGGCTTGCCGCTGCACACGAACTTCCGCCTTTCGAACAACGGCGAGTACCTTGGCCTGATCGCATCCGACGGCACGACGGTCGTGAGCGATTACTCCCCGACGTTCCCGCCGCAATCGTCCGACACGTCGTACGGGCTGTCGGTCGGCGATTTGACGCCGAGCTATTTCTTCCCCGCCACACCCGGCGCGGCGAATCTCGCCGGCGCGCTGGTCATCAACGAAGTGATGTATCATCCCGCGTCGGAAAATGTTCTTGAGGAATGGATCGAGCTGAAGAGCATCGGCAGCCAGGCGGTCAATGTCGCTGGTTGGCAATTGACGGCCGGCGTCAACTTCACGTTCCCATCCGCCAGCGTTCCCGCTGGCGGTTTCCTCGTCGTGGCGGCCGACGTCGCGGCGTTTGCGGCGGCCAATCCAGCGTTCTCCGGCACGGTCATCGGCGGCTGGACCGGCCAGCTTAGCAACAGCGGCGAGACGATCGAGCTGTCCGACAATTTCGGTCAGGTCGTCGACACCGTCGCATACGCCGACGACGGCGATTGGGCGATTCGCCGGCTCGTACCGGACGTGTCGTCGACTTCCGGCTGGAAGTGGATCGCCTTTCACGACGGCGGTGCGTTCTACGACGACGACAACGACCCCGGCACGGCGACCGTGTTCCGCTCCTCCTCGCTGGAACTCGTCAACCCGTTGATGTCGAACAATCGCGGCCAGAACTGGACATCGAGCGCCACGGCGACCGGCACGCCCGGCGCGGAGAACTCGGCAGCCAGCGCGAACATCGCGCCGCTGATCTCGAACGTCGAAAACTCGCCGAAAATTCCCCGCTCGACCGATTCCGTTATCGTCACCGCCGACCTTCGCGACGAACTATCCACCGGCCTGACGGCTTCCGTGTACTACCGCAACGCCACCGCCGTCACGCCCGGCCCCTGGATCGAGGTCGTAATGTTCGACGACGGCCTGCACGGCGACGGCGCGGCCGACGATCGCCAGTTTGGCGCGATGCTTCCCGCGTTGGCCGGCGATTCGATCGTCGAGTATTACGTCCGCGCCCGCGACGCCGGCAACCGCGTTCGCACGTGGCCCGCCGCGACCGATGACTTCGAAACGCAAGGCGCCAACGCCCTGTACCAGGTCGACGACACGATTTCGCTCGTCGACCAGCAATACTTCCGCCTCGTCATGACCGGGGCCGAGCACGACAAATTCATAAATCAGAGCCGCGGAAGCGACGCCCAGGCAAACGTTACCTTCGTCGCCGCGTTCGGCGGCGAGGTCGACGTCCGCCACAACGCCGGTATCCGCTACCGCGGGGCCAGCAGCCGCACCCGCAACCCGCCGACCATGCGGCTCAATCTCACCAGCGCCGATCCCTGGAACGGTCAGAGCGCCATCAATCTCAATTCGCAATACACCCACTCGCAGGTCGCCGGCAGCGCCATCTTCCGCACCGCGGGCCAACAAGCCGCCGAAGCCACCGCCGTCCAACTTCGCGTCAACAACGTCAATCCGGCTAACGCCGGCTCTCCGCAGTTCGGTTCCTACGTCGCCAAGGAAGTCGAAAACAGCGACCTGTTCCAGAATCAATTCGCGCCCGACCCCAACGGCAACGCCTACCGAGGCTTGAACCACCAGGCGCCGCTCAATTACCTCGGCCCCGATCCCGGTCCGTACGTCAATCCCTACGACAAGCTGACCAACGCCAGCGAAGCCGACTACAGCGACGTCATCCGCCTGACGTGCGAGCTGTCGCGCCCGGCCGCCCCGGCCACCACAACCTGCGACACGCTCGACCCCACCGAGCCGGCCAGCTTCAGCGTCGACCGCGTCGCCCAGGTGCTCAATATCGATCAGTGGCTCGAGGAAATCGCCCTGCACACGCTGCTCGCCGACAACGAAACCACACTGGCCAACGGCTACGGCGACGATTACATCCTGTATCGCGGTGAGATCGATACGCGGTTCGTCCTGCTGCCCCACGATCTCGACACGATCCTCGGTCAGGGCGACAACCCCGGCGGTACGAACGACAGCATCTACCGCTTCGCCAATACGTCGAACATCCCCAATGTCGCCCGGCTGATGCTCCACCCCGACGTGCTGCCGAAGTATTACAGCGCGCTCACCCGACTGATCGATACGACGTTCTCTCCCGCCATTCTCAATCCCCTGCTCGACAACACGCTCGGAAATTTCACGCCGCAGGCAACCATCGACGCCATGAAGGCGTTTGCCGCCACGCGCAACGCCTATGTCCTGTCGCAGATTCCGACCAACTTCACCGTCGCCACGTCGCTGCCGGTCGTAAGCGGATTCCCGCAGACAACGTTTTCCTCGACCACCGCGATTACCGGCACGGCGAACATGCTCGCCACGCACAAGGTACTCGTCGACGGGACCGCCGCCATGCTCAATTCGCAGGCCGGCACGTGGGGACTCACTGGCGGCGTCGGCTCGACGATTTTGCAAAGAGGCACGACGTGGAACTACCTCGACAACGGCAGCAACCACGACGGCCAAACCGGCGGCGGCGGCGTCCCGCTGCATAACCCCAACGACGCTACCTGGTTCGGTAGCTCGTCGTTTAACGACGCGGCTTGGGCGTCCGGACCTGCGCAGCTCGGCTACGGCGACGGCGACGAAGCCACGGTCGTCAACTGCGGCCCCTCGGCGCCCGCCTGCAATGCAAACAACCTGATAACGACGTACTTCCGCCACACGTTCAACGTCACCAACCCCGCGCAATTTACCGAACTCACGCTGCGGTTGGTCCGCGACGACGGCGCGGCCGTCTACCTCAACGGCGTCGAGATCGTCCGCGACAATCTCGCCCCCGACGCCGACTTCTCCACGCCGGCGCTCGGCGCGACCGGCACGGAGAACGCTTTCTTTGAATACCCGGTCAATCCGGCGACGCTCGTCGCCGGCGATAACGTGCTGGCCGTCGAAATTCACCAGGCCGGTCCCACCAGTTCCGATATCAGCTTCGATCTCGAATTGCTCGGCGTCGCGCCCGGCGCGGGCGCTGGCGTCGCCCTCAAGCCCGGCATCAACCGCGTGCTCGTCCAGGAACTCGACGAGAACGACACCGAAATCGACCGCCGCACCATCGACATCTGGTACGAAGACGGCTCCGTCCAAAACGTCTCCGGCACGATCAATTCCAACACGACTTGGACGTCGGCCAACGGACCGTACCGCGTTATTGGCAACGTAACGGTCGCCGCCGGCGCGACGCTCACCATCGAACCCGGCACAACGATCTACGCCGACCCCGGTTTCGGTCTCACCGTCAACGGCCGTCTCGTTGCCGAAGGAACCGATCTGCTGCACATCCGCATGCGCCCCAATCCCGGCAGCACGTCCGCGTGGAACGGCATCCGCTTTACGAACACCACGCAAGACAACCGCCTTGCTTTCGTCGACATGGAATACGCCGACGCGCTCGGCGAATCGATCCGCAGCACCAACAGCACGATCACGCTCGACCGCATGACGTGGTCCGGCACGAACAGCACCGTGCTGGAGTTGA
>JBBDYI010000270.1:0-16961 GCA_040901705.1 Pirellulales bacterium | reverse complement strand
ACGCGCGGCGGATTAGCGTCACGCGATCGGCTTCGGCCGAAGGCGGCAACTGTCGCTCGGCAAGCTTCGCGCGAACGAATCGGTCGACGCTGTTGTTTTCGCCGCCGCCGACCGCCTCCGCTTCGACGGGCGAGCTATTGGACCGCACTGGCAGCGGCGGACGAACCACCACCGCCAACGACCACCAATCTCGCCCGGCACGCCGGTCCGTCGTGTAGTCGAGTTCGCTGATCGTTCGCCCCGCGGGCCACTTCGCCCCCGCATTCACCCACGCCGAGAGCGCCGAGACTTCGGCGTCCGAAAGCGGCTTCCCTTTGCCTTCCGGCGGCATTTCGTGGTCGCGAATGCGGGCGATCAAATAGCTGTCGTCGGCGTTACCCGGTTCGATCACCGCGCCGGAATCGCCGCCCGCGAGCATCCGCTCGCGAGTCGTGAGATTGAGATTGCCTTCCGCCTGACTGGCGTTGTGGCAATGCAGACAGTTCTGCGCTAACAGCGGCGCGATCCGATCACCGAAGTCGCTTGCCTCGACCGCACCAGCGACCGGCGTTTTTTCGTCTGCGGCTCTAGTCGGATCGATCGCCCACAGGCAAAAATAACCAAATGCTACGACGGCTGCCGCGATAATGAACCGCCGCTTCAAGCAGCGTCGACCGTTTGCGTTTCGCGATTGATGGGCTGTCGGCATGTCCATCCTCGACGTATGATCCCGGCGGAATCTTATTCAATTGTATGGAGCCTGCGATGGACGGCGAAGCATTCACCGAACTTGCCTGAGCATCCAGAATCGGTCAAATCCATTTGCCAGCATAAGCCCAATGATGGTATACTGTCAACAGTATACAAAAAACATATCTGCCGGTTCCGATCCCAAAAAGCCTGGTCACGGTGCCCGCGTGCAATCCATTTTCCCGTCCACGATACCGGTCGTTCGCCAGTCGCTCGGCGAAGTCGTTTACGAACGCCTTCTCTCGGCGATTCTCTCTGGCCAACTGGTCGGCGGCGATGAACTGAGCGAGGTCAATCTGGCCGAGCAGTTCGGTGTGAGCCGCACTCCGGTTCGTGAAGCCCTCAACAGGCTGGCGAATGACGGCCTCGTCGAAAACGGCCGCAATCGCCGCGCGACCGTTCGCACCATGACCCGCCAGATGGTGGTCGAGGTATACCAGGTCCGCCAATGCCTGGAATCCGGCGCAGCCAGATTGGCTGCCGACGGAATCGCTGCCGTGGAAATCGCCCGCCTCGACGATATCGCCGCCGCGGTTCGCCCCTCGACCACCTCGATCGACCAGCACCAGGCCCTCGTCTTCGACACCGAGTTGCACACCTCGATCGCCCGCCATTGCGGTAACCGCAAACTCGCCGACGAAGTCCGCCGCTACAGTAATTTCGTCCCCATTTTCCAGCGGCTTGCCGGCCGCCGCGACGACCGCCTGCTGCTCGCTTACGAGCAGCATTTGCGGATTATCGACACCCTGCGGGTCCACGACGGTCCACGCGCCGCCGAAGCCATGTCCGACCACATCCAATCCGCTTTGGACATACTCCTCGCCGACGTCTTTCCTGTCGAAACCGCGGGTGACTAGCACCACGGCGCTACACCGCTCGAAACCTCGCCGTTTCGTCGATTCCCGGTGGCCGTCGTGCCGTCGGCTGCCCATGCCAAACGCTGTCTTTTGCCGCCGGCGGCAAATATACTGGCGTATAGGCTGGGCGTTTGCATTTTGCTCCCCCAGCCGAACGCCGCCACGCGCCGCCGTGCTGCTGGGCGGCGATGGATCGCGCCTTTCCACATCGTCGACGGCTCTCGCCACGCCAAACCCCGCGACGCCATGCGTTTTCGCTGGACCAATCCGCTGCGCTCGCTTCGCCGCCTGTCCGGTCCTCCATCGCGTCCGCCGTCGCGTTCGCGCCGCGCAGCCCGCCGGCCGCGCGTCGAACCTCTCGAATGCCGCCTCGCGCTTGCCGGCGACCTCGTCGTCACCGAAATACATTTCAATCCGCTCCCTCCCGGCCCCGGCAGCGTCGCCGTCGACAACTCCGACTTCGAATTCATCGAAATCCAGAACGCCGGCGTCTCCGCACGGCAAATGCAAGGCGTGAATTTCAGCGATGGCGTCGGCTTCACGTTCCCTGCGTCGATGCTTGCGCCCGGTGCTCGGGCGGTGATCGTCAAGAACGTCGCGGCGTTCCGCGAGCGCTATGGCGTCTCGATTCCGATCGCCGGCACGTACGGCGGCGTGCTGAGCGACGGCGGCGAGACGGTCACTCTCCGCGATGCGTCCAGCGCGATCATCCAATCCTTCACTTACGTCGACACTTGGGCTGCGGCGGCTGACGGCGTCGGGCATTCGCTCGTCGTCCGCGATCCGAACCAGCCGCTCGCCAACTGGAATCTGCCCAGCGGCTGGCACGCCAGCAGCCGCATCGGCGGTTCGCCCAATGCCGCCGACGTCGGCCTTTATCCAGGCGCGATCGTCGTCAACGAACTGCTCGCCCACCAGGACGTCGCGCCGCTCGACTGGGTCGAACTGTACAACACCAGCACGTCGGCTGTCGATATCGACGGTTGGTATCTGAGCGACAAGCCCAACCAGCCGATGCTGTATCAGATCCCCGCCAATACGACGATCGCCGCCGGCGGATTCGCCGTGTTCACACAGCAATTTCACTTCGGCAACGGCGTCAATGGGTTTGCCTTCAGCGAGCTTGGCGACGAAATCGTGGTCACGGCTCCGCTCGGTCCCGGCGGCGAAATCTACGGCGACTTCCGCCAGTTCGGCGCTACGGACAATCCGGTGTCGCTCGGCCGCTACGTGACCAGCACCGGCGTGGCCGACTTCGCCGTCATGTCCGGCCTCACTCGCGGCAGCGCCAACACGGCCCCCGCCGTCGGGCCGATTGTGATTTCCGAGATCATGTACCACCCCAGCGCCGGCGAAGACTTCATCGAGCTGCACAATCCGACGCTCCAGCCGGTCAAGCTGTTCGATCCGCTCCGCCCCACGAACACCTGGAAATTCACGCAGGGCGTCTCCTTCACGTTCCCCGAAAACGTCACGATCCCCGCCGGCGGATATCTGCTGCTCGTCGACGACGATCCGGCAACATTCCGCACGACGAACGCCGTGCCGGCCGGCGTGCCGATTTACTCGTTCAGCGACGCGTTTCCCGATCAAACGCTTTCCAAAGCTGGCGAGACGCTCGAATTGTCGCGCCCCGGCGTCCCGGAACCGCCCGAATCGCAACAGCCGGGCTTCGTTCCTTATTACACGGTCGATCTGGTCTCGTATCGCGACAATTCGCCGTGGCCGGCGGCCGCCGACGGCAACGGCCCTTCGCTGATTCGCAAAACGCCGCTGGCCTATGGCAATGACCCGGTCAACTGGCAAGTCGGCGTCAACGGCGGTTCGCCCGGCCGCGGCGACGCCGACCTCGTCGGACCGCGTGTCACTGGCGTCAGCGTCGGCGGCTCGTCGTGGACCGTCGGCGACGTTGACTTTGCCGTCGGCGACGCCGCCCAACTGCTGCCGCTGCCGCACACCAACATCGACCGCATCACGCTCACGTTCGACGAGCCGGTCACGGTCACGGCCACGACGCTCGCGCTTTCCGGCGTCAACGTACCGGCATACGCACTCACGCCCAGCGTCGCGCCCGGCGTCGCCGCCCAATCGATCACCTGGACCCTCGCCGTGCCGATTGCGGCCGACCGTCTGCTGCTCGACCTGGAAAACGAACAGACGCTCGACGCCGCCGGCAACCGTCTCGACGGCGAATGGATCGATGCCGGTAATGTCTTTCCCTCCGGCGACGGCACGCGCGGCGGCGATTTTCTGTTCAGTTTCAATGTGCTGCCCGGCGATGCAAACCAGGACGGCAGCGTCACGATGGCCGATCTGGCCGCGGCGCGGCAACACGCCTTCGCCTCGGTAGGCGACGAGCAATTCGACGCGCTGTGCGACGTCGACGCCAACGGCCTCGTCAATGTCGTCGACCTGATCCACATTCGCAACGCGATGTCCACCACGCTGCCCGCCGCCCCGGCGTCGCCGTCGCCGGCGGTGTCGGCCACGTCTCCTGCGGCGGCCGATGCGGTGTTTGCCGCTGCAATCGGCGCGGCTCCACTTGCCCGCCAAGCGGCGATGTCGGCGCCAACGCTGCCGCCAACTCTGCCGCCGACCGCCACTCGACGCATCGCGCGGACCGGCACGTCCGCGGTTCTTCGTTCGCCGTCGGACGATCCGAGCGCCATATCACCAGGCCGTCACGACGATCGGGCATCGTCGCGTCTGCGGGCCCGCCGTCGCCACGTCGCGGAAGAATCGGACGTTCGCGGCTCGGCGTCCGCCGACGTCGATCTTCACTGATCGCTGCCGGCCGAATCGCACTCGAACACACTGACCGTCCCGTCGCGGTTGGCGGCGAACATCCGTCGGCCGTCCGCGCTGAACGCGACCTGGTTCGGGCTGCGGCCCGTTTCGATCGTGCGTAGCGTCTTGGCGCCGTCCTTCGTGAAACGGCCGATCACGATTGATGCCGCGGCGTCGACGCGCAGCACGGCGGCGAAATGGATGCCGTCGCCATGCACGGCAAGGCTCTGCGGAGCATCCGCCAGTGCGAGCGGCTTGCCCAACAAGGTCGATGGCGACTCGCCACGGTCGAAGCCCAACATGATCTGCCGCAATCGCCACGCGACCTCGGGATCTTCTGTCGACACGTTTTGCAAATGCTCGCGCATCGTGCCCGCGACGCGAACGAGCCGCTCGGTGGCGTCCTGGCGAATTCGATACCGGTCGTTGGCCAGGGCCGCGACCAGCGAGCGAACTTCCTCGGCGCTGGCCGTGGCGTCGTCGGCGAGGCTCGGCGCGAGAAATACTTTCATTTGCTTGTTATCGTCGACCACCGCCAGCGAGCGATTATCCGCCAGAAACGTCGGTAGCCGCATCGTGTTCTGCGCGTTTTTCGTCAGTGTACCGATGCGGCTCAACTCACTGCCGCTGTGGGCGCCCCAGACCCGCGCCGTGCCGTCGCCGGCGGCCGTGACGATGCGGTCGCCGTCGGCCGAAACGCAAACGCTCTCGATCGACTGCTGGTGCCCCGACAGCGTCGCCACTCGCTGGCCGGTGGCTGCGTCCCAAAGATAGGCCGATTGTTCGCGTCCGATCGTCACCACTCGCCGCCCGCCGTCGACGAACGCGGCCGCGCTGAGGTTCTCGCCGCATTTGAGCGTCGCCGTCGCCTTGCCCGTCGCGGCGTCGAGGATATGCACGTTGGCGTCGTCCGCCGCAAGTAGCTTTCCGCCGTCGGGCGATACGTCGAGCGACTCGATCGGCTTTTCCATCGGCCACAGCGCCGTTCGCCGCCGCTCGGCCACGTTCCACACATGAATCTGCGCGTCTTGCCCGCACAGGTACGCCGTTTCGCCGTCGGGCCCGATCGCCAGCGACGCCACGGCGCCGATCAGCGGCTTCTCGTCCGGAATCGGAAACAACTGCTTTCCGCTCTGGGCGTCCCATCGCCACACCAGCCCGCTGCCGCCGGAATAGAGCGACTTGCCGTCCGCCGAAAAAGCGACCGGCCAGTGATAGCCGAGTTCGACCGCGATCGACAGCGTCTGTTTGCCGTCCTTGGCGTCGAGCACGTAAATGCGTTTGTCCTTGCACGTCGCCGCGATGCGATTTCCATCCGGCGACCAGGCGATCACATACACCGTGTCCGGCAACGCGACGTGCCAAACTTCGTTGCCACTCTCGGCGTCCCACACGCGAACGCTATGGTCGTCGCTACACGTGGCGAACCGAACGCCTTGCGGAGCAAATGCCGCCGTATAGACCGAGTCGGTGTGAGTCGTCAGCTTGTGCCGCGATTGGCCGTCGGCCAAATCCCAAATGCGAACCGATCTGTCGTCGCCGCAGGTGACCAGGAACCGCCCGTCGGCGTCGATCGCCACGCCGTAGACGGAATCGGTGTGGCCGCGGAAAGAACGGACCTTGTCGCCGCTGGCCATGTTCCAAAGAATCGTGCGATTGTCGTTGTCCGTCGAGGCGAATCGCTCGCCGCCGGGCGCCACCGCCAGACGAAACACGTCGGACGAATGCACGTAGGTTTTCAGAGCCTTGCCCGTGCGGACGTCCCACCGCATGACGCGGCTATCCGAACCGCACGTCAGCACCTGCTCTCCGCCCGGCAGCGGCGTGCAGCACCACACGTACCCGCCCTGACCGTTGTAGAACCGCTGCAACTCCTTGCCGGTTTCGCAGTCCCACAACCGCGCGGCGCCGTCCTGGGCACTGGCCACCAACCGCTTGCCATCCGGCAGCACCGCGATATGAATCAGCGTGCTGGCGTGGCGGAACCGTCCGTCGCCGAGCACTGCAATCTCATGCAGCGCGTTGGCCGCCAGCGGCGCAACCTTTGTCGCCGGCCGCACGACCGCCGTCTCGTCGGATGGCGCATCGTCGGATGGCGAAACATCCGCATTGGCGCTTGCGGCGGGCTTGTCGTCGTCTCCGCTCGCCGCGGCAACGCCCGCAAGCACGCAAGCGGTCGCTACAAGAACCACAGCGACGCGGCAAACACAACGGCGTCGCAAGGTGAGATGCCACATCACGAATTCTCGCACGCACGAATTGCCCGCGTGATCGGCCCGTCTCGCGAACTTTAGGAGGCGAACCCTTTCGTCGAAAGCATCGCTTGGCAGCGATTAACAGTGCTTTCGGCGAAAGGATTCGCCTCCTACAGTTTTGGGATATGCACTTAATACGGCCACGATTCATCTTAGTTCGTATCAACCCCGCCGGGTATTCCCAACTTCTACTCCGCTGACGCCGGCTGTCGGCCCAGCGCGACGAGAAGTTGCTCGATCGCCGCCGGATCGAGCGCGCCGCATCGTCCCCCGCGACACGCCGCGCCGCGAACGGCGACAAAATCTGGTCGAAATTCCCTTACCCGGCCAATATCCTCCCGCCGCAGCGAACCGGCCAGCACGAAACCGACGCCGGAAGCTCGCGCACGCTCGGCAAACGCCGCTAGCGTCGCCCTCGTCCAATGATCGAACAGCATTCCGGCCCGTTTGTCGAACGTATCGACCAACACGTACGGCGCGTGCGCCTCGGCCGCCAGTGCGACGATGTTTTCCCACGGCGGCGAACGAGCCAGATGCCGATCGGCATACGCAACCGCCACCGGCCGCACGCCCTGCGGCAGCGTCTTTGCCCAACGTCGCCACAGCCGCGGCCAATCGCCGTGCGCGTCGCAGCCGGCCAGTCCGATCTTCGCCAAATCAATCTTCGCCGTGTCGATTTTCGCCGTGTCAATTTTCGCCGCCGCGACACCATTCAATTCCCCGCCGTGCGGCATTCCGTCGTGCGCCGAGTCCAAACCGAAAGCATCGAGCAACTCTCCACACGCCGCACTCACCACGGCGCGCCCCGCCACTGCATCGACGACGCCGCGAATCGTCGTCATCGACGCCGCGCCGAGCGATCCGCGCGACGGTTCCTTGACGTCGATCACGTCAACGCCGGCCGCCAACGCCAGCCGCGCCTCGTCGGCGTCGCGCACGCTTACCAGCAGTCCGGTCATGCCCTAACCTTGGATGTGTCCGACGTCGATGAATCCTTCCCACCGGCAGTCTGCTGCGCCGCCGCTTGGCGCGAAGATTTCTGTACGGCCGCTTCGTGCTGAGCCGCCTCGTGCAGCAAACGGTTCATCCGATTCACCAACTCGACGCTGAGCGGTTCGCACCACGTCCCGCGCAGCGTGATGTAACCGTCGCACCACGCCGCCAACAGCGGATGAAATTCGCCGTGCGACCAGGCTTCCGCTCGTTCGCGGAGCCGGACAACCACCGTGGTCGTCGCCGTCTTGGCGTATTGACCGCCCGGTAGCAGCGCCGGTCCCTGCCCCAGCAAAAAGCACTCGACCACGTCCACGGGAATCGGCGTCGCGCGGCCCAGTCTAATGTAAAACAGCACGTGACCATCGGCAAACGCTACCCTCGGCTGCCGTGCCAACAGCAACGCCGCCAACAAACCCAGTCCGGCCAGCAAGCCGACCGCGATGCCCACGCCGCGCACACCCCAACCGAATTCCCACGGATCGACGATCGCCACCACCGCCACGGGCAAGAGAACGGCCAGCGGCAGGGCCATCAAAAGCATCACGCGGCGGTTCGTTCGCAGCCAAACTTGTTTCATCGAACGCGCCGTGGGACCGCCAGAGCGGAGCGGGAGTTACCAGGGAGTTGCCGTAGTGCAAGTCGCGAAATACCGACGACCGGCCAAGATTTCGCAATTATCTTGGCCAGTGCGGTCCCACACAAGGAGACCGAGCATTTCGCCGCGACCTGGCCGACGTGAAACGAGCGTGAGTCGGTCGCGAAACCGGTGTGAAACCATCGCCACTCGATTGACGTTCTTTCCCCGCTCGCCGTACAATCGGACGGTTGATTTGCCGACGACGATTCGCGATAAGATCGTCGAGTATCGGCAGTTTGTCGCGTCGCCAGTCTCGCGGCACCGACCGCTAGACGGAGAGCAGAACGTGGATACACCGTACTTACAAGTTCTCGCCGGCACCGAACTGGGCCGCAAGCACTCGATCGTCGACGATCGGATGGTGCTCGGTCGGCATCCGGAATGCGACATCGTGCTCGATTCGGCCGCCGTGAGCCGCCAGCACGCTGCCCTGCTCCGCACCAACGGCGAGTATTACATCGAGGATCTCGGCAGCCGCAACGGCACCTTTCTCAACGGCCAATTGGTTCAGGGTCGCCAGGAACTGGAACACGGCGACCGGTTACGGATTTGCGATCTGACGCTTGAGTTTTTCGCGGAGACCCCGGCCACGGCGACGGTCAAATTGTCCGCGCCCATCGGACCGGCGTCCGACATGGCCCCCGCCCTGCTGATCGACGACGATGCGCTCACCCGCACGTCGACGATTACATCCCGGCTCGACGTAACCGGCAGCCAGGGCGGCGTTCGGCTCACCGTGCGCCCGGAAGTCAAGCTCAAGGCGCTCTTGGAGATCATGCAGTCGTTAAGCAAGACGTTGTTGCTCGACGAAGTGTTGCCGCGGCTCCTCGACGGGCTGTTCAAGATTTTTGTCCAGGCCGACCGCGGCTTTGTCGTGCTCCGTTCGCCCCGCGACGGCACGTTGATTCCCAGGGCGGTCAAGCATCGCCGCCCCGGCACGGACGATAGCCGCATCAGCCGCACCATCGTCAACAAGGTGATCGAGTCGAAAACCGCGATCCTTTCGGCCGACGCCGCCAGCGACGAACGATTCGACATGAGCCAGAGCATCGTCGAGTTCCGCATTCGCTCGATGATGTGCGCTCCGATCGTCAACGGCGACGACGAAGTGCTCGGCGTGATCCAAATCGACACGCTCGACCAGCGGAGCCGCTTTCAGGAAGACGACCTCGAAGTGCTCGTCGGCGTCGCCCTGCAAGCCGCCATCGCCATCGACAACGCGCAGTTGCACGCTCAGGCGATCCGCCAGCAACAGGTTCAGCACGATCTCGACCTCGCCCACAAGGTGCAGCAGAGCATGTTGCCCGTCGCCCCGGCCGCGGTCGAGGGATACTGCTTTTTCGACTTCTATCGCGCCGCCCGCGAGGTCGGCGGAGACTACTACGATTACGTCGAACTGCCCGACGGACGCATCGCCGTCGTCGTCGCCGACGTGTCCGGCAAGGGCATTGCGGCGGCGCTGTTGATGGCGCGGCTCTCGTCCGACGTGCGGTATTGCCTCGCCAGCGCCCCGTCTCCGGCGACGGCGATTCGCCGGCTCAACGCGGGCATGGCGCGCTCGGCGTGGGAAGATCGCTTCGTCACGATGGTCATGGCCGTTCTCGATCCCCGCGAACACGTCGTCACCATCGTAAACGCCGGACACATGCCGCCCATTCTCCGCATCGGCGACTCTCAGGCCACGGAAATCGGCGGCGACCAGAGCGGGCTGCCGCTGGGCGTTTTGGACGACTACGAGTTCGAACAAGTCTCAGTCGAACTACCTGCCGGAAGCTTTCTGACCCTCTACACCGACGGCATCAGCGAGGCGATGAACCCCCAAGGCGATATCTACGGCCTGGAGCGGATTCACCAACAAGTCGCCGCCCCGATTACCAACGTCGCCGACCTCGGCCGACACATCCTCGACGATGTCAAACAATTCGTCGGCCAGCGCGAGCAAAGCGACGACATGTGCCTGGCCTGCTTCGGACGAGTGCGGTCAACCTCAAAGAACAAGACCGCCAGCACGGTCGTGCAAAAAAAGAAGTAGACGCCGCGCGAAATGGTCTGCGCTTGCGCATCGTCTCCGTGTCCTCTGTACTGCTAACGCTCCAAATCTTCGCGTCACGAGAAGGTTTTATTCATCGCTTGAAAACGCGGAGGCGCGGAGGACATGCAAACGATGAATGATGAACGATGAATGATGAATGATGAGTGATGAGTGGCACTTCCAATCGTAAGGTGGCATTGCCGCTCATTCATCACTCATCGATCATCGTTCATCACTTTCCCTTTTTCCTCCGTGTCTCCGTGCCTCCGTGTTTCAGTATGGAGTTTGGTTGTGGCCAAGGGCTACTCTGTGCTCTCTGTGGTTGAGCAATCGGCGTCAATTCGGCCAACAATTGCCGGCCAGATTTTGATTGTGGCCGATCGGCCACGCCGGCGTTGGCCTGGTTACGGCGTGATGAACCCTTCCGGAGCCTTGCCGCGATTCGTCTCGACGAAACTGCGAATCGTCGCCGGATCGTAGCTGTCGAGCTTCAGTAGGCGTGCCCACGAGGCCAGCGAGATCATCGCGTCGTTCGCGGCTCGCGGCGTAAGGATCACGCCCACGCCGCCGCCGTTGGCGTTCGGGCTGCCGTCAAGGATGAGTTGCTCGAGGGCGGCCAGATTGCCGCTGCCGATGAAGCTCGGGTTGTAGCTGATCCAAACGTGTCCGTGCTCCAAATTGTGGATCAGGTCTTCGTCGGGCTGCTCGGTCGTATAGACGCCCGTTGGTCGCGGCGTGACGCCGGGATTGACGTCCGTGCCGTTGGGATCGAAGCCGTGATGGTTTCCATAGGTTGGCGGATTCGAATAGCCGGTGTAGTCGACGTCGCCGTCGACGTGCGTTGCGGTGATTGCCGGAGCGCCGGAAACAAGGTCGGTGCGAACGCCGAGCAGTCCGGAAGAATTGAAGGGACCGGTCGTGACCGCGCCGAACAAGGTGTTCGCAGGAGCGTCAACGACGGTGATCGTGACCGTGACGACGTTTGACGTAGCCGCGCCGTCGCTGGCGCGATAGGTGAACGTGTCCGCGCCGCTGAAATTGCTGTTCGGTGCATACGTGAATGAGCCATCGGTCGCGAGGGAAAGCGTGCCGCTCGCGACGTTGGCGACGAGCTGCGCGGTGAGCGAATCGCCGTCGCCGTCCGTGTCGTTGGTCAGCACGCCGCTGCCGGCGTTGACGGTCAGCGTCACGTTTTCGTTGGTGCTGTACGTGTTGGCCGCGGCGACGGGCGCTTGGTTCGTGTTGGTGACGGTGATCGTGACGGTTGCCGCGTTGGACGTCAGTTGGCCGTCGCTGGCGCGATACGTGAATGTGACGCTGCCAGTAAAGCCAGATGGCGGAGCGTAGGTGAACGAACCATCGGCATTGAGCGTCAGCGTGCCATCGGCCACGTTGCTGACGAGCTGCGCAGAGAGCGGGCTGTTCTCGGCGTCGGTATCGTTGGCCAGCACGCCGGACGCCGCGGCGATCGACAGCGTGCCGTTTTTTCCGATCGAGTAGCTGTCGGCGGCCGCCACGGGGGCGTCGTTGACGCCTTCGACGTTGAGCGTAACCGTCGTCACGGCCGACGTGAGTTCGCCGTCGCTTGCCCGATAGGTGAACGTGTCCGTTCCGTTGAAGCCAGCGGTCGGCGTGTACGTGAACGAGCCATCGGGACTCAGCGTTAATGCGCCGTTCGTGGCGGTGGCGACGACTTGCACAGTGAGCGCGTCGTTGTCGGCGTCGGTGTCGTTCGACAGAACGCCGGACGCGGCCGGTACGGTGAGCGTGCCACCCTCGCCGACCGTGTAAACGTCGGCGGCGGCGACCGGTGCGTCGTTGGGGTCGCTCTGTACCGGTGGTTGGGTTTCGCCGGCGCGGATCGACGCGGCTAGTTCGACGTTGCCCGCCGCTTCTTCGCTGCTGGCGATCGTTTCGCGAAGCATCGTCGACGCCGCGGGCGTCGAGGCGAGGAACAGCCGCAGGCTAACGTACTCCGGCCGCAGACCGCGCTCGCCGAAGTTGTTGCCCGCGATCGCTTGTTCGTCGCCGAGCGCGATCGTCGTAATCTGGTTGTCGCCGACGGTCGCGCCGGTGGAGGCGGATGCAGCCTGGCCATTGAGCAACGGGTCTGGCTGCTTTTCGCCAATGGCGTACGTGCCGGGATTTAGGTCGTTGAACGCATACGAACCATCCGACTGCGTGAGGGCCGTCAAATTTACGGGTGCGCCTACCGCTCCGCCGGAAAGCGAAATTTGCACGCCGGGCACGCCCTGTTCCCCGTCGTCGCGCGCGCCGTCAAAATCGGCGTCGATGAACACGAAGCCGGATAGCACGCCGCCGTGAAGCATCTGCCGCGGCTCGAGCGATTCGCACCGCAAGCGCCGCGCAATGCGACGGAGGCCGGCTGTGGAGGAACGTCTCGAAGGATGTCGCGTCATGGTGAGAGGAGTCTCGTAAGGAATTCGGGCAAGGCTAACAGACCGGTGGCCGCCCTGCCGTCGAACATCGGCCATGATTCCAAGATAAACAGCGGATGCCAATAGTTCACGGTTTTCGTGAATTATTTCCGTCCAGCAGGGGGTGCGGAGGAGGAAGAATAGGAAGAATACGCCCGACCGGGTGGTCGACCGGCGGGCAAGCGGGCTTTTCAGAGCCGTCGCTACCGATTAAATTGGATGCGTTAGTCCTGTTTTGGCTTCCGCGATTTCAAGCTGGTTTTGCGTCACGCCCGACTACGGCAATTCATCGAGGGATGCTTATCATGCGCTGCTCGACGCGTCCGCCGCTTTGCAACATTGGGTTCGCGAGGTTCGCTCTGTTGGCACTCGTCGCTTCAGGTGGGTTGCTGTTCGGCCCGCTTGCGGCGCGGTCGACGGCGCAGTTTTCGTTCGAGCAGGAGCCGTTCAACTACAATCGGGCAACGCCGACCGACGTGGTGGCGAAGCTCAACGCCCGACTCGAGGCCGGCGAAGCGTCCCTGGAGCGCGACGACCAGCACGGATATCTCGCCGCAGTGCTCAAGCTGCTCGGCGTGCCCCAGTCGTCGCAAATGCTTGTGTATTCCAAGACCAGTTTTCAGCAAAAGCGGATTCATCCCCGGGCGCCGCGGGCGTTGTACTTCAACGACGACGTGTACATCGGCTGGGTCCAAGGGGGCGACGTCGTCGAAGTTTCGGCGGTCGATCCGCAGCTTGGCGCGGTGTTCTACACGCTCGATCAACGCCGGACGGAGCGGCCGCGATTCGCGCGGCAAACCTACGACTGCACGCAATGCCATGCCTCGGCTCTCACCGGTGGCGTGCCGGGGCACGTCGTGCGGTCGGTCTATCCTTCGCCCGACGGCACGCCGATTCTTCGCCACGGTAGTTTTCTCGTCGACCATACGACGCCGATCAAGCAGCGCTGGGGCGGTTGGTACGTTTCGGGCAAGCACGGGTCGCAAAAGCATCTCGGCAACCTGCTGGTGCGGGAACAGGACGACGCCGAGCGGCTCGCTTCAGGCGAATACGAGATGGGTGATCGAGCCAACGTCATGGACCTGCGCGGCCGGATCGACGTATCGCCATACCTTTCGCCGTACAGCGACGTGGTCGCGCTCTTGGTGCTCGAACACCAAACGATGGCGCAGAACGCGATCGCGAGGGCGTATTATCAGGGGAAACTAGCGCTGCGCGACGAACATGTGATGAACGAGGCGCTGGAGCGGCCAGCGGGGCATCGCAGCGAATCGTCGCAGCGGCGGCTGGAAAGTATCGCCGCGTCGTTGGTCGAAGTCTTGCTGTTCGTCGACGAGGCGCCGCTGACAGAGCCGATTAGCGGCGCATCGAGCTTTGCGGAAGATTTTCCCAAGGCCGGACCGCGCGATGCGGACGGCCGATCGCTGCGTGAATTCGATCTCAAGACTCGGCTGTTTCGCTATCCGTGTAGTTATTTGATCTACGGCGAAGCCTTCGCCGCGCTGAGCGACGACATCAAGCAACTCGTCTATCGTAAGATGTGGGACGTGCTGCAGGATGCCCGCGACGACGCCAAGTACAAGCACCTCTCGGCCGCTGACCGCCGGGCGATTCGCGAGATTCTTATCGCGACGAAGGACGACTTGCCCGATTACTGGAAGACGCTCGAGTCGAAATAGGACTCTGGGCTATCGTGCCGGCCCGCCGCCGGCGCCACCACCACGCAACTGCCGCGGCGCGGAAAGGCAATACAGCATTTCCTGCCGCCCCGCGTCGGTATTTTCCGCCACGCGCAGATAAATCCGCCCGCCGCAGATCGTTGGTGTCGTGAATACTTCGTCGCCGAGTTGGCCGCCGCCGAGCGACTTGAACTCTTGCGGATCGGCGGCGAACACGAACGCCTTGCCGCCTTCGTTGATCGCGTAGATCGACCGGCCAACGAGCACCGGTGAACTGGTAAACGTCCCGCCCAGACGATGCTTCCACTGCTCTTTGCCAGTGGTCGCCTCCCAACAGACGGCCACGCCCGCGTCGGTCACGGCGTAGAGAAAGCCGTCGGCCAGCAGCATCGACGGCACGTAGACACGGGTGTTGTTTCGCCACACGACCTTGCCCGACCCGTCGGCTGCCACGGCCGAAACGTGATTGTCAGGATAGCCGCCGCTGGTGATCACGAGCTTGCCGTCGGTAACGGTCGACGTGACGCATTCGGTCGTCGCGCCGTCGATCTCCCAGAGTTTCTTTCCGGACAGCGGATCGAAGCTGCTGACCAGATCGCAGCCGGTGAACACCAGTTGATCGTGATCGTCGGCGCGGACGACAATCGGCGACGCATAATTCGGTTTCTTGGGCCGGTCGTGACGCCAAACGATCGTGCCGTCGGCGCGATTCAAGCCGGCGATCGCGCCGCCGCCCTTGTTATCAGCCGAGACGAGCACGAGCGAGCCGTACAGCATCGGCGACGACCCGTAGCCTTGATGCTCTTCGTAGTCGGTGATCTTGGTCTGCCACAGCCGTTTGCCGTCGAGATCGAGCGCCGTCGTGAAGAGGGCCTCGGAGTTCGGGAAATTGACGAACAGCCGCTCGCCGTCGGTCGCTACGGACGTCGACGCCAGCGAGGCCTTCTTGTTCTTGACGATAAATCCGCCGCGATGCACGTCGGTCTTCCACAACTGCTTGCCGGTCGCGCGGTCGAAGCACAGCACCGATTGAACTTGCTCTTTCTCGTCGGCTGTGGTGAGAAAGACCCGCTCGCCGAGCACGATCGGCGAGCTATGTCCTCGGCCCGGCACCCGTGCTCGCCAAACCACATTTTCATCGCGGCTCCACTCGGTCGGCGGCGACTGATTGGGATCGGCGTGCCCGTCGTGGTTGGCGCCGCGCCAGCAGGGCCAATCGGTCGCCGCGAATGCGAGCGAGCTAACGTTGGAATTCTTCTCGGCGCCCAGCGCGGACAATGCTACGGCGGCATGAAGGCCCGCGACGACTATCAGTGTCAAAACCAAACGCATGTTTCCGGTCTTCCTCGGTTGCAGTTTAAGGCTAGACTTCGCGCCGCACGAACACGCCGCGGCGGCAGCTCGTGGTTTTCATTGCTGCGGACGCCGCGCGTGAATTGTAGCATCGCGTCGATCGCCGTGCGAGTTTCGGTCACGCAGGCGATCGCATCGCGGAACAAAGGTCGAACGAACGTCGCGATACAGTTAATCGATTCTCGCGCAATGCACATCCAAGCGTTGGCGGTTCGAATCGGGAATGAAACTTACGAGTCGTTTCCGTAAGCCTCTTTCCTTCCCGGCCGATAACCCTTCCCCGGCTTGTGTCGCGATTGCTTCTTGCCGCGCTTTACCGCTCGCTTTGCCGCGGCCGCTTGGATGGGCGACGCGATTTCGTCGCCGTTGGTCCGGGGCGATTTGGTTTTGGCCTTGTCGGTTTTGCCGGGCTTGGGAATCGTATGCACATACCCGCCTGCAAAGCGTTTGTTGGCATCCTGGCGCCGGGCGGCAAGGGCTTCCTTCGGCGGCTGGGCGGGGATCAAGCAATCGCACCCGCTACCGATCAGGTCTTGGCGGCCGGCTTGCTCGAGCGCCTTGCGAACCTCGAAGTAGTTCTCCGGCTTGAAGAACTGCATCAGCGCCCGTTGCAGCTTGCGGTCGCGGAGGTGTTGGGCGACTTCGACCTCGCGCCGCGAGAACGGGTCGACACCGGTGTAGTACATGCATGTCGCCACGTCGAACGGCGCGGGGATGAAGTCCTGGACCTGGTCGGGCTTGTAGCCGCCGCGTTTGAGAAACAACGCCAACTCGATCATCGCATCCAAATCGCAGCCAGGGTGGCTGGCGATGAAGTACGGCACGATGTATTGCTTCTTGCCCGCCTTTTTCGACTCCGCCGCGAACGACTCGGCGAATTTTTCGAAGTCGTCGTTGGCTGGCTTGCGCATCAAATCGAGCACGTGCGGGTCGACGTGCTCCGGTGCGACCTTCAAATGCCCGCCGACGTGATGCCGGGCAAGCTCCCGCATGTATTCCGGCGAGCGACGGGCCAGGTCCATGCGAATGCCGCTGGCGACGAGCACTTTTTTGATGCCCGGCGTCTGGCGGGCGTCTCGCATGAGTTGGACGAGCGGCTCGTGGTCGGTGCCCAGCAGCTTGCAGATCGTCGGATGCACGCACGACTGCCGCCGGCAGATCGCTTCGATCTCGGGCCGAGAGCAGCGCATTTCGTACA
>JBBDYI010000269.1:1643-16963 GCA_040901705.1 Pirellulales bacterium | reverse complement strand
GGCGCATTGAATTCCTGGGACGGCGGCATTTCCACGCTTTGTCTGCCGCTGTGGCCAGTGTAAACGACGCCGTCGTGTTAAACTACTGCGTATCGAACTGTCCCGTAGCCAGGCTTTTGCACGATCGCCGCAAGAGCCACTCTCGCCGCCACCCTCACGTTCGCCCGCCAGTCGAGGTCCAATAATGCGCCGGCCGCCATCCTTTTTCGAGCAGCACCGGGCCCTCACCCGGCGATACTTCATGCAACTCGGCGTCGGCACGGCCGCGCTCGCCTGCTGGCCGCATCGCGCTCGCGCCGCCGAACCGCTCGCGCCGCAACTCGCCGCCGCAATCGAAAAGCTAGAAACGATTCTCACCGCGCAAGATAAGTTTCAAGACGTTTCGCGCGGCGATCCGCTGCCGCATTCGCTTCCCGCGGAAAAGAAAGGCGAAGTCGGCCTCACCCGCGATACGTGGAAGCTCGAAGTGCTCGCCGATCCCGATTTCCCGGCACGCCTGCGAAAATCGTTTCTAAAATCCGACAACACGGCGCTCGACTTCGCCGGTCTGATGAAGCTGGCCGAAAAGCATGCCGTCCGCTTCGCCAAGGTGATGACGTGCCTGAACCTCGGCTGTCCGCTCGGCGCCGGCGTGTGGGAGGGCGTGCCGCTCCGCGAAATCCTCTGGCTCACCGAGCCGCGCGAGAATCTCCGCCGCGTCTTCTATTACGGCTACCACAACGACGACCCCAAGCAGATGTTCCGTAGCTCGCTCCCCGTTGGCCGCGTGCTGGAAGACCCGTTCGATCTGCCGCCGGTCGTCGTCTGCTACAAGCTCAACGGCGAATGGCTCACCAGCGAGCGTGGCGGGCCAGTGCGGATCGTCGTGCCCGAAGCCTACGGCTTCAAGTCGATCAAATGGCTCTCGCACGTTTACCTGTCGAACATTCCGCACGCCAACGACACCTACGGCGAGCAGAACAACGACGTCGACAGCCCGCTCAAGACGTTCGCGGCGACGCTTTCCGTCCCCCGCAAAGTCAAGCCGGGCGAGCCGATTCCCGTCACCGGCTACGCCCAAGTCGGCATCGGCGGCCTGTCGAAGGTCCAAGTTTGGGTACAGCCGAAGGCCGAGCCGCTCCCCGCGGGTGATCGCAATTATACGACCGCGCCGTGGAAAGACGCCGACATCCTCCCGCCGCCAAAATCATGGGGCGGCGACTTGCCCGACGGCAAGATTCCCGCCGACACGCTCGGCTTCGACGCGGCGACCGGCCAGCCGCGATCGTGGCCCATGCGGCTGCTCAAAATCCATTGGGCGACGCTACTGCCGCCCCTCGAACCCGGCGAATACACGCTCCGCAGCCGCGCCGTCGACGAGAAAGGCAACGCCCAACCGCTCCCCCGCCCGTTCCGCAAGTCCGGCTTCGCCGAAATCGAACGCGTGCCGTTTGTGGTTGGCTAAGCTAAGGTGCGCTAACCTTGACGCCGACATCCGCGCGATCTAACGCCGGCGTCATGGCGCGCCGGCGTGGTCAGCAACATCGACGTTACGGAATAACCGCCACGCCGCCGACCCAGGCGCCTGCTTCGAACAGTGCCCCGCGGGCGCTGATTGGGAGTGGATCTAGCAGGTAGGGAGCGCAGCTGCCTGGTCGGTAGTAGCCGAGCGTGTAGATGCACTCGTTCGGAGTGTTGACGCCCATTTTGTACGGCAGGATCGGTAGCGTGCCGAAGAAGTGGGCCGACGAGACGAACGGTTGGAGGATCGGTCCGACCGAATGCCCGTAGCGTTCGAGATGGACTTCTTCGAAATACAGCGGCTTGTGGCAGGCGGCCGACGCTTTCCAGGTGTAGGTGCTGGCGATCCAGTTTCGCCCGCGATACGGCTCGTCGATCAAGTGGCACTCGACGGGCAGCGGATACATGGCGGCGAAAAAGCCTTGTTCGGCACGGCTGAGGTCGCGGAACTTGATCCGCTTTTCGCCGTCGGCGGTCATGAACGTCGCTTCGCCGGAAGTCGCGTCGAGCGAAACAGGCCGACCGACGAGCAGCGTCTTGCCGGTGACGTCCTTCCAGGCGCGGTCGAAACTCAATGTGCTGATGGGATTCGGCGGCGGCGGCGAAATATTTACCGGTATGTCGACCACCCGCTTGTTTTTAACTTCGATGTCGGTCACTTCGCAGGCGTCGAGCTCGCCGATTTGCGGACTGCCGGGTCGGTCGTCACCGAACAGGAACTTTCTCATGTTGGCGTCCGATCCCTGCGCCGGCAACGGAGTGTCTTCCGGCGGGGAGAACTTGCCCGGCGGCGTGTCGTCTCGGCGAGTGTCTGGCGTGGGCGGATTGACCGCCGGCGGATCGTCGTTGGGCAGATCGCGCGGCGGGGCGGGCGTGTCGCTCGTTGGCGGGGCGTCGCGGAAAATACTGTCCGTCGGATCCGACGGCGTCGTCGTTTCGTCGGGCAACACGCTTGGCGACGGACCGCCCGGAGCGGTTGGGGCGTCTTCGAGCGGCTCGGCACGCCGCGGCTGCCTGGCCACTAATTCTCCGTCGCCGCCACGCTGCACCGTTCGCAGCGAACCGGGATTTGCAGGGGTGAGTTGACGCGGCGTTCCCCGCGGCGTCACGCGTGGCGTTGCGGCGGCTGGCTTCGACGAAGAGGGCGTCGGCAATAGGACGGAATCGTTGGCGGCGCGCAATATTGGTCCGCCGTCCGGTGTCGGCGCGGGTTGCGCTTCGAACTCCGCTTCATATTGTATTTGCTTGACGGCCGACGCTTGCGCCGTCGGGCGAGCGGCGTTCGTCGCCGTCGCCGTTGCGGTGGCCGCTTCCGCGTGCTTGGGCTTTCGGACTCGCCATTCCAGCGGTGCGGCGGCGTTGGCTTGCGGTGCGGCGTTGACTTGCGATGTCGTGGCTGAAGCAGAGATAGACGACGGCGTCGAGGGCTTGCGGAATACAGTCGTAGCCGCGGCACGCTGCTCGACGTTCGTCCCGCGCGGACTTTCAGTTTTCGTCAGCACGGAAGTTTCCGCCGCCGCCGGGCCGGCTGAGCCCAATGCGAGCGTGCCGCAAAGGGCCGTCGCCATGCCGCTGGTGCGGAGCAATTCGAGAACCCGCGCCAGCGGCGCGCGGCCGACGGGCGAGTTAGCTCTCTTCGCTTCGCGAGAACTCGGCGGTGTAATTCGGCGCTTCCTGCGTGATCGCAATGTCATGAGGATGACTCTCCCTGATACTGGCGGCCGAGACCTGGATGAACCGGGTCTTGGTGCGCAGTTCCTCGATCGTTTTTGTGCCGCAGTAACCCATGCCCGCCCGCAGTCCGCCCACGAGCTGATAAACCACCGAGCTTAGCGGCCCCTTGAAGGGCACCCGTCCTTCGACCCCTTCCGGCACCAGCTTGCCCGGTCCTTTGCCGCCCCGTTGTCGATACCGTTCGCTCGATCCCTTCACCATCGCGCCGAGCGAACCCATGCCCCGGTAAACTTTGAATGTTCTGCCCTGAAACAGGATTTGCTCGCCCGGACTTTCCGACACACCGGCGAACAGGCCGCCGATCATGACGCAGTTGGCTCCGGCGGCGAGCGCCTTGGTGATGTCTCCCGAATAGCGAATTCCTCCGTCGGCGATGATCGGCGTTCCGGTGGCCGCGGCGGCTTGGGCTGCTTCGTATACGGCGGTAATCTGCGGTACGCCGACGCCGGAAATCACCCGCGTCGTGCAAATCGCTCCCGGTCCGATGCCAACCTTCACGGCGTCGGCCCCAGCGGCGATGAGGTCGGCGGCGCCTTGGCGAGTTGCCACGTTGCCGGCCACGACGTCGATGTCCCAGCGGCGTTTGATTTCCTTTACGGTCTCGATGACATTGCTCGAATGCCCGTGGGCGCTGTCGACGACCAGCACGTCGACACCCTTGCCGATCAGGCTCGCGACCCGATCGAAGTCGTGCATGCCGACGGCGGCCCCAACTCGCAACCTACCTTGCGCATCTTTACATGCATCGGGGTAGCGTTTGAGCATGTCGATGTCTTTGATCGTTATAAGTCCTCTCAGTGTGTTATCTTCGGCAACCAGCAAAAGCTTCTCGACCTTTTTCGCCATCAAAATCTTCTCAGCTTCCTCGAGCGTTACATTCCCCGTAGCCGTTACAAGATGTTCCCGCGTCATCACTTCGGCGATCGGCAGCTCGTCCTGCTCCAGGAACCGCAGGTCGCGGCGGGTAATGATCCCGGCCAGCTTGCCACCCGGCAGGGTGATCGGCACGCCCGACACGTTGTACTGGTCCATCATCTCGCGGGCTTTGCGGACCGTGGCGTCCGGCGGCAGTGTGACCGGATCGACGATGATTCCGTTGGCCGACCGCTTCACCTTGTCGACCTCTTCGGTCTGGTGTTCGATCGACATGTTCTTATGGATGATGCCGATGCCGCCGTCCTGGGCCAGGGCAATCGCCATCGCATGCTCCGTCACCGTGTCCATCGGCGAACTGAGCAAAGGAACCGTCAGCCGAATCCGCCGCGTCAACTGCGTCGAAACGTCGACGTCGGCCGGCACCACGTCGCTGTAGCCCGGCTGAAGCAGAACATCGTCGAAGGTCACGGCGCTGCATTCGATTCTGTCGCTAAGATGAGCGTCTGCCATCGCGGTCGGCTCCCGTGAGAGAAAAACGGAGCGAGAAGATAAACTCGCCATTTTGCCAAGTCTGCGAGTCGGTGGCAACGGGCTGTTGCTAACTGGTCGGTGATCCCTGTGATCGGGACCGAGGTTGCGGTTTTTTGGGCTTTGTGCCATTCGCGGAACATGCTGCGGAAGTGCTCGGCCGCCGTGCGTTGGGGAGAGCAACTTCCTGAGGGCGGGGCGGGACCGGCGGCGGCCTTCGCTTGTCGTGACCTCACGCCGGATTACAATAAAAGGTTTCGCAGCGTTTCTCCCGCCATGCCGCCTCGGGTGGGCCATTTTGGCCATTTGGCCGGCCCCGCTGGGTATTGCGCGCCCTATCGAACGCCAACGACAGAGATTCTACATGGCAACGCAATCCATTCCGGCGGTCGGCATCGATCTGGGCACGACCTATTCGGCGATCGCGCGGATCGACGATACGGGCCGGCCCATCACGTTGCCCAACGGCGAAGGCGACCTGCTCACGCCGAGCGTCGTGCTGTTCGAGGGAACCAACGTCGTGGTCGGCAAAGAGGCCGTCAAAGCCCTCGTTACCGAGGCCGAGGACGTGGCGCTGTGCCCGAAGCGCGATCTGGGCAATCGGGCGTACCACAAGTCGTTGCACGGGCGGCAATATCCACCGGAAGCAATCGAGGCCTGGATTCTCAAGAAGCTCAGGGACGACGCGGTGCGGCAGATCGGCGAATTCCAGCAGGTCGTGATCACCGTACCGGCCTATTTCGACGAAGTGCGGCGGAAGGCCACGCAGGACGCCGGGTATATGGCGGGCCTGGAAGTGATGGACATCATCAACGAGCCGACCGCGGCGGCTGTCGCGTTCGGTTTTCGCGAAGGGTTTCTCAACAGCGAAGGCATCGCGACCGCGCCGAAGAATATTTTGGTCTACGACCTCGGCGGCGGCACATTCGACGTCACCGTGATGGAGATTCGTGGCAACCAGTTCACGGCCCTGGCCACCGACGGCGACGTGCAACTCGGCGGGCAGGATTGGGATCAGCGGCTGATGGACTTGGTCGCGGAGGAATTCATCCGCCAGCATCGGCTCGACCCGCGGGACGATCCGAACGTCGTCGGCCGGCTGTGGCGAGAGTGTGAGGACGTCAAACGAACGCTGTCGGCGCGTGGTAAGGCGTCGATTGCATGCGACTTTCGCGGCCAAGCCGTGCGCGTGGAGATTACGCGGCAGAAGTTCGAGGAGATCACCCGCGATCTCGTCGACCGCACGCTGTTCACGACGCGGCAAACGCTGCAAGCCGCCGGTCTGGCGTGGACGAATATCGACCGGGTGTTGCTGGTCGGCGGTTCGTCGCGAATGCCGATGATTCGCGACATGCTCATCAAGCTGTCGGGCAAGGAGCCGGACACGTCGGTTTCGGCCGACGAGGCGGTAGCGCACGGCGCGGCACTGCGAGCCGGGTTGATTCTCGCTCGCAGCAGCGGCGAGCCGCCGCGGTTTCACATTCGCAACGTCAATTCGCACAGCCTGGGGCTTGTGGCGACCGATCCGAAAACGAAGCGCAAGCGGACGGCCGTGCTGGTGCCCCGGAATACGCCGCTGCCGGTGGCGGCCAAGCGGACGTTCAAGACCGAGAAGGCCGACCAGCGCTCGATTCTGGTGCAGATCGTCGAAGGCGAAAGTGCGTCGCCGGACGATTGTTCGCAGATCGGCCGCTGCACGGTCCGCGATCTGCCGCCGAACCTGCCGGCGCAGACGCCGATCGAAGTGCGGTTTCGCTACTTGGAAAACGGCCGCCTGACGGTGAACGTCGAAGTCGAGGGAACGAGCAAGGCGCTGCAGCACGAGATCGCCCGCGAGAACAGCCTGATGCCGGAACAGCTCGACATGTGGCGGCAGTACATCAGCGGGATCGCGCCGGGGGCGGGGCCGAAGCTTCGCGAAGAGTAGGGCTCGGCAACCAAGAACTTTATCGGCGTCGTCATGCGCCGGCTTCTAATTCCACATAGTCCACGGCCGCCATTGGCTCTGGGATGGGAATTCCGTCTTGCATCAAGCCTTCGATGTGAAGTTCAATGGCTTCGCGCAGCAAATGCTCCGTCTCTTCCCGTGTTGCTCCCGTCGCCACGCAACCGGGCAAATCGGGCACGTAGGCCGCGTAATTTGACGCGGCTTTCTCGATGACGATGGCGTAGCGTTTCATAAGTCCTCGCTACTTCAAACCGGCTTGCTTTAGGATGCTGCTCAACGTGCCCGGCGGAAGAGCGTCGCTCGGTTTTCCGGCAACGGTCACGCGGCCGGGCTTGACGTTGTGCTTGAATTGACGATGACTGCCTCGCGTCACGACAAGAATCCAGCCATCGTCCACCAATAGCCTAATGACATCACGAACCTTCATAATCGCCGATCTTGCCGCGGACGGAATCGACTTCGAATCGGATTGAAGGACTGGCAATCATCAACGGCACCCACTTCCGCACCCGTTTTCAATTATCGTGCGGTGCCGATCGTTCCGCAAGCATTTAGCCGCTGACGCATATCGTATCGAAAGCGCGACTCTCGCATACACCCATCGTCTCTGGTTCATCGCGAGCTGCACGCGTGATTGTTGTCGGTCGCCACGTGGCCACACCGAGCACGATCAGCGCCCAAAACTCGACAGTCAGGCACCGGCCATGTTCGCCGTCAGCACCGGCAACGGTTCGACTGGCATGTTGGCGGGAACTGCTTCCCGACTGAAGACTTAAGAATGCCCGGCGTCGTCGAATAGAGAAGCCGCCAGAAAATCGCTGCCGCGAACCGTGCCGAGCGAAAGATCCGATCTAGCCAGTCACCGCCACCGTCAAAAGCCGTTCGACGCCGCAGAAACGTCGGCTAGCCTAGCCGAAGTCAGGTCGCGTCGGCGGAATTTGCCGCGTTTTCGCCGGTGCCCTGCTCGTTGCGCTTGATCGCGTCGTATACTTCGCGGCGATGCACGGGCACTTCCTTGGGCGCTTCGATTCCGAGGCGAACTTTATCGCCCCGAATCTCGACGACGACAATCGTGATATCGTTATTGATGACGATGCTCTCGTTCTTCTTGCGCGAAAGTACCAACATGACCCATTCCTTGTACTCTGATAAAACGGCCAACCTTCGTTGATCGACCCCGGCGACGCGCCGGACTCGCTAGTCTGCGTTGTTTGCGAATCAACCTTTCGAAAGGCTCGGTGACTTGACAATCCAGCCGGTCCGCGGCATAGTAACGACCAACTGCACGCGACTGCACTGGCGGTCGCCGTCCGTCCAATGGGCGACCCCTTCATATCACTCTACGTGTCGCCCACGCAGAGTCAAGCAAATCTCCCGGCGCTGGCCGCAGGAATTCGCCGACACGGTGCGTTTTCTGACGGTAAGTGAAGCCAGCACATCGTTTCACCCATGTTGAGACTTTGGGCGATCTTTGCGGCCATTGTTTCGTAAAGCATTGGTGCCAAACGGGTTGCGCAAAACGATTGGCCGCTCTTGCGGCGATGTCTCGCGGCCACCACTTCCGCGGGGATTCCGACATCCTTCGATTTCGCCGCCAAATTCTGGGCCAAGTAATCTTGCAGGCCAGCATCGCACATCGGTCGTCAAGACGGCCGCGAGCGGCGACAGTTGGTGCGCGTCGCTCGATTACGCCGACCACCGAAGGCCTTTTTGACGCTGGCGATTGCATGGGCCGTGAAGGATGTCTGTCGCAGACCGGAACTGCCCATTGATCTGGAACTGCCTGCTACCATCAAATTGTCCGCTGCACCGTTCGGCCGTGGGCCGCACTGGCGTTGAAGCGGCGAGAATATGATGATGGGACATTGAACGGTCCGCAGCAAACGCCAAAGGCCGTGTCGACCCGGCCGCCAGATTTTGCGGCGTACGGCATCGATGCAGTCGGCGTAGAAGGTGAACATCGCTCGGCGCTGCCAAAGCCTTACTAGCATCGCCAGCCCGCTACGGCAAAGCTCGCGGAAAAGCCCAGGCGAGTATCGCTTGCGAGACTCGGCTCGGCGTCTATAATTTCGACCGTGCTTTGCCATGACGCGCATCGTCGCCTGGCCGTAACGCAGCCGCCGCCGCATTCGGCATGCCTTCGTCGATGTTGACGTGACGCAGGCGGATGGCGACGCCGCACCTTTGTAATTCGCCCAAACTATCGTAATCGTCCCCTGTGTGCGTCGCCTTTTGCCGGCGGCGGAAAACCGAGGGCGAGTCCTTCCCCATGCGGAATTGGTTCAAGAACGTTTGGAGCGCCGTTTCCACCGTCGCCTATGGCCTGTGGGTCACGCTTCGCTATTGGCTCAAGACCTACGATCCCGACCGCCGCACGTTTACCGAGCATTTCGAGTATCCGGAATTGCCCGTGCCGGTGTCGCCGCGGTATCGAGGCTTTCATCGCTTCGACCTGACCACCTGTATCGCATGCGATCAATGCGCGAAGGCCTGCCCCGTCGATTGCATTTATATCGGTAAGGAGCGTGTCACCAACGGCAAAGGCTTCAAGGTCACTTGTTACGCGATCGATTATTCCAAATGCATGTTCTGTGCGTTGTGCGTCGAACCTTGCCCGGTCGATTGCATTTTCATGGGTGCGACGCACGACCTGAGTTGTTACAGCCGCGACGGTTGCATCGTCGACTTTTCGCGGTTGCCGGTCGACGTCGCTTGGGGCCGTGCGACGCTCAATCCCACTGCGGTTTCCATGTCGAAGGTGATCGCCGAGCCGGTACATGGCGGACCGAATCAGTAGTTGAATTGCCATCGCTGTGCAACGCATCAGCTGTACAACGCATCGTTTGCCGCGGCTGATCTTGTCTGCCGCAGCATTTTTCGGTTCGCGCGTTCGGAGCGAAGATCGGAACGCGCACCGCGGTCTGGCGTTTCTCTACACCAAAAACCTCGAAGCGAGTATAATGAGGTTGGCGGGGGATTTTGTGCATCCGCGGCGACGAGGGACCGCAATTGAGACCGGAAATCCCCGGCACTTTCACGACCGTGCGAGACGACTCCATCGATCAACCTTTTCGCGATAGGACGCAGCCGCCATGACCGATACCGCAACATCGAAACGCAGGCTGTTTACGGTCGAAGAGGCCAACGCCATGCTGCCGCTCGTGCGGGCGATCGTTGGCGATCTATCGCGGCTTTCCAAAGACGTCGTCGAACGACGCGAACGATTGGGACATTTGGCGGCTAACCGCGATACTCGCGTCAGCGATGCCTATAGCGAGGAGGTCGCCGAAATCGAGGCCGAACTCGAACGCGATGCGCAGCAGCTTTTCGATTACGTCGAAGAGTTGCGGCAGCTCGGCGTCGAACCGAAGAACGGTCCCGAGGGTTTAGTCGACTTTCCCGCGATGATGGACGATCGTATCGTCTATCTCTGCTGGCGACTCGACGAGCCGGAAGTTCTGTTTTGGCACGACATCGACGCCGGTTTCGCGGGGCGACAGTCGCTGACCGCGGACGTGGGCGTCGACGGTGGTGTCGACGCCGGCGACGACGAACGCGATTCCGGCGCCGAGCCGGGGCACGACTGAACTGCCGCACGGTCGTTGCATTTGCGTCGTTTCCATCTCATCCCACTTCATCGACATCATCGCAACAGGCGCCGCCCTGGCGAATTCGTTAGCCACAGCCGTGTTTCCATGAAGCTGATCATCGCCATCATTCAGCCGCAGAAGCTCGAGGCCGTCAAAGAGGCGCTGACCGAAGTCGAGGTGTTTCGCCTCACGGTCGTCGACGTCCAAGGATTCGGCCGGCAGAAAGGGCACAGCGAACTGTATCGCGGCCACGAGTTTTCAGTGAACCTGCTCCGCAAAGTACAATTGCAGATCGCCGTGAACGACGACTTCGTCGAACGAACCGTCAACGCCATCATCAAGGGCGGCCGCACCGGCGACGCCGGACAGATCGGCGACGGAAAAATCTTCGTGCTTCCGATGGACGACTGCGTCCGCATCCGCACCGGCGAACGCGGCAGCGAAGCAATTTGAGGAAAGGTTCAAGGCTCAAGTTTCAAGTTTCAAATCTCAAATAGGCCGTAAGGCTCAATGTCAAAATCGCGGGCGGCGCGAATGCGACTCCTTGAGGCTTCGACCTTAAACCTTATTTGAACCTTGAACCTTGAACCTTGATCCTTTGCCGGCCAAAGCATTGTTGCTTTCTTAACACGGACGTCGCCCGCCATGCTCCAAACGTTGTTCGTAATTCCATACGAGATAGGCGGCGTTAGGATTTTCGGTCTGGGCGTCCTGCTTGCCGCGTGGACGCTCGCGTGCGTAATCGGTTTCGCGGTGGCGATTCGCCGTCGAGGTTTTGACGCCGAAGTGCGCGGCTATTTGCCCGTCGCTATTATCGTCGGCTTGGCGATTTTCTTGCTGCCCACGTTGTTGCCCGGCGGTTTCTCGGTCCGCGGCTACGGCATGATGATGCTGTTGGGCATCGTATCCGGCGTCGCCCTGGCCGCATATCGATCCCGGCGGTTCGGCGTTGACCCGGAACTCATCTTCACGCTCGCTTTTTGGGTGTTCGTCACCGGCATCGCCGGCGCTCGGCTGTTTTACGTCATCGAATATCACGAGCAATATTTCGGCGGACAACGCAGCCTCGCCGACAGCATCGTCGCGATGTTGAACATTTCCGAAGGCGGGCTGGTCGTCTACGGCGCATTTATCGCCGTGATGATCGCCGTGGCGGTATTCGTGCGCAAGTACCGCGTGCCGGGCTTCGCACTGGCCGACCTGATCGCACCGAGCATGTTCCTCGGCCTGGCGTTCGGCCGCATCGGATGCCTGATGAACGGCTGTTGCTTCGGCGGCGCGTGCGACCTACCGTGGAGCGTGCAATTCCCCTGGGGCAGCCCGCCCCACGAGCGACAAGTCGCCCGCGGCTTAGTCGACGTTCACGGCATCAAGTTCGACGGCCAGCCGGACGAACCGCCGATCATCGCCGAGGTCGTTCCCGGCTCGTCGGCCGACAAGGCCGGCTTCGTCAAAGGCGACCGCATTCGCGCCGTCGCGGGAGTCGTACAAGAGCGAGACAAAGCGGGCAACTTGCAATGGGTGACGCCGGACCGCCAGGAAGTCAATTCGATCAAGGCCGCGGCAACCGAACTGTTGCGATTCCACGGCGATGGCGCAACGATCACCATCGAGGCGACCGCTGCATCAATCGCCGGTGCCCGCGGCAACACGAAACCGCGGGTCAAATCGGCCCAATGGACTCTTTCCGCGCCGCCGCGCAGCCTTAGCGTCCATCCCGTGCAGATTTACAGCGCCATCGACGCGCTGCTGATCTGCCTGCTGCTGCTCGCCTATTCGCCGTACCATCGCGGCGACGGCGAGGTCATCGGTCTGGCGCTGCTCGTCTATCCGATCGCGCGGTTCTTGGAGGAAGAAATCCGCAAAGACGAACCGCTCATAGGCTGGACGCAACTGACAATCTCGCAAAACGTCAGCCTGCTCGTGTTCGCGGCCGGCATCGTCGTCTGGTGCTACATTCTCACTCGGCCGCGCCGCTTGGCGCTCATGCCGGCGACCGCAGCTTAGCAAATTCCGGGCGAGCCGCCGGGCAGGGCAGGGCGGTCCGTCGTCACGCCAAGAGCAACACGACCAGAATCAGCGGCACGCCGACGCCCGCCATCACCGCCACCAGCCCGCGCGAAAACTGCGCCGGTTCGGCGCAGCCACACTGATTGCACACTTTTTCGAACATCCCGACCGGCTTACCGCAGTCGCGGCATTCGTGGCTTTTCATCCACTCTGCCGCCAACCAAACGCGCGCCCGACGAATGGTCTCGCCGGCGCGCCGTCGAACAACGACCCATGACATCGGCTCCTCCGCTTTGCCGCGGCGCATCGCGTGTCCCGCCGGTTCCCCCGCCCGTTCGGCGCAGACAATCTCCGCGCATCGCGGCGTTCGAGTGATTCCCCGTGTCCGTCCAGGTCCTATCGCAAGTATACGTCGCGATTCGAACATTGGCCGGCCACGCCGCTTCCATTTTCCCGCCGCCCTGATACCCTTGCGGCATGATGCACTCCCAGCCCAGTCCAAAAGTCGGTCCGCTTTCCGACGCCATCGAATCGCGGCTGTCGTTGGCTCGTCGCATCGCCCGCTCGGCCGGCGAACTGACGCTCCGTTATTTCCGCCGCGCGGACCTCGCCGTCGAACGCAAGTCGGACGCCTCGCCCGTCACCGCCGCGGATCGCGCCGCGGAACAGCACCTCCGCGATGCGATCGCCGCGGCGTTTCCCGACGACGCGATCCTGGGCGAAGAGTTTCCGGCAAAGGACGGTGCGTCCGGATTTCGCTGGATACTCGATCCCATCGATGGCACGAAGTCGTTCATCTCGGGCGTGCCGCTCTATTCGACGCTCGTCGGCGTCGAGCACGAGGGGCAAAGCTCGATCGGCGTAATCGAAGTTCCGGCGCTCGACGAGCGCGTGTGGGCGGCCGTTGGCGGCGGGGCGTGGACGTCGCAAGGAAATGCCGAGCCACAGCGTGCTCAGGTCTCGGTAAAGGCTTGCTTGGCCGACGGCCTGTTTGTCGCCTCGCAAGTCGACAGCTTCGCCGCCCACGATCGCGGCGACGCCTACCTGCGCCTGCAATCCGCCGCCAGCATCACGCGCACCTGGGGCGATGGCTACGGCTATCTGCTCGTCGCCACCGGCCGCGCCGAACTGATGGTCGATCCGGTGATGAACGTCTGGGACGCCGCGGCGCTTTTGCCGGTCATCGCCGAAGCGGGCGGAACCTTCACCGATTGGCGCGGCCAGCCGACCATCCACAGCGGCGAAGGCATCGCCACCAACGGCCGCGTATTCGACGAAGTCATGCGGCTGATCGAAGGAGTCTAGGCCAACTCGGCTGGTCAAGCCAAATCGACGTCCGGCTCACCCGGCGAATCGTCGGCGATCGCGCTTTGAATCAAGATTAGCAGCGCGTTCGGGTCATACGGCTTGCGGACGAAATAGGTGCAGCCCGCGGCCCGCGCGCGGCGAATGATGTCTGGCCGTTCCATGCCGCTGAGAATGATGATGGGAATGTGGCACGTCGCCGGGTCACTGTCCAACTGCTCGCACACGGAAAACCCGTCGATGTCCGGCAGCCGCAAGTCGAGCAGCACCGCGCTGGGTCGCTCGGAGCGCGCCATCGCCAGGCCTGGCTCCCCGGCATGCGCCACGAGCGTGTGAAAGCCTTGCTTCTGCAAGCGAAACGCCAGCGGCTCGGCGATCTGTTCGTCGTCGTCGATGATCAACACTTTCGCCCCGTCACGGGGCGGCAACGACGCTCGCTTCGGACGCAACAACGCTTCGGCAGGCATAGAGAAGGCTCCTCGCGGCACGGGATTTCGCAGGTCGACGCCGATCCGTCGAATCCGATGCTCCCGACGTCGTCGTCAATTGTTAGAATCGACGCCGCTCCGCGGAACCTGCACGATCGGCGAGAGAAATGCGATTACGACGACGATGATGATCGTGCCGAATGAACCGCATCGCTAGCGATCGAGCAATCTTGATCGGGCAATCTTGATCGAGCGATGTCGGAGGGCAGGGCAGGGCGGTGAGTAGGGGACAGGGGACAGGGGACAGGGGACAGGGGACAGGGGACGGGGGGCAGTGCTCGGCGGTTCGCTCGTCGTTTATTACTCCCGGCGCGAGAACTAGCGCCGCCTTACTCCGCCAACGTCGCTTCGCCATCGGCCGCCACGCGCCACGGCCGCCACACCAGCACAACGCGCGACACGTCGACGTCCGACTTTCTCGGTTTCACTTCGACGCCGTCGAGCGCGAGCGCCTCGGCGGTGAACGACGATTTGATCTCGTCCGTCTCGGCGGCGAATTCGGTTTCGAGCTGCGCCAATTTCTCCTGATAGGCCTCGACGGTTTCCTCGGCTTGGCCGATGTCGTGCCGTTCTTTCGCGGCCCGCCCTCCAGCCCGCGCCGCCGTGGCCGCCTTCGACACGTTCGTCGTGCTGACCATCTTGCGGCTCACCAGCGCACCCAACAACGACGACCCGAACGACAGCGCAGCCGAAAACATCGACTGCTTCGACTGTTCTTTCTCGCGTTCGACGCGCTGCTCGGCCTTGCGAATCTGTTCCGCCGCCGCGGCCAGCTTCGGTGCGTACTTCGCCCGCAGCTTTTCGACCGCGGCGTCGCGCCGTTCATTCGCCGCGTGAGTGAGGCGAATGCGAAACTCCGCTTCGCTCTCGTCCGCGTGCGACGTCTCCTTTAGCTCCGCGCATTTCCAGCTCGTCAGCCGCCGCGTGCGATAGAGATGATTCTTGAGCGAAGTCGCCAGACTGCGATACGTCTTCGCCTGAGCAAGAGGGGAGGGCAGGGCGGCAAACGATGCGCCATCCTCGCCCTGCGGTTCAAGCTCGGGCGCGTCGTCGACAGCGATCTCCGCTGACTCCCAAATCTCGTCCGCCGGCGTTTCGCCGTCGACGTCGACCAGCACGCTGAGCGACTCCCGCGTATCGATACCCATCCGCGCGTTGGCGTAATGGACTTTCGCCGAACCGAGCAGGGCAGGGCGGTACGCCAGTTTTTCGCCCGGCGAAATCGATTGCCGACACGGCACAAAAAACTCCTCGATCTCCGGCGGCAACACCGTCCGCGCGGAAGACGTATCGCCGATCCGCCCGTGCGACACGGCCGAACCTCCCGCCGCGGTCGTCGCG
>JBBDYI010000269.1:0-1633 GCA_040901705.1 Pirellulales bacterium | reverse complement strand
CCCCCCCCCCGCCGCCACTTTCTGCGCCTGCATCAGCGTCGCAATCTGATCGCGGGTGAGCGGCCCGCGTAAATACGACATCGCCCACCGCGTCTCGAACGTCACCGGCGCGTCTTCATGCACGTTGTTGAGCAGGAACACGCGGCTCCGCAGCCCGGAAATCACCGCGTCCATTTGCGAGCGGTCAAACGCCACGCCGGCCGCCGCGGTGGCGCCTTCCAGGCCATCGAGCACGCGGGCCTTGTCGCGTTCGGTTTGCAGTCGGCCGATGAACCATGTGCCGGCGTTCTACAGCGCCTTGTAATCCAGATCGACCGGATTCTGCGTCGCCAGCACGAGTCCCAAGCCATACGCCCGCGCCTGTTTGAGCAGCGTGAGCATCGGCGTTTTCGACGGCGGATTGGCGGTCGGCGGCAGGTAGCCGAACACTTCGTCCATGTACATGATCGCCCGCAGGCTGGACGTGCCCGACTGCTTGCGCATCCAGGCCACGAGTTCGTTGAGCAGGATCGTCACGAAGAACATCCGCTCGGCGTCGGACAGATGGGCGATCGACACGATCGACACGCGCGGCTTGCCCGCGCTCGTGTACAACAACCGCTGCACGTCGAGCGACTCGCCGCTGGCCCAACCGGAGAAGCCCGGCGACGCCAGCAGATTGTTCAGACTCATCGCCAACTCGAAGCGGTCCTTGGCCGGGAAGAAGCTTTCCAGGTCGAGAAAGCCGACTTTGTCGAACGGCGGCGACTGAATCTGCCGGATCAACGCGCCCAACTCGACGTCGTCACCGGACCGCCACGCGCGATCGATGATGTTGGCCAGCAGGATATGCTCGCGGCTCCGTAGCGGATCGGCGTCGATGCCCAACAGCGCGAGCAGTCCGGACGCCGACGACGTGATCCGCTCGCGCAACATGTCGCCGTCGGCCATTAACTCCGCGTTCGGCGCGGCGAAACTCCGCAGCGCGGTCAGCGGAATGCCGCTCTGGCTACCCGGCGTGTAGATCGTTACGTCGGCGGCGTCGCGCAGCCGGCCAATGCGCTCCGGCTGTTGATCCCAAGCCGCCAACCCTTCGCGCCACTGCGTCGCGGTCGCCTTGGCGAAGTCGTCGGCGTTCATGCCGGCCCGCGTCGCGGCCGCCGGATCGACCCACGGCCGAAAGTCCTCCGCCCGCAGTTCGGGAAACGTGAGCAGCAGATTGCCGATGTCCCCCTTCGGGTCGATCGCGATCGCGGGAATCCCATCGATCGCCGCTTCCTCAAGCAGCGTCAAACACAAACCAGTCTTCCCGCTGCCGGTCATGCCGACGCACACGGCATGGGTCGTCAAATCCTTCGCATCGTACAGCAGCACGTCGTCGCGCCGCCGCTGCGTATCCGCATCGAACGATTTTCCGAGATAGAACGCGCCGAGTTTTTCGTAGTCTTGCATGTTGCGGGGCAGGGCAGGGGAGTGCGGAAAGGGGATAGAGGGCAGGGCGCAGGGCGTATTTTGTGGCGACCTCGCGTTCCGTTATTGGCTGACGATCACCAATCATCGCTCATTGCCCGCGCAGATCAAGGGCAGGGCGGGGTGTAGCTGTCCAGCCCTTTGAATATGTTGTCATCGAGTCTGTTTTACCTGTCTTCGTGCT
>JBBDYI010000268.1:9735-16987 GCA_040901705.1 Pirellulales bacterium | reverse complement strand
CGTTGGGCTTCATTTTGCACTGGTCGGCTAATATCGGCTACGGGTTGGCTACTTGAACATTGAACGTTGAGCCTTGGACCTTTAGCCCTTGGGACTTGCTTGAAGCTTGATACTTGAACCTTGAATCTTTGTCCGCCACACTCTTGCGGATGACGAATTCGACACAATCTCCGCGCTGGCAATTCTGGATCGACGTGGGCGGCACGTTTACCGACTGTTTCGGCCGTGCGGCGGACGGGGCGCTGCGCCGCCACAAGGTGCTTAGTTCCGGCGTTACCAAGGGTTCGGCCGCCGCCGGTTCGACCACCGAACGAATCGTCGACCCACTCCGCCGTGGCGATCCGGCGGAGTTTTGGATCGGCTATCGCGTTCGGTTCCTCGACGCGGCGGGTCAGCCGGTGTGGGAAACCGAAATCACCGCTTTCGCCGCCGAAGACGGCGTCTTGACGCTCGCCAAACCGCTATCCACGCCTCCGACGCCGCATCAGGCTTACGAACTCGACGGCGGCGAGGAATCGCCGATCCTGGCCATCCGCTATCTACTCGGCCTGCGACTTACCGACACGATTGGGCCGGTTGTGGTTCGCCTGGGCACGACGCGGGGCACGAACGCATTGATTACCCGCCGCGGGGCGCGCACGGCCCTGATCACCACCAAGGGCTTCGCCGATATCCTCCGCATCGGCTATCAAAACCGCCCACGATTGTTCGATCTGGCGATTTGCAAGCCGCCGCCGCTGTTTGTAGCCGTGGTCGAGATCGACGAGCGCATCGCCGCCGATGGAAGCATACTTACCGCGCCCGACGCCGAAGCGATCCGTCGCGACCTGGCCGCGTTGCGCGAGCAAGACATCGACTCACTGGCCATTTGCTTATTGCACGCCTATCAATCGCCCGACCACGAGCAACTCGTCGCCGGGATCGCCCGCGCGGTCGGCTTCGACGAGATCAGCGTATCGAGCCAGGTCGCGCCGCTGGTGAAGATCGTCTCGCGTGGCGACACGACGGTGATGGACGCTTATCTCAATCCGATTCTGCGGCAGTACGTGGCCGCGCTCCGCCGTTCGCTGGGCGAAAGCGACCTGCGCGTGATCACGTCTGCCGGCGGATTGGTCACGGCCGACAAGTTCGTCGGCAAGGACAGCATTCTCTCCGGCCCGGCCGGCGGCGTGGTTGGATTTTCTCGCGTCGCCCAGGCGGCCGGTTTCGACGCGGCCATCGGCTTCGATATGGGCGGAACGAGCACCGACGTCGCCCGCTTCGACGGCCGGTACGAGCTCGAATACGAAACCGAAAAGGCCGGCGTCCGCGTCGTCGCGCCGATGATGGCCATTGAAACGGTCGCGGCCGGCGGCGGTTCGATCTGCCACTTCGACGGCGTCAAACTCGTCGTCGGTCCGGACAGCGCCGGTGCGAATCCCGGTCCGGCCTGCTACGGGCGCGGCGGTCCGCTCGCCGTGACCGACATCAACTTCTTTCTGGGCAAGATTCCGCCGGCGTTCTTTCCTTTTCCACTCGATCGCGCGGCCGTGGAACGCAGGCTTTCGGCGCTGGTTGACGACATCGCCGCGGCGACCGGCAAGCGTTACGAGCCGGTCGAACTGGCCGACGGATTCCTGCGCGTGGCGAACGCCAACATGGTCAAGGCGATTCGCTCAATTTCGGTCGCCAAGGGATACGACCCGCGGGATTACGTGCTGGTGGCGTTCGGCGGCGCGGCGGGGCAACATGCGTGCGCCGTCGCTCGCGAACTCGGCATGGAAAAGGTACTGCTGCATCCCGATGCGGGCATTTTGAGCGCCTACGGAATCGGCATGGCGGAGATTACGCGGCACGGCATGGCCGGCGTGTATCAACCGTATAACGAACAAGCCGTCGCCGCGCTCGCCGACACTTTCGCCGCGCTCGCCAAGCCCGCCGCGGAGGAAGTCGAGCGCGAAGGGATCGCCCGCGATCGTATCGAAGTCCGCCGCTCGCTCGATCTTCGCTACCGCGGGCTGGATGCCTATCTGACGATACGCGAGCCGAGTGGCACTGGCTCAGCCAGTGAGACGACGTATGCCGAAGCCTTCGCCGCCGAGCATCGCCAGCTTTACGGCTACGTCCACGAGAAAAAGCCGCTGGAAATCGTCGCCGCCCGCGTGGAAGTGGTTGGCCGCAGCGCCGACTCGCCGCCACGTTCGCAATTGGTCGAACCGCGCGCCATTCGCGGCGAGCGAACTACGACCTCCTGGTTCGATACGCAGCCGTGTGAGACCGCCGTCCTGCGGCGCGAGGATTTGCGGCCCGGCGATCGCATCGTCGGCGCGGCGATCGTTCACGAATCGACATCGACGGTGGTTATCGATCCGGCCTGGCAGGCCGACGTTCTCACCGGCGGCGAGTTGCTACTGTCGTTCGACAAGGAATCGGTGGCGCTGGCGGAGGCAGTGGCCTCGGGCGCAACACTGGCAGAGCCAGCGCCACCCAGCGAAGAGGCCGATCCGGTGATGCTCGAAATCTTCAACAACCAGTTCGCCGGCATCGCCGAGCAGATGGGCATCACGCTGCGGAACACGTCGAGCAGCGTCAACGTCAAGGAGCGGCTCGATTTTAGCTGCGCGATCTTCACCGCCACCGGCGATCTCGTCGTCAACGCGCCGCACATTCCCGTGCATCTTGGCGCGATGAGTGAAACGGTCAAGCGGATCATCGCCGACAACTCGGAAATCCGCCGCGGCGACGTGTTCGTCACGAATGATCCGTATCGCGGCGGTTCGCACTTGCCGGACGTGACGGTCATTACGCCGGTGCATGACGCGGCGGCACTGGCTGAGCCAGTGGCACCCGGCACATTGGCACCCGACGCTGGCCGCGGCGAGTCTGGCGGCGACCTGTTGTTCTTCACGGCCAGCCGCGCCCATCATGCCGAGATCGGCGGCATTTCGCCCGGCTCGATGCCGCCGTTCTCCAAGAACCTCGCGGAAGAGGGCGTGCTGATCCGTAACTTCAAGCTCGTCGACGCCGGCCGCTCGCGAGCCGAAGAGTTGCGCGAACTGCTCGTGACGGCGAAATACCCGACGCGGTCGGTTGACGACAATTTGGCCGACATCGCCGCCCAGGTCGCGGCGAACAACCAGGGCGTCCGCGATCTTGGTCGGATGGTCGCCCGCTATACGCTGCCGGTCACGTTGGCCTACATGCGGCACATCCAAGCCGCCGCCGAACAGAAAATGCGCGCCGCGCTTGCCAAATTGACGCCGGGCCGACGTGAGTTCGTCGACCATCTCGACGACGGAACGCCGATTCGTGTCGCGATCACGGTGGGTGGCGCTGGCTCAGCGAGTCGCACGCCGACACTGGCTGAGCCAGTGCCACCCGGTGAACCAGCGCCACCCGGTGAACCAGCGCCACTCGGCAAGGCCGCCACGATCGACTTCACCGGGACCGGCGGCGTACTGGCGGGCAATCTCAACGCCAATCGCGCCATTGTCAGCGCCGCCGTGCTGTATGTGCTGCGATTACTGATCGCCGAAGACATCCCGCTCAACCAGGGCGTGCTCGCGCCGGTGTCGATCGTGCTGCCGGAGTGCTGCCTCAATCCACCGGAACAAGCCACGGCCGAAGCGTGTGCGGCGGTGGTCGGCGGCAACGTCGAAACGTCGCAGCGAGTTGTCGATACGCTGCTGGGCGCGCTCGGCATCGCCGCCGCCAGCCAGGGGACGATGAACAATCTGCTGTTCGGCGACGCGACGTTCGGATATTACGAAACGATCTGCGGCGGCAGCGGCGCAACGGCCGACGCCAACGGGGCCGATGCCGTGCATACGCACATGACGAACACCCGCCTCACCGATCCCGAAGTGCTCGAACGCCGCTATCCCGTGCGGCTCGTCGAGTTTTCGATCCGTCGCGGCTCCGGCGGGTCGGGCCAACATCGCGGCGGCGACGGCGTCGTGCGGCGGATCGAGTTTTTGCGTCCGCTCGATCTATCGATCCTCTCGCAACGCCGCGGGCCGTACGCTCCTTACGGCCAGCAAGGCGGCCAGTGCGGCGAGCTTGGTCGCAACACGCTCATTGGCACCGACGGCAGCCAAGAGCAACTCCCCGCGCTGGCGATGCGAAAAGTCGCGGCCGGCGACGTATTACTCATCGAAACGCCCGGCGGCGGTGGCTGGGGCGCGTGAAAAGCGGCGGGCACTGCCACGCGGTTCCCACGCCGTTGCTCGCCAAAGCCGCCATCGCCGGACGCAACGCCAGCGCAAGCGAAATCGTCATCATTTTGCGTCTTTCCGAGGTGATCTCGCTACGGTTCCGCGGACTACGGTATTGCGAAAGCGGTGTAGGCCAACTAGTGTTGCAAGCCGGCAGAAGTCGAACGTTTTGGTATTCTGCGGAGATCGCTATTGAACTGTGCGGCCGGTGCAATAATGTCGGCCGAATGAGCGCCTTTGACCAGGCGGGTTAGGAGCGTTCGTTGCTCCAACTCGCCGATGTTTTTTCTCGACAATACCGCTTCGTCAATGCCGCTTCGTCAATGCCGCTTCGTCCGTCCTTGCACGCACAGAGGGCGGCTTGACTCGGAAACCAGGAGTCCGCTCTCGATGACACGCCGCCGGACCGGTCGCCTACGCCGTTTCACGCTCGAATCGCTCGAACCGCGACAACTCCTCGCGGCCGCTCCGATTATTTCCGAGTTCATGGCGAGCAACAGCACGTCTCTCGTCGACGAAGACGGGGACCACTCCGATTGGATCGAAATCGAGAACCGCGGCGACGAGCCGATCGACCTGGCCGGCTGGCATCTGACGGACAATGCCGACAATCTCGACAAGTGGGAGTTTCCCAGCATCACGCTCGGCAGTGGGGCGTTCCTTGTCGTATTCGCTTCCAACAAGAATCGCGCGGTCGCGGGCAGCCAGCTGCATACGGATTTCGAGTTGTCGGCCGGCGGCGAGTACCTGGCGCTCGTCGCGCCCGACAAAACGACAATCGTTACCGAATTCGCGCCCGAGTATCCACCACAGGCGACCGACGTTTCCTACGGCGGCGTTCCGCAGCCGGCGTATTCGACGCTGCTCGACGCGGGAGCGCCGTCGCGCGTGCTTGTTCCGGCCGACGATAGCCTCGCGTTCGCGTGGACCGAGCAAGACTTCGACGATTCCGCATGGTCCGCCGCGGCGACCGGCATCGGTTACGACACGACCGGCGACTACGCGCCGTTGTTCGGCGCGGGCGGCGACGTTCAAGCGGAAATGCAAGGCGTCAACGCATCGGCTTACATTCGAACCGACTTCGACGTCGCCGACCCAACGGCGATCGACGTGCTGCGGCTGCGGATGAAGTACGACGACGGCTTCGTCGCCTATCTCAATGGCACGGAGGTCGCCCGGCGAAATGCGCCGTCGTTCGTGCCGTCCGCCAACCTGGCGCCGGCCGGCAATGCAACGGGATCGAGCGAAGGATATGGGACCGTTTTCGCCGATGGAATTGATGCGAACCGCAACGGCAACTACGCCAGCGGATCGGTTTGGCATACGACCGGCACGCCGGAGTCGAACCCGCCGTCCTTCTACGAAGTCGATCTTGGATCGGACTACTACCTGGACCGGTTGCAAATCTTCCCGCGCACGGATGCGGCGCAGAGTTCCGTCCAGAATTTCCGCCTCACGATCGTCGACTCGGACAATACGCAAGTGTTTCTGCGCGACTACTTCGCGACCGACTCGACGCGCGACAAGCCGTGGGCGACGAACGACCTGCGAAACGTGGTCGGCCAGAAGGTCCGCATCCAGCGGCTCAGCCAGGTCGAGCCGAATTTCATGACGTTCGCCGAATTCGAAGTTTGGGGCCGCCCTGCCCCCGTCGAATTGAACCTGGCTCAAGGCAAGCCGGCAACGGCGTCGCCCGCCGCGGCTGGAACGCTGGCGTCGAGGGCGAACGACGGGAATCTCGACGGTCACGCGGCGCGGGCGGTCAACCCGACCTATCGCTCGGCGGCGGCCGGCGTGGGGCAGTTCTGGCAGGTCGATCTCGGCGATGCGCAGCCGCTCGAATACGTAAATTTGTTTGCCCGCAGCGACGCGCAGACGACGACGAATGTGCAGTTATCCGTGCTCGACGCGGCCCAAACGCCCGTTTACACGGCGACGGTCAATCTCGGCGGCACGGACTTCGGCGGGCAGCGATACGACGTCGTTCACACGTTGCCGTCGAACACCGAGGGTCGATTCGTCCGCATCGCGACGCTGGCGAACGAGACGTTGTCGCTGGCCGAAGTCGAAGTGTTCGGTCCGGCGCGGGCCGCGATGGCGCTTGACCTGGCGGATATGGTCGGCGGCGGCGACGGAACAGGTTCGGGCTTGCCGGCGGGCATTTCGCTGCTCGACGGTCAACCGACAGAAACGCCGCGTGGAAACATAACCGGCGGTCCGGCGAATACGTATCACGCGGTTGCAGCACATCCGTTCATCGACGGCGTGTTCGTGCCCGACGGCGGCGCGGCGGCGACGACTCCGGTGCCGGTTTCGACGACCGGGCTGATGGCCACCGGCATCAGCGACGGCAACGGCGCGTCGTGGGACGAGATTTGGAACGGCGACAACACGGGCGTGAGCGGCGGCCCGGCTACTGCGTCGCGCCTCGGCATGCACGCCAGCAAAGGCATCACGTTCGACCTCGACGCGATCGAGGCGGCCCATCCCGGCATGTCGGCGGCGGCGTTCCGAGCGATCGCCGCGACGGGAAACTGCGCGGCCGCATCGACCGACATGTATGTGCTGCTCGACGGAACGATCGTCGACTCGGTCAGCCTCAACGGCGCGAACCAGGCGAGTCAGCGGTCGATCTCGATCGGCGGCGACAGTCGATTCCTGACGCTCGTCGCGTCGTCGCGCGGGGCCGACAATTGCGACTGGAGCTTATTCGGCAATCCGACGCTCGACCTAGTCGACCCGACGTCGACGGGAAGCAGCAGCGGCTACGACGCCCATGCCGCTGCGGATCGGCCCGACGCCGCTGCGATCGAGTACGAAACGATCGACGTCTCGGCGTTCCGCAATGCGCTTACCGCGGGCACGAACGTCCTGGCGATTCAAGGACTCAACGCGTCGGCCAACGACAGCGACTTTCTGATCATGCCGCGAATCGAATTCGCATCGCTTTCCGCCACGAACTCGTATGTCGACGGCTTTCTGCTCACGCCGTCGCCGGGCAGTTTCAACGCCGGCGCGGCCGCCGGCCTTGGTCCGGCGATTACCGACGTGTCGCACAC
>JBBDYI010000268.1:0-9725 GCA_040901705.1 Pirellulales bacterium | reverse complement strand
CCCACGCCACTCGTCGTCACGGCCACGGTGACGCCGAAGGTGGATGCCGCGACAAGCGTCCTGCTGCACTATCGCACGATGTTCGGCGCGGAATCGACGCTGCCGATGTTCGACGACGCCCTGCACAGCGATGGCGCGGCTGGGGATCACGTGTTCGGTGCGACGATTCCTGCCGGCGTCGCTGCGGCCGGCCACATGCTGCGGTACTACGTCACGACGACTGATGCCGGCGGACGCGATGCCCGTGCGCCGTCGTTCCTCGATCGGACCGGCACGAAGCAATCGCCAGAGTATTTCGGCACGGTGATCGCCAATCCTGCCGAGGCGAGCGAACTGCCGGTCCTCGAATGGTTCGCTCAGAATCCGTCGGCGGCGCACACGCGCGGCGGATCGCGGGCGGCCGCGTTCTACAACGGCGAGTTTTACGACAACGTCTTCATCCGCGAGCGCGGGGCGTTCACCGTCGGCGGATCGCAGAAGTTCGTATTCAACAAAGGCTACGGCTTCAAGTTCAGCGAATCGATCGGCCGCGTCGAGGAATTCAATCTCAACACGCGCGGCTCCGATCCGTCGTACATGCGGCAGTGGCTGGCGTTCGAGACGTATCGGCTGGCCGGCGTGGCGTCGCCCGAATCTTTTCCGATTCTCGTGCAACTCAACGGCGCGTTCGACCGCGTCGGCATCTTCATCGAGCAAGTGGACGCAGACTTGCTCGATCGATTCGGTCTCGATCCGGAAGGCGCGCTGTACAAGCTGACGAGTAGCCCAAACCCGGCGTACAGCAACGGCACGGTCGCCGAGAAGAAGACGCGGCAGGACGAAGACGCGTCCGACTTCCAGGCATTGGTCGCCGGGCTGAATCTGCCAATGAACACGCCGCCGCAGATCGACGCCGTCCGCGCTTTCGTATTCGACACGTTCGATTTGCCGGCGCTGGCGAATTACCTCGCGGCGCGGACGATCGTGCAGGACATCGACGACACTCGCAAAAACCACTACGTCTATCGCGACACGATCGGCAGCGGTCTTTGGCAAATCCTGCCTTGGGACAAGGACTGGACGTTTGGCGAAGTCGGATTGGGCGGCACGGTGGTCGCCGACCGCGGCGGCGAAATCGCGACCGGTAATGCGAACATCAATTTCGCCAGCCATCCATTCATCGGCGACTCGACCCACATGCTCTACCAGGTGCAGTGGAGCCGACTGCTCGACATGGTTTACAAGCTGCCCGACGTGCGAGACATGTACCTCCGCCGCTTGCGGAGCCTGATGGACGAGGTGCTGCAACCGCCGGGCACGCCGCTGGCCGAGCGGTATTTCGAGAACCGCATCGACGAGGTGTTCGCCAAGGCCGATCCGTATCTTGACGCGAGCGTGACTGCGGCGGTCAACAATCTCAAGAACCTGTACTTCGAGCCGAAGCGGATTTCGCTCTACCAGACGCACGGCATCGACAACACCGGCATGGGCAGCGACCCGGCGACGACGATCATTCCCGCGGCGGCGACCGGTGCGCGTTTCTTGGTGCCGACGAGCACAACTCCCAGCACTGCGGCTTGGACGGCGCTGGCGTTCGACGATTCCGCTTGGACGCCGGCCCAGTTCGGCATCGGCTACGAGCGGACGCCCGGCGATCCGGTGAACTACACGGGCTTGATCAATACGGACATCGAGGCGCTGATGCAGTCGCGGACGAGCGTCTACGTCCGCAAGCCGTTCGACGTGGGGGATTTAGGCGCAGTACGCGACGTGACGCTGCGGATTCGCTACGACGACGGGTTCGTGGCCTATCTCAACGGCGTCGAGATCGCGCGGCGGAACGTCACCGGCACGGCAGCGTTTAACTCGGCGGCCGGCGATCATCCGGACACCGCGTCGATCGTGTTCGAGTCGATTCCAGTGTCGAAGACGGCGCTCCGCCAGGGTGCGAACGTAATAGCACTGCACGGTATCAATGCCAGCGCGACGAGTTCGGACCTGCTGCTCGATTTCGAGTTGATCGAAGGCCCGACGGCGACGACGGACGTCGGCGTGCCACACGCCCAGGCCGGCAATCCGACGATCGCCTTCGGCGCGATCGACGTGAATCCGGTCTCCGGTAACCAGGACGAAGAATATATCGAACTGGTGAACTCGAATGCCGTGGCCGTCGACATTTCCGGTTGGCAACTTACCGGCGGCGTCGAGCACACGTTCGACATTGGCACCGTAATCTTGCCGGGCGGTTCGCTGTACGTGTCACCGAAGCAAGCGGCGTTCCGCGCAAGAGTTACGGGACCGCGCGGCGGCCAAGGGCTGCTCGTCCAAGGCAACTACGACGGCCACCTATCGAATTTCGGTGAGGAGCTCGTCTTGCTTGCCGCCGACGGAAGCACGGTCTCCAGCACGACGACGCCGTCGATTCCGTCGCCGGCCCAACAGTATCTGCGAATCACCGAAATCATGTATCACCCGGCCGATCCGACAGCGACGGAAATCGCGGCGGGATTCGGCGACGGCGATTTGTTCGAGTTCATCGAACTGCAAAACATCAGCGGAACCGAAACGCTCGATCTGTCCGGCGTTCACTTCTCACGAGGCATCGCGTTCTCGTTCGGCGACGTCGATCTGCCGCCAGGAGGTTTCGTCGTCATCGCGTCGAACGTGGCCGCGTTTGCCCAGCGATACGGCACCAACATTGCGGTCGCCGGCGAATATCCGAACAACCTGTCGAATGGCGGCGAGTCGCTTCGTCTCGACGATGCCGACGGCAGCACGATCCACGACTTCGCCTACGACGACACGGGCGAAGGTTGGCACCCGACGACCGACGGTGTGGGCTACTCGCTTGTCCTTGTCGACGCGACCAGTCCATTGGAGTCCTGGAGTGTTGGTTCGTCGTGGCGGCCAAGCTCCATGCCGGGCGGCTCGCCGGGCGTGACGGACCCGGTAGTCGTCGGCGGTGACGTGAATGGTGATTTGCGAGTCGATCTGGTCGACCTGGCAATTCTTCAAGCCCACTTCGGAATCGCGTCCGAGGCGCTGCGAAGTCAAGGCGACCTCAACGGCGACGGTGCCGTGAATCGCCTCGATGCCGCGATTCTGGCCAGCAACTTTGGCCGTTCATTGACTGCTCCGGCGTCGTTTTCTGCCTCGCCGGTCGTGGCGCGAGCGAACGATCGGGCCATCGTGCGAGCGCACGTGGAATCGGATTTGCTTTCCGCGGTTTGTCGCCGCCGTCGGCCTGGAACTGACGGATTTCGGACCAATGCCACCGCTACAGACCGTGCCTTAGTCGCACAACTCGACGCGGTTGATGCCGATTTGCGATCACCTCGCCGGGCGCGTTTTTTGGGTCGCTCGCTCACGTAGATTTCCGGCGCCGTCCGAGTCCAAACACGATCGCCGCGTCGTGCGCGTCGCTAACCGTGAATCATCAATGCTTGAAGTGCCGACGGCCCGTAAACACCATCGGCAGCCCTCGCTCGTTACACGCCGCGATCACTTCGTCGTCGCGCCGCGATCCGCCGGGCTGAATGATCGCCGACACTCCGCCAGCCGCCGCCTGATGGATCGAATCGGCAAACGGAAAGAACGCATCCGACGCCAACACGCTTCCCGTCGCCCGGTCGCCGGCTTTGCGAATGGCGATTTCGGTGGAATCGACGCGGCTCATTTGGCCGGCCCCGACGCCGCAAACCGCGCGGTCCTTGACCAGCACAATGGCGTTGCTCTTGACGTGCCGCACGATCGCCCAGGCGAACCGCAACTCGGCCATTTGCTCGTCGGTCGGCTGTTTGGCCGTAACGACTTTCCACTCGTCGAGCGGATCGAGACCCAAGTCACCCTGTTGAACGAGCACGCCGCCGTCGATCTGGCGAAATTGCAGCGACTGGCAGCTTGCCGCGATTTCGCCGACGGCCATCAGGCGGACGTTGGCCTTCCACTTCGGTTTGGTGGTGAGAATCTCCAGCGCAGCCGGCTCGAAGTCCGGCGCGATGATCGCTTCGACAAAACGACTTGGCTCGACGAGAACTTCGGCCGTCGCGGCGTCGATGGGACGCGTGGCGCTAATCACCGAGCCGAACGCGCTGGTCGGATCGCCGTCGAGTGCCGCCCGCATCGCCGCCGACAGCGAAGCCGCCGTCGCCGCTCCACAGGGATTGTTGTGTTTGATGACCACCGCGGCGGCGCGGCGAGGATCGTCTTCGACCAGCGACCGAGCAATCGCCACGGCGCTATCCAGATCGAGCAGGTTGTTGTACGACAGCTCCTTGCCGTTGAGCTTGCGGGCGGCGACGAGATTCGCCGCGCTGGAAGCATCGTCCGAAGTGTCGTTCGACGCGATGCCCTGGGCCGCTGCGACGTAAAGCGCGGCGGCTTGATGCGGATTCTCGCCGTAACGCAACTGTTCGACGCGATCGAGCGTGACGCGCAGCTTCGCCGGAAAGTTCGATGTGCCGCCGGAGTCGCCGTGGTCACGGCGCGCTTCCTGCTGGGCGAAATAATCTGCGATCGTGGCGTCGTAAGCCGCCGTATGCGCGAACGCGGCCGAGGCCAGGCGGAATCGCAACTCGCCGGTCGTCGCGCCGCTCGACTGGATCTGCGCGAGAATCTGGCCGTATTGCCCGGCGTCGGTGGCGATCGTGGTGAAGGCGTGATTCTTGGCCGCGGCCCGAACGAGGCTTGGCCCGCCGATGTCGATCTGCTCGATCGCCTCGGCCAGGGTGACGCCGGGCTTGGCGATCGTGGCCGCGAACGGATACAGATTCACGACGACCAACGGAAACGTCTCAATGCCGTGCGCGGCGATGGCCGCCATGTCGTCGGGGCGGTCGTGCCGGCAAAGAATCCCGCCAAACACCCTGGGGTGCAGCGTCTTGAGCCGACCGTCCATCATTTCTGGAAAGCCGGTGTAGCCGGCGATGTCGGCGACCGCCAGGCCGGCTTCTTCCAGATGTCGCCGCGTGCCGCCGGTGCTGTATATCTTTACGCCGCAGGTCACGAGACCCTTGGCGAATTCGGCGAGGCCGGTCTTGTCGCTGACACTGATCAGGGCGTTGTTGATTGTTGGCATGAGTTGGGATTCGGGGGCGGGGCGTTGAACAGGTCTTCGTACATCGACTGATTGAAGCCGACGACGAGCGTCTTGCCGAGGCGGAGCGTGGGGGCGCGGAGATTGCCCGTCGGGCCGACCAGCAGCTTCTTGAGCGTCTCGGCGTCGGGCTTGTCGTGCTTCACGTTCAAGTGGACCACGTTCTTTCCTTTGGCGACGTAAATCTCCGCTGCTTGCGCCGCTAACTTCAAGGCGTCATCGGCCAACAGCGGATTCTTGCGGGCATCGGTCACTTCCTTGGCCGCAATGGCCGCCTTCGCAAGAAACTCTTGCGTCTTGCCGCACGACGTTCAGCCGCCGCGGTGATAGCTCCAGTCGATCTTGCGAGACATGGCATTGCTCCGTTGGTGTTGTGGGCTTTGTTTGTTAGGTGCGTTCGTTCGCGGCGTTCTTTCGCCGGATTGAAGTTGACGCTGGCCATTGTACCGGCGGGTAGCTCAAAGCAATGCCCGCTCGCGGTTGTGCGTGCGTCAAGCGATCATGGCCCATCGGGAATGTTCGGCTCGACCAGGTTTGCCAGCATAGAAAGCGATTCCTGCCACCCAAGGTAGCAGAACTCGGTCGGAATCGCGGCGGGCAGGCCGGCTTGGGTGATTTCAAGCTCCGTGCCGCAGGCGACCGGGCGGAGGTTGATCGTGACTTGCATCTCGCCCGGCATGTTGGGGTCGTCGAACTTGTCGGTGTAGCGGATGCGTTCGTGTGGAGTCAGCTCGACGTAGGCGCCGCCGAAGGAATGGCTCTTGCCGGTGCCAAAGTTCGTGAACGACATCCGATAGCCACCACCAACCCGCGGGTCGCTCTCGTGAACCTTGCCGGTAAAGCCATGCGGCGGAAGCCACTTGGCCATCGCGTCGGGATCGAGGAAGGCGCGATAGACACGCTCGCAAGGGGCACGGAGGACGCGGTGCAGGCGGATGGTGTTGGTTTCGGACATGGTTGTATTTACTTAACCACAGAGGTCACGGAAGAGGAGCGCGGAGAGGCACAGAGGGTTTTGTCGCGAGTGGTGAGTACGTGCGGCGGGCGTTGATTGCTTGTCAAGGGCCGTTTGTGGGCCAGTGCTGGTCAAGGGCAAATTTCAGGCCAAAGTCGCGCGTTTCACGTGAAACGTTGCGTGTTTCGCGATGTTGTTGGGGCGGCGAAGGGAAGTGCGGAACGCGGAGCGGCGTGATTGGGGAGTTGTGATTTGGCGGTGGCGATGTCAGGGCGGCGCGGGTTAAATCGCACGGGAATTGAGAATTGGTTGGCCGTTTGGCCTGCTCCATAACTCCGCTTTTAGGTTCGCCTCCGCGCGATGGTTGGATGGCCGTTTTACTCGTCGGACTCCGCTGCCTGCCGAAGCGACAATAATGCCTCTTTGAGCGGCTGCTTGATCGCGCTGTCTGGTTCCGCCAGAACAAGCGATTGGTATGCTTCGAGGAATTCGATCCTTCGGCGATGAAAAAAATGTAGAAAGTGCCGTAAAAAGCCAATTCAGTCGAGGACGACTATCTCCACGCCCCCGATCTGCTCGTATAGCGACGCCGCATACGTGTTTACTTCCTCGTCAATGGAATCTGTCGTGACGAAAACGTAGTTGTCGATGCGTGGCGTGTGCGATGCAATCTTCGTGACGGCCCGTTCGATGTCCTCCGTCGTCACGCGCTTCTGCTTCATTTCGTAGCTCGTTACGACGAATTCGTCATTCGCCAAGCACACCTCGATGTCGCCAAGGGCTCCCGTTTGCTCGTCGGCCGCGTTGTGCGAAAGCAACCTCCCAGCCGTTTCGCCAATGATATCCTCAACTGCCGAGTACGCGGCGGCGACGACCAAGACGGGCAACCGGCTTGCATTCTTGCACGCCAGATGTTGCTTTATGAGGGTCAGAATCTGACCAGAAGAAAGCGGCAACCCGCCCTTATTTTGCTCGATCCCGGCGAGGAGCGTTTCCATCCGTTGTCGCTTCTCGTCGCGAACGACGCAGAGCAGCCGGATCGTATCCGCGAGAACGTCTTCGGCTGTTACTCGCCCCTTCGCAACACCGTCCAAGATTTCCAGCGTATCGCTGTAAAGCGGTCGCGGCGTTCCAACGATTACCACGTCGGTGGTCAATGGGCGGTCGATATTCCGCAACGCCGGCGTCAAGAATGCCGTCGTCGAGTTGCACGGAAGTTTCTTGCTGTTGATGAACTGCGTAATATATAGTTCATCATAGGTGCGGCCCGAAAACGACGTATCCCCGCCAATCTCCGTGTAAGGTTCTCGCGGGTCGACGTTCGGTCGATCGATTTTTCCCAGCATGCAAGCCATAAGCAGCCGCACGCCAGCGCGGTTGGTCAAGCAACGCACGAGATACTCGATCTTCGTCAGAACCGCTTGGTCGCTTACGCTTGGCTCATCTTGGGCATTCTCGACCTTAGCGTAAAGTCGCTCAAGAATCTGGAGCGGTGATTCCGTCATCAATCCCACTCCATTCGAGCTTGCTTGTCGGACTGCATGCGGATTCTCTCCAGGTCATAATTCGTCCAAAGCACTTCAACTCGCGTGCCCTTTGTCGCATGGTTGGTTTTTGGCGAGGCAACGTTTTTGAACCATCGTCGAGCGGGATAAAGCCGTTCGAGCAGCGGACAATCGTAATTCGAAAACGCGACCATTCCTTTGACGCCGTTCAGCGTATCGGCGAGTTCCTCGTGCTGCGCATCGGTCATTTCAAATCCGTACGCACTTGAGTCGCCGCGCGTCTCGTGAACATATGGCGGATCGCAGTAGAACAGCGTGTCGGGTGCGTCGTAGAGTTTGATGACGTCAATTGCGGGTCGATTCTCGACTTGCACGCGCAATAGCCGTTGGGCGATCTCCGGCAACGCTTCCACGCCGCCGAGCCATCGGCTAACCACGCCGCTCATTCCCGCGCGCGTTGTGTTCTTGCAATTCGCCCATCGCCCTATCGAGGCGGTTTGTGCGAGGCCAGTGCGCACCTGCCTGGCGCGAACGTAAAATCGGCGCGCTCGTTCCAACGACGACACGTCTGGGTCAAGCGTACACGCGATTGCAAACTCTTCGCGTGAAAATGGCGTGAGGGCGATGAGTCGAGCCAACTCGTCTGGATTGTCGCGAAACGAACGGAAGAAATTGCACACCTCGCCATCGAGATCGTTGTACGTCTCGATGGCAGACGGTATGCGGTTCAGCAAGACTGCCGCCGAACCCGCGAAAGGCTCGCAATAGTGATGGCAATTCGGCAACAATGGCAGCAACCAGTCGAGATGCGAGAATTTGCCGCCGTACCAGCCGAAAAGGATAAGCTTTCTTTTGCGGTCAAGCTTCGCTACCTTCGCGGGAGCACGCCGGCCACCGCTGACTATCGGGTCGCTGTTTTTGTTCGTCATGCGGGTGCGTCCGTTGCTCATCGTCGTGCCCTTTGGTGCAGCAGCGGCTTCCAAGCCCCGTCTTCCCCGCTGCTCGTCACGCATTGCTGAATGAAGTACATCCCCTCCACGCCATCATTCACGTTCGGATAAATCGTATCCTTCGTCTCGAACTTCTTGCCGGACGCTCGTAGGATGATGTTGTCGTACACCGCGCGATAGACATTGGCGAAGGCTTCGAAGAACGCTTCTGGGTGGCCGCTTGGCAATCGGCAGGCCGCCTTGCCGGACTCGTTCATGTACGGGGCGTTGGGGTCGCGGGTGTAGAGGCGATGCGGCTGGCCGTTGGCGCGGACCCACATTTTGTTTGGCTCTTCTTGCCGCCACGACAGCGAGCCTTTCGTGCCGTCGATTTCGATGGTGACGTCGTTCTCGCGGCCGTGGGAGATTTGCGAGGCGGTGACCGTGCCGAGGCCGCCGTTTTCGTAGCGGATCACTGCCGTGCCGTAGTCGTCGAGCGGGCGGCCTTGCTCGCACGTTTTTAGGTGGCAGCTTACCTGGTCGGGCAACAGGCCGGTCATGTAGCGGGCGAGGTTGTAGGCGTGCGTGGCGATGTCGCCGAAGCAGCCGGCCGCGCCGCTCTTTTTGGGATCGGTCCGCCATGCGGCTTGCTTCTGGCCGGACTCTTCGAGGCGCGAGCGGAGCCAACCCTGGATGTAGCTCGCCCGCACGGCGTTGATCTCGCCGAGTTCGCCGCTGAGGATCATCTCGCGGGCCTGACGCACCAGCGGGTAGCCGGTGTAGTTGTGCGTCACGCCGAACACGACGCCGGACTTGTCGACGGCGTCGGCGAGTTGCTCGGCCTGGGCGAGGTCGAACGTGAGCGGCTTGTCGCAGATGACGTTGAAGCCGGCGTCGACGGCGGCCTTGGCGATGGCGAAGTGGGTGTGGTTCGGCGTGGCGACGGAGACGAAGTCGATCCGCTCTTCGGCCGGCAGTTTCAATTCTTTGTCGACCAGTTCTTGAATCGACGTGTACGCGCGGTCGTCGGCAATGTCGTAGTCGGGCGCAGAGGCTTTCGCCCGGGCCGGGTCGCTGGACAAAGCGCCGGCAACCAGGGCGGCCCGATTGTCGAGCACGGCGGCCGTGGCATGCACGCGGCCAATGAAGGAACCTTGTCCGCCACCGGCCAGAGCCATGCGGAGCTTGCGATTGAGGGGAGCGTTGGTGGGCATGGTGAATTAGGGGTCAGGGGTCAGGGGCCGGGGGTCGGGGGTCGGGGG
>JBBDYI010000267.1:0-16994 GCA_040901705.1 Pirellulales bacterium | reverse complement strand
TCCCATCTCACGCAGCCTAACACACAAGCCGTCAATTCCCCTATTGACCTTTTCGAAAAATCACGGGCCATCGCAAAAGCTGACATGCACCCTCAACATCGCACAGCGCCCAGTCGATCTTGCGTCGCGCGGCGGAAATCTCTACAAGTTCGCGCCCACCAAGCTCACGTGACTGGAACCGTTCTCGCGCGCCATCGGAGAGATTGTCGTGAATCGCTCAGCCTCCCAATCGCTGTGGACCAGATTTTTCCCGATCTTCGTCGCCGTCGCCGCGATTGTCAGTTTTGCCTCCCACGAGACACGCGGCGAACCGGCTGCTGCGGCTGACACTACTGCCGGCGACCCTACTGCCGGCGACACCGTTGCCGACGGGGTCGATGACTTGAACAAAACGCTCTCTGAAGTGCTCAGGGCAAGGCGGCCGGAAGAATTCGCGTTCATCGACCGCGTCGTCGAATTAGTCGACCACGGGACTCTGCCTCGCGACCTCGTCGTCAGCACGTTCAATTGGGCCCGCAAGAAGCCCCACCACCCATTCCAATACTTTGAATTCGGCCTCCGCGAGCGGGCCAAGAAAATCGGCGTCCATATCTGAAAATCGGCCGCGCCCGATCGTCAAATCGTCGCCGATCCGCCGGTGTCTTCCACGCCGATTTTCATGCTCGGCGGCGCAACACCGCTTGCCCGCGTTCGCGGCAGCCGAGCCTCGCCGCGGACGAACCGGCGAGAACATCAGCCGCGCAACTCGCTGCAAACTCTTGCTGCAACCTCTTGTTAGAGCGTAGTTTCGCGCTCAATTCGCGTGATCAAATCGCGTCGGCGCATGCGCTGGCCGTGCAATGCTGGCACGCCGGTTGCTATTGTCGAAGCCGCAACGAATTCCCAGGCGGCTCTTTATGCATCGATTTGCTCGACGTCGCACCGTTCGACTTCGACATGACGCTCGTCGGCTGAACTCGTCGGCCGCAGGGCGATGGATAGTGTTAGGTGGGAACCGCGTGGGTCCGCATCCACCGCCGCTTCGTGCGGCGTGTGGATTCGGCCCCGCGGGTATGCTCGCGCTGCGCCCATTGCACGTGCAATCGCAAGCGAAGCCGCCGCCGTCTCGCCGGTAGCTGGCCGCATAAGCCCAGAAGGATGCCTGCGGGCCTGGGACTGCTTTCCGCCTGGCAGCCCAGGCCGGGGCATCCTTTGGCGAATGCCCAAGCCTCAATTCGCACAATACCCAATGCAAAGCAACGCCCGCGGTCTGCGATTCCAACTAACCACTAACCACTGATCACTGACCACTGACCACTACTCTTACTTCCCTCCGCCCGCCGCGGCGGCGTTGCCGATGATGCGGACGTTGGTCGAAAAATAGAATGGCGCACTTTCGCCGTTGTATTCCGCTTCGCCGAACATCGCGGCATAGCCTTCAGTCGGCGTCGATAGCTCGTAGCTAAAAGCGTCGTCGCCCCGTTTGGCGATTCTCGACGTCCATTGCGAATCGCGAAAATCCTTCGTCCGGCTCTTGGCCATCCATATGCGAACCTCCTTCGGCTTGATGTCGCTCTCGACCGCCAGCGACAGGCCTTCGTCCCGAGTATCCAACTTCCACGACAGCTTTGGCAGTGGTTTGTTCTCCACCACCCGCCGATGCAACGCCGCCAAGGAGCCGGAAATGCGCGCCACGTCCTTGAGTCCATGCCCGTTGTTTGGGATGTAGAGGATGTATTTCTCGCCCTCCAGGCCGTCCCAATAGAGATTCAGCGCGTCGAGCGGCCAATAGCGGTCGTTCGTTCCCAACATGATCAACTTCGGCTGCGTCAGCCGCTTGCGATAACTGTACGGATCGACGATCAGGTTAAGCGCCTTGCCCGGCTCGCTGGCCAGATGGTCTTGCAAGCCGCGGCGCGTGTAATCGGCGATCTGTTCCGACGGTTTACCCCACGTTTCGACCTGATGCTTCATTTGCTCCGCCGTGTTGAGCATATCGATGACCATGGGCGCGATGGCGGTCGCCCGCGGGTCGACGGCGCCGGTGAGCCACGTCGTCCAGCCCCGCTTCGACGCGCCGGTGATCGTGAACTCCTTGAGGTCGAGCTTCCACTCCTTGGCGGCGAGTTCTTGCGTAGCGTCCATCGCCCGCACGGCGCTCTTGACCATCGGCAGCAACAGCGGCCACTCGGCGTCGCCGGTTTTCATGAAGTTAACGAACGTCTCGGCGATCGCGTCGTCCTCGTAGCGGCCGCCGAGGATCGGCTGCTGCGGCACTTGCAGCAGGATCGCCACCGGCGTCTTGAGTTGCTCGGCCAGCGCGATGAACAGCGGCGTCTCCTTGGGCAACTTGTCCCCTTCGCCCGCCGGACCGGCCAGGTCGTCCGTCCATTTTCCGCCCGTGATGAACAGCATCGCATGCTTGGCGTCCGCCGACACGCTTGCCGGCCGCAGCACGAACAACTGATGTCGCCAGACGGTCTCGCGCCAAGTCTGCGAAGTGAGCGTCAATTCGACGAATTTCGCCCCGGCGACCTCTCCCTCGCGGCGCTTGGTCCATTTATAGCTCGCGTCGGCCTTGGCCACGTACTTTGCCAGCGGGCCATCGTCCGGGGCTTCCGCCGCGTTGGCCCCCCGCGCCGAGGACAGGATGTTCGTTGGCAGGATTACCGCCGCCACGAACGTCATCACCGACAACAGAGCAAGTCGAAACATTCGAGTTCACCTGGGTTCGAGATTATATTCGGGTAAGTCGTCGCCATAACGGCGGGCGAGTTCGCCCGCGTTTCCGGTTTCCGCGTCATCCATGCGGGACGTTCAAGTATAGCCATTCGCTTGAGTCGGCGGCGAGAATTCCTTACAGTGTGCAACTTCCGCCGTCGGTGCGCCGCGAATTGCCCGGTGTCGTCGGTCCGGCTCGCCGCCAGTACGATTTCCCGCGTCGCACCCATGCCCTCGCGAAAGAGCCAACCCGACGAGCCCGCCGCCGCTCCGCCGACCAATGGCGCGGCGAATGATCCGCCGTCGAAAGACGCGCCGCCGAAAGCAGTGATCAGCCGGCTGAGCCTCTATCTTCGGGAGTTGCAGCACCTGGTTCGCGATGGCCGTCTGACGACCAGTTCCAGCGGCCTGGGACAGCGGCTCGGTTTCAGCGACGCCCAGGTCCGCAAGGATCTCGCGTACTTTGGGCAATTTGGGCATCCAGGGATCGGGTATCGGTGCGAAGAGCTGATCCCGGTGATTCGGGGCATTTTGGGGACCGACCGCGGCTGGCCCGTCGCGATGGTCGGCGCCGGCAATCTCGGCCGCGCGCTGTTGGGATACAAAGGCTTTGCCCGTCAGGGGTTCCGCATCGCCGCAGTATTTGACATCGACCCAACCGCCGTAGGGCACTCGATCGAGGGCGTGCGGGTCTATCATTTCGATGACCTCGAAGCAATCGTCGCCGCCGAAGGGATCAAGATCGCCATGATCGTCGTTCCGGCCGCGGCGGCGCAGGGCGTCGCCGATCAACTCGTGGCCGCCGGTCTGGAAGGTATCCTCAATTTCGCCCCGGTAACGATCAACTTGCCGGAACACATCAGCACCGTCGGCGTCGATCTGGCGATCGAGCTCGAACAACTCACGTTCTCGGTCGTCAAACGCCGCGGCGGCTGACGCAATTGCGTCGGCCGCAAACGCTTTTACAAGATGAACTTGCTCAAGTCTTCGTCCTGCGCGACGCTGTCGAGCCGCTCTTTCACATAAGCGGCGTTGATCTCGACCGCGCCGACCTTCATATCCGGCGCTTCGTAAGATAGTTCTTCGAGTAGCCGCTCCATGATCGTGTACAGCCGCCGCGCGCCGATATTCTGCGTCGTCTGGTTCACCTTGAAGGCGTACTCCGCCAACGACTCCACCGCGTCGTCGGTGAATGTCACGGTCACGTTCTCGGCTCCCATCAGCGCCGTGTATTGCTTCGTCAGCGCGTTCTTCGGTTCGGTGAGAATGCGGACGAAGTCTTCTTTGGTCAGGTCGGTCAGTTCGACGCGAATCGGAAACCGCCCTTGCAACTCCGGCATCAGATCGCTGGGCTTCGCCGAGTGGAATGCACCGGCGGCGATGAACAGCACGTGATCGGTCTTCACGTAGCCGTACCGCGTTTGAATCGTCGTTCCTTCGACAATGGGGAGCAGATCTCGCTGCACGCCCTGGCGAGAAACGTCCGTCCCGCGGCTGTCGCTGGCCACGACTTTGTCGATTTCGTCGACGAACAGAATGCCCAAGTTCTCGGCCAGCGAAACGGCCTCGCTGTTGACCTTCTCCTGGTTGACGAGCGCCTCGCATTCCTGCTCGAACAGCACGCCGCGGGCTTCGGCGACGGTAAGGTCTTTGCGCGAAGTCGACTTGGGCAGAATTTTTTCGAGCATGCCTTGAAAATCGACGTCCATGTGCTCCATGTTCATGCCGCCGACCATGACGGGGACGGCCTTCGATTCGATCGTCATCTCCACGCGCCGCTGCTCCAACTCGCCGCCGGCGAGCATCGCCCGCATTTTTTCCCGCGTGCGTTGGTAACGCTCGGGATCGTCGTCCTCATTGCCGCCGCCAATCTGATACGACACCGGCGGCGGGGCGAGCAAGTCGAGCAGCCGCTCGTCGACGCGCTGCTTGGCTTCTTCCTCGATGGCGGCCCGTTCGCGCTCGCGGACCAGGGCGATGGCGTTCTCGACCAGTTCGCGGACCATGCTCTCCACGTCGCGGCCGTAATAGCCGACTTCGGTGTATTTTGTCGCCTCGACTTTGACGAACGGCGCGCCGGTGAGCTTGGCCAATCGCCGCGCGATTTCCGTCTTACCCACGCCCGTTGGGCCAATCATCAAGATGTTCTTGGGCGCGACTTCCGGCTGCATTTCTTCGGGCAGTTGCTGCCGCCGCCAGCGATTGCGGATGGCGATCGCCACGGCCCGCTTGGCGTCCTTCTGGCCGACGATGTGCCGATCCAACTCGGCGACGATTTCCCGCGGGGTCAAGTCTCGCACGACAGTTCCTCAACCACGATATTGCGATTCGTATAGATGTCGATATCGGACGCCAGTTCGAGCGCCCGTCGCACGATGTCGGCGGCGGACATATCGGTGTGCGCGACGAGTGCTCTGGCAGCGACGAGTGCGTAGTTTCCGCCGGAGCCGATGCCCAAGATGCCGTCGGTCGGCTGCACGACGTCGCCATTGCCTGTCAGCAACAACGAATACCGCGAATCGACCACGGCCAACAGCGCTTCGAGCCGCCGTAGGATGCGATCGGTACGCCATTCCTTGGCTAACTCGGTCGCTGCTCGCGGCACGTTGCCGGGAAAGTCCTTCAGTTTGGTCTCGAACCGTTCGAGCAGCGCAAAAGCGTCCGCCGTTCCGCCGGCGAACCCGACGATCACCTTATCCCCGTTCAGGCGACGGATTTTCATCGCGTCGGCCTTCATGATCGCAGTGCCGAGCGTCACTTGCCCGTCGCCGCCAATGGCGACCTTGCCGCGATGGCGGACGGTGAGGATCGTGGTCGAATGGGATTGGAGGCGGGCCATGGGCAGGGCGTCGCGGAAGTGACGTGTGGTCTTGGATGATTGCGGAACGCCGCGCGGCAGCGGTCGGCGGGACCGGCGTCGCTGGGTCGGCTCTGGAAGGCTGGGCGTCGCGGGGCCGTTGATTCTACCCGGCGGGCGGCGGTTGTTCTACTTATGCTATCGAGCGATTCGAGTGCGCGCCGCTCGCAAGTGGTACACCAGACGATCACCGAAGCGCCGTGGCATCCGAATCTCATGCAGCGATTCTGTTTGGTTGTGACCGACAATTCATCTGCGGCCGTCGGCGACATCTGCGGATAATGCGTCGTCGGCAAAAAACGATTTCTCGGCGATCTGTGCGAAACTTCCGCGACCGCCGTGCAGTCCCCCATACCCGTCTCAACGCTCCTGAACGGTGGCACGCCAAAGCTTGACACGCCCCCAGCAACCATCCAGAATGATCGATGGGTCGTCCCGCGAGCCGATTCACGAGCCAAGTGGTTTTGGCACAACGAGTTAGTTCGGCGAGTTAGTTCGGCCTCGCGATGCGATTCCCACCGCTACGAAACGCCAGCGGCCCACCGCGTTTTCGCCATGCATGCTCGCGTCGCCGCGACTTGAAGCCAACGCTTCGCGACGAAAGCCTCGGCGAAGCGACGCCGACCCCGCCCCAACCGACAACCGCCGGAAGCGCCCAATGCGTATCTGTGCCCTGCTTGCCGGAACCCTTGTCGTCTATTCCATTGCCGCAGGCGTCGCGTCTGCCCAGCCGCCGGCGATTGCATTGCTGTCGCCAGGCGCGGTACGTCCCGGCGCTGTGACCGACGTAACGATTTCCGGCGCAAACCTGGCCGCTCCGACGACGCTGTGGACGAGTTTCCCGGCAAAGGTGGAGCTCGCGCCGGGTGTCGAGAAGAACGGCGAACTGGCGGACCGAGTGGTGTATCGCATCGAGGTGCCGGCCGATGCGCCGGTCGGCGTCGCGGCGGTTCGCATCGCCACCGGCAATGGCGCCAGCAGCCTGCGGCCAATGCTCGTTGACGATCTGCCCAGCGCGGCGGAGAGCGGCGACAACCACGAGCCGGCCAAGGCACAAGCGATCGCCGCGCCGACCGCCGTCGACGGCACGTGCGACGCCCTCCAGAGCGACTTCTTTAGGCTTCCACTCAAGTCCGGACAGGCGATCTCGTTCGAAGTCGTCGCTCAGCGTATCGGTTCCGCGCTGGACGCGATGGTACGGCTGACCGACGCGGCTGGAAAGGAAGTGGCGTTCAGCGACGACGAACCGGGCCTCGGTGCCGATGGCCGATTCCGTTTTCAGTGTCCGGCCGACGGAGAATATGTGCTCGAAGTCCGCGACGCCCGGCATCAAGGCGGCGGCGGACATTATTACCGTCTTCGCGTCGGCGATTTTCCGCTCGTGTCGGTCCCCTATCCACTCGGCGTGCAGGTCGGCACGACGGCGGCGATTTCCGCTGCCGGTCCGGCCGTCGAGGGCGTTGCGCCGGCGATTCTCTCCGTAGCCGCGAATGAGCCGACGTCGCCGCGGTCGATCGGTTTTCGTTTCGCCGGCGGCGGGGCGTCTGGATTCGCCACGCTGCTCGTCGGCGACAAGTCGGAAGCGGTCGAAGCCGAACCAAACGACGCGGCGGAGCAAGCGACGCGCGTGACGCTGCCCGTGGCGATCAACGGCCGCTTCGACAAGCCGCGCGATCGCGACGTTTACGAATTCGCGGCGAAGAAGGGCCAGAAGTGGACGATCGCCGGTGCGGCCCGGTCGCTCGGTTCGCCGGCCGACCTGCTGCTGCGTGTGAACAAGGCGGACGGAGGCGGCTTGGGCGAAGCCGAGGACAGCGGCCAGAGCGAAGGGCAACTCACCGTCACGATTCCCGAAGATGGACTCTATCGACTGTCGGTCGAAGATTTGCTTCGCCGCGGCGGGCCACAGCACGCTTATCGCGTCGAGATCGAGCCGTATCAGCCCGGCTTCACGCTGGCCGTCGAGACCGACAAGCTCGACTTCCCGCAAGAAGGCACGGTCGTCGCCAAAGTCACATGCGGCCGCCGCGACTATGCCGGGCCGATCGAACTGGCCGTCGAAGGACTCGGCGATGGCGTCGTGTTGAGCGGACAAACCATCGAAAAGGACAAGCCCGAGACACAACTCAAGATTACGCTCCCCGCCGGCGTAACGGCCGGGCAGTTGCTCAACGCCCGCATCGTGGGACGCGCGAAGATCGGCGAAAGCGAATTTACTGCGACCGCCAGTACCGTTGCCGGCCTGCAAAAAATCATGGCCGGCGCGCCGTATCCCGCGCCGTCGCTCGACGGATTGCTCGCCGCTGGCGTCGGGCCGGTCTATCCGCCGTTCTTCGAGATCAGCGTCGACGGAGGCCGCGTCGAGTTTCCGGAAATCGTCGCCACCACGACGTTCAAAGTGAAGCTCAAGCGGATCGACGGCAACTTCAAGGCCCCGATCAACGTGGCGGTCGAGAATCTGCCCACCGGCGTCACGGCCGAAGTCAAACCGGTCGGCAAGGGCGAGGCTGAGTACGATGTCACGCTCAAGGGACCGGAAAAACTGCCCGACGGCGTGCCGCCGCTGCGAATCGTCGGCACCGGCGAGCACAACAACCAGACCAAGCGGGCTGTGCTCGCCGAAGTGCCGCTGGCCGTTGTCAAACCGCTCGCCGTGTCGGTCGCGGCGGCCGGTCCGATCGCGCCCGGCGGTCAGCAGAAGATCAAGATTACGGCCACGCGGATGGGCGACGAGAAATTGGCGATCGCGCTCGTGTGGCGGAAACGCCCGGTGGGCATCGATGCCCCGGCGGAACTTGCCATCGCTCCCGACGCCAGCGAAGTGGAAGTCATGCTCACCGCGGCGGCCGACGCGCCGGAAGGCAGCTTCGCCGATCTGATCGTCGCGGCGACGACCAAAGTCAAAGGACAGGACGTGACGGTCGAAAGCCCCGCCGCCACGCTGGAAGTGAAAAAGTAACGACGAAAGGAATGTCACAATGCGAATCCGGTATACCCCGTGGTTGATCGCGAACGGCTTGGTTCTTGCGGTAACGCTTGTCGCAGGCGGCGATATTCGCGCGGCCGAAGGCGGAACGGACAAGGCTCCCGCCAAGCTCGAACCGATCGTCGTCGGCGCGCCGGAGCGGATCGACGTGTTTCCCGCAGAGTTCAAGCTGCAAACGTCGCGGCGGCGGATGCACTTGCTGGTGACCGGCCAGTACGCGGACGGTCAGCAACAAGACCTCACCCGCGCCGCCCAGTTCGTCAGCACGAACGACAAGGTGGTCGCGGTCGAGAACGGCGTCGCCGTGCCCAAGGGCGACGGCAAGGCGGAGATCATCGTTCGCGTCGGCGACAAGGAGCAGCACGCCGCCGTCGAAGTTTCCGGCCAAGGGACCGTCGATCCCGTTTCGTTTCACTTCGAGACGCTCACCGCACTGACCAAGCAAGGTTGCAACGGCGGGGCCTGCCACGGCTCGCCCAGCGGCAAGGGCGGATTTCGCCTGTCGCTCGCCGCTTACGATGCCGTGCTCGACCAGCGGACGCTGATCCGCGAGGACTACAATCGCCGCACGAACGTGGCTGACCCCGACGCGAGCCTGCTGCTGGCCAAGCCGACGATGCAGGTGGCCCACGGCGGCGGCAAGCGGCTCCACAAAGAGGACGCCGCTTACACCGCGCTGCGGCAATGGATCGCCGAGGGCTGCCGCGTCGATCCGGCCGACGCTCCGCACTGCGAGAAAATCGAAGTCTTTCCTCGCTCGGGCCGCGTGCTGAAGCGTCCGGCGCACACGCAGCAACTGCTCGTTCTGGGCCACTTTTCCGACGGCACGGTCCGCGACGTGACCGACCTGGCCACGTTCACAACTTCCGACGCAACCGTCGCCGAGCCGCGCCCGGACGGTCTCGTCGTTGGCCACGATCGCGGCGAAGTGGCGATCGTCGTGCGGCATCTCGAAAAGGTCGAGACCTGCTACCTGACGTTCGTCAAGGATATCGATGGCTTCGCCTGGACGAACCCGCCGCAGTTCAACTACGTCGACAAGCTGGTCGACGCCAAGCTCGAACAGCTCAAGTACGTTCCGTCCGAGCTATGCACCGACGACGAGTTTCTCCGCCGCGCGTTTCTCGACGTAATCGGCATTCTGCCGACGATCGACGAAACGCGGGCCTTCCTCGCCGACACGTCTTCGGATAAGCGAACGAAGCTCATCGACGCGCTCTTGGAGCGGCCGGAATACGCCACGTATTGGGCGCTCAAGTGGGGCGACCTGCTGCGGCTCAACAACAAGAGCGTGACCAGCGACGGCGTGTACAAGTATTACGAGTGGATCGTCCGCTCGTTCGAGTCGAACATGCCTTACGACGAGTTCGCCAAGGATCTGCTGCTGTCCCAAGGCAGCACGTTTTCCAATCCGCCGGCGAATTACTATCGCGCCACGGCCGACACGAACGACTGCACGGAAACGACCGCCCAGGTGTTTCTCGGCGTGCGGATGCAGTGCGCCAAGTGTCACAACCATCCGTTCGAGCGCTGGACGCAGGACAACTATTACGGCCTGGGCGCGTTCTTCAACCGCATTCAACGCAAGCCGACCGCCCGCAAGGACGAGTTGTTCGTATGGGTCGCCCGCGGTGGCGAAGTCACGCAGCCGCGGACCGGCAAGCAGATGAAGCCGTGGCTGCCGCTGATCGGCGATGCCGAGGACGTGGGCGACGACGACCGGCGGACGCAACTGGTCGATTGGTTGCTCAAACCGACGAATCCATTTTTCGCCAAGGTCGAGGCGAACCGGCTGTGGTCGCAAGTGATGGGCCGCGGCATCGTCGAGCCGATCGACGATTTCCGCGATTCGAACCCGCCGTCGAACGCGCCGCTGCTCGACGCGCTGGCCGAGGATTTTGCCAAACACGGCTACGACCGCAAGCAAATCCTGCGGACGATTCTCAACAGCCGCACATATCAGGCCAGCGCGGCCACGACGCCGCTGAACAAGGACGACGCCAAATATTTCTCGCATGCCCGCGTGAGGCTCTTGGCGGCCGAGCCGCTGCTCGACGCAATTTGCCAGGTCACCGCGGTTTCCGAGAGCTTCCCAAATATGCCAGCGGGCACGCGGGCCACCGAACTGCCCAGCCCGGACGTAAACAACGATTTCCTCAAGGTGTTCGGCCAGCCGGAGCGGCAAACGGCCTGCGCCTGCGAGCGGTCGAACGAGTCGAACCTGTCGCAAGCGCTGCAACTGTTCAACGGGCCGCTGATCCATTCCAAATTGCAGAACAAGGAGAACCGCTTCCACAAAGCGGCGGCAGCCGGCAAGACAAACGAAGAGATCGTCCGCGAACTGTACATGGCCGCGCTGTGCCGCGAGCCAAACGACAACGAACTATCGGCGTCGATCGCCCATATCAGCGGCAAGGAAGACCGCGGCAAGGCGCTGGAGGACGTGTGTTGGGCGATCCTCAATACGAATGAGTTTCTATTCCAACATTGACGAGCGGCAATCGGAATGCACATTGCGCCATTTAGCCCCCGGTGAATACACCGGGGGCCGAGCGGCGCGAGAGGTTTCAGGAATCGCAATTTGACATTGCCGCGCAACAAAGCTCCTCGTATTGACATACACAACGCACATGATGACTATTCGCATCGCATTCCATACAGCAGTGATCGCCGTATTCGTTGTCGTAACGCTCGCCACGGCCAACGACGCGCCGCGTGCAACGGAGCCCGACGACAAGGCCGCCGCCCCCGCGCCGGCCGCCCCCATGCCGCCTCCAACGCCTGCTGCCGGCACGGTCAGCTTCCGCCGCGACATTGCGCCGCTGCTTGTCGAAAAGTGTCAGGCGTGTCACGGGCCGGACAAGTCCGAGAGCAGCTTTCGCGTCGATACGTTCGCGCGGCTGAAAACCGCCGGCGATAATGAGTTGGCCCCCTTCACTGCCGGCAAACCGGACGACAGCGAACTGTTGCGACTGATCGCCAGCGATGACAAGGACGAGCGGATGCCGAAGGACGGCGAACCGCTGTCGGCGGAGCAGATTGCGCTCGTAAAGAAGTGGATCGAGCAAGGCGCGGCGTTCGACGGCGGGGACGAGAACGCGCTGCTGGCGTCGATCGTGCCGCGGCTGCCGCATCCGATGCCGCCGGAGATTTACAATCACCCCACACCCGTCACGGCGCTGGCGTTCGCGCCCAGCGGCACCGAACTCTTCGCCGCCGGTTACAACGAAATCACTGTTTGGAATCCGGCCGACGGCACGCTGATTCGCCGCATCAAGGATGTCGCCCAGCGGACGCACGCCATCGCGTTCAGTCCGGACGGATCGCTGCTGGCCGTCGCGTCGGGCACGCCGGGGCGGCTCGGCGAGGTCGTCCTGCTCAATCCGGCCGACGGGTCGCTTGTGAAGGTGCTCGGCAAGGCGGCCGACGAAATCTTCGATGCCCAATTCAGCCCCGACGGCAAGCAACTCGCCACGGCCGGGGCGGACCGCACGATCCGCATCTACGACGTGGCCAGCGGCAAGGAGCTGCGCGCGATCGAGAACCACGCCGATTGGGTGATGGCGGTTGCGTGGAGTCCGGACGGATCGAAAATCGCCTCGGCCAGCCGCGACAAGACCGCCAAAGTGTTCGAAGCCGCCACGGGCAACCTCATCGCCACGCACTCCGGCCACGGCGAACCGGTCTACGGCGTCGCGTTCAAGGCCGACGGCGAGCAAGTCTACAGCGCCGGCCGCGACAACAAGATTCGCGCCTGGAAGACCGCCGACGGGGCGAACGTCGGTGAAATTGGCGGCTTCGGTGAAGAGGTCTACAAGCTCGTCAACCAAGACGGCTCGCTGTTCGCCAGCTCGGCCGACAAATCGGTCCGCCAATTCCGCGACAACGACCGCGGGCAGGTCCGCCAGTTCGACGGGCAGAACGATTGGGTCTACTCCGTCGCCGTGCATCCGGCAAGCAAGCGCGTCGCCTCGGGCGGGTACGACGGGCAGGTCGTCGTCTGGAACCTCGAAGACGGCAAGCCGATCGCGACGTTCCTCGCCGCGCCGAACTACGCGGTGCCCGCGGCGAAGTAGGTCCGTCACCGAACGAGCGGGCCTACGCATGACCGCCGAGCCGCATTCGGCGCCGCTGGACAACGATTCCGACTGCCGTTTCGATGTCACCTGAGAGGTTGTGAATGAATGTAGGGTGCTCTGTGAGCACCACAAAGCGTTGTGCCAAGGTGCTCACAGAGCACCCTACAGGTTGCGGTTGGACTTGTTCATGTTCGATTCTTTCACAACCTCTGACCCGTCAATTCCCACGGCCTAAGTCGACATCCTCGAACAGCGCTGAGCCGATTCGCACCAGCGTTGCTCCCTCGGCGATCGCTTGCTCGAAGTCTCCGCTCATGCCCATCGATAGTTCGTCGAGTTGCACGTTCACCGTCCCGGCCGGCATCGCTGCCACGGTTTTGTCGCGGAGCCGCCGCAGTCGGGCAAAGTCGCCGCGCGCCGCATCGGCGTCTCCTTCGCGGGCAGCCATCGTCATCAGCCCACGAACGCAGACGTGCGGACATGCCGCGGCCGCGGCGACCAATGCCGCCAAACCTTCCGCAGCGACGCCGTGTTTGCTGGCGTCGCCGGAGACGTTTACTTCGAGCAGTACGTCGCTCGTGCGCCCCAGCCGCGCGGCCTCGGCGTCGATCGCCGTTAGCAACCGCGGACTGTCGACCGAATGAATCAACTCGGCCAGCGGTAGCGTGCGTGCGACTTTATTGCGTTGCAGGTGGCCGATCAGGTGCCAGCGAGCTGGCGAATCGCGAAACCGCTCGGCCCGGCTCCAAAGCGTCTGCGGACGGCTCTCGCCGAAGTCGCTGCAACCGGCGGCGAGAAGCGCGGCGACTTCATCGTCGCCGACATACTTCGTCACTGCCACGAGCCGCACGTCGCTCGCCGCTCGACCCGCCCGCGCCGCCGCGGCGACGATGCGGCTTCGCACGGCGGCTAAATTCGCGACGATACGGCGGGCGTTGTCGTTCATGGCATCATCGGGCGTAGGTCACCAAACGTCGTCGCGGCCGCCAAGTCGCACCAAAAAACGGTGAAAAAGCCACCGCGGAGCGGAACTTTGGGCTGTTTCGTGGCGTCCGAAGGGCTAGATTTGCGGAGAGTGCGCTGGCGGTACGCCCGTCGGGCCCTCGGCCGATGCGGAACAGACCGCCGAACGAACGGCGAATTCCATTGCCCACGCGTTACTTGCGAGGAGAACAACTTATGTCACTGATCAACGAATATTCTACCGCAAGATCGGGCCTGTTGGCTCTGGCGGCGGCAATCTCGATCGCCGTATTCACTCCCCATACGGCCGCGGCGGACGACAAACCGCCGCAGTTGCCGCTCAAGAAGGTGGTGATGTTCAGTTCCGGCGTCGGCTACTTCGAACGTCGAGGCGACGTTTCCGACGACGCCAAGGTCGAGTTGCAATTCAACGTTCGCGACGTGAACGATCTGCTCAAGAGCATGGTCCTGCAAGACCTCGGCGGCGGGCAGATCTCGACCGTCACTTATGGCTCGAAAGACCCGATCACCAAGACACTCAAGAGTTTTGCGATCGACCTGACGACCAACCCGACGCTCGCCGAACTGCTCGTGCAGGTCCGCGGCGAAGTCATCGAAATCGACGCGCCCGACGCGATCACCGGCACGATTGTCGGCGTCGAAAAACGCCAGGTGCCCGGCGGCAAGGATAACCAGACCATCGAAGTCGAGTTTCTCAACTTGCTCACCGACAAGGGCCTGCGCAGCGTGTCGCTGGCCAACGTCGGCCGAATCAAACTCGTCAACGCGGAACTCGACGCCGAGTTTCGCCAGGCGCTGGCAGTGTTGGCGACGGGGCACTCGACGGATAAGAAATCGGTGACGCTCGAATTCCTCGGCAAAGGCCAGCGGGCCGTTCGCGTCGGCTACATCCACGAATCGCCGATTTGGAAAACGAGCTATCGCCTCGTGCTCGACGACAAAAAACCGCCGATGCTGCAAGGCTGGGCGATCGTCGAGAACACGACCGACTCCGACTGGGAAAACGTCGATCTCACGCTGATCAGCGGCCGGCCGATTTCTTTCGTGATGGACCTGTACCAACCGCTGTACTTGCCGCGGCCCGTCGTCGAGCCGGAACTGTTCGCGTCGCTGCGGCCGCAAACGTATGAGCAGGACTTGGAACGGGCCGAAGCCGACTTCCGCAACGCCGCCAAGTCGCGAGCCGGCTCGATTGCCGCCGGCGGCGCTCCCGCCCCCGCAGCGCCGGCGTTTGCCGGCGAGGACAAGGCAGCCGATCGCGCACCCGCCGCCCGCCGCGGCCGGCTTCTTGCCGAAGGCAGGGCCGACGGCGACGGTGGCATCGACGTCGGCGCCAGCGTCCAATCGGCCGCCCAAGCGTCGGACCTCGGCGAAATGTTCCAATACGCCATCGCCAACCCCGTCACGCTCGGCCGCCAGCGCTCGGCGATGCTGCCGATCGTCAACGAATCGGTCCAAGGCGAACGCGTCTCAATCTACAACCAATCGGTCCACGCCAAGCATCCGCTGGCCGGTTTGAAACTGAAAAACAGCACGCCTCTGCACCTGATGCAAGGCCCGATCACGGTGTTCGACAGTGGCGCGTACGCCGGCGACGCCAAAATCCAAGACCTCCAGCCCGGCAGCGAACGATTGATCAGCTACGCGATGGACCTGGGTACCGAAGTCGCCCCCACGACGAAGTCGAAGCCGCAAGCGCTGATGAGCGTCCGCATCGCCAAGGGCGTGTTGTATCGCACGTTCAAGTACGTTCGGGGCGTCGAGTACACCGTGAAAAACTCCGGCGAGCGGGCCAAGACCGTGCTGATCGAATACGCCCACGATCCGAACTGGACGCTCGTCGCGCCCAAGGAGGCAGCCGAGAAGACCCGCGACATGTACCGTTTCTCCGTCGCGGCCGAGCCGGGCAAACCGGTGGAGTTGGCCGTGTCGGAAGAACGAACCGTCACCGAGCAGGTCGGCCTGACGAACCTCGACGACAATTCGATCCGGTTCTACGTGGCCTCGGACGTGGTCGGCGACGACGTCAAGAAGGCCATGCAGGAAGTGGTTCGCCGCAAGCAGGAAATTGCTGCTGTCGTCGCCGAGCGTCAGGAAAGCGAGCGGAGGGCGAACGTCATTCGCCAGGAGCAGGAGCGCATCCGCGAAAACCTCAAGGTGCTGCCCAAGGATTCGGAGCTTGCCCGCACGTACATCAAGAAGTTCGCCGACCAGGAGCAGCAGGTCGACGGGCTCCAGCGCGACATCGACACGTCGGTGGCGAAGGAAAACAAGCTTCGCCGGGAACTCGACGAGTACCTGGTGAACTTGAATCTGCCGTAGCGGCGATGCGACAACCGAAAAAACGTAGGGAGCTCTGCGAGCACCTCGCGCCCATACACGCTACGTACGCGCGGTGCGCAATGCGCCCGCGCCGGTGGCGTCCGCGACGCGGTGGCCTATCGGTTATTAAGCTGATCGATCGTGTTCGTGCCGCCGGCGGCGTCTTCGGCGGCGGCCTGACTCACCGCGGCCAGCTTGCGGCGATACGCGGCGCGGTCGCCGATTTCGCTGCGGATCACCAGGTTCCCGTTCGGATCGATCAGCAGGTACTCCGCCGGAGGGACCATCGTCGTCGCCGCCGGGGCCGCGGCTCCCGTGGCGTTCGCGGGAGGCTGACCGCCGACGATGTCGACCAGCGTAAAGCTCGTATCGAAGCGGACGTTGCGAAGCGTCTCGATCTTGTTGTAGAGCGGGTGGTTGACCGCCGTCGGCATGTTCCTGCTTAAGAATTGTCCGCGAAAAACGCGGGACTCGGACGATGCCTCGACGAAGTCGACGTTGGCCCAAACCTGCTTGAGCGTGTCGAGGATGGCCTGGGCCGGAGCCCTTTTCAGCGGAATCCGGATCGCGGCGACCTCTTGTTCGTAGTCGGCGATGGCCCCGGCGGTATTCTCCCACACGGTAAATACCACCGTGGCGGCGTCTTCGCCGCTGCGATTGCCGTTTTCACCGTCCGGCACAACACCGCCGACGGCGATCTCCGAGCGGCCGGGAATGGCGACGACGTAGCTCGCTTCGCTCACCGGCCGATTCGTATCGGCCGGATCGAGCGGACTGTTTGGCCGAAACGCTCCCTGGGCGAGGGCTTCGTCCTTGAGGTACTGCTTCGTATAGCCGCGGTTCGGATTGCGGAGCACAAGCGTCACGCGATAGCGGTATTGCGCGCCCGGTTCGACGGTGAAGTCCCAGAAGCGGCCCATCCGGTAGCCTTGCTTCGTGGCGAACTGCCGCATCGCTTCTTCCGGGTCGGCGGCGGCCGTATCGGCCGCGGCGCCGGTCGCTCCGGCGGCGGTTTGCTCATTGAATTTGCGAACCATATCGGCGATCAAGCCGTGGCCGACTTCGG
>JBBDYI010000266.1:0-17040 GCA_040901705.1 Pirellulales bacterium | reverse complement strand
TTTCGGCTAATGTATTCGCCTCCTACAGTTCTGGGATAAGCTCTAAGTGTAGGAAGATGATTCTTCGCCGGCTGGCGCCGATGGTGCGGGCGGCTTCGACGAACTGTTCTTGTTTTAACGAGAGGACCTGGCCGGGGACGACTCTGGCCATCGTGAGCCAGTAGATTGCGCCGATGACGAAGAAGAACACGCTGATTTCGTCGATGCCGACTTCGCGGAGCGTGGCTTTGATCGACTCTTCTTTGAGGATCGTGATGATGAAGATCACGACGAAAATGAAGGGAATCGAGTAGAGGACATCGACGAGGCGCATCATGGCGTTGTCGACCGCGCCGCCGAGAACAACCGGACGGCGGCCCATCATTCGAAGCTCGACTGACGATGGGGCCGTGGACGGAAGCGGCCTCGCTATGCCGCGCGGCGTCGCAAATCGCCGACGTACCGCGTTACGACGTCGCGTTTGGCCAGTTCGCGGAATGTCGTTTGCCCGCCGTTGCCGGCCGCTGGCTCTTCGACCATCACGACCGAAGCGTCGTGCAGCATCCGTGGCACGTAGAACCACGCGCGGTCGAGCGACTCGCCGCGTTGGTCGGCGGAAACGATCAGCAGGTCGGTCCCGGTGAGGGTGTTGGCCATCCGCGCCAGGGCCGAGAACGGATCGCCGGGCACGAGCTGGACCTTCGCCCCGGTGGCGGAGAGCAATTGGTGAGCCTTCTTGAGTCCGAGCGCAGGGCGACCGGAGGGCGATGCCTCGAACAGGTCGACGGCGGTGTAGGCGATGCGCTGGCCGGGGCGCAACTTCGATGCGAGCGCGATCGCCCGCACGGCCCGTTGGCCCATGCCGACGCCGATCTCGACGATGGTCGTCGGTTGCGAGCGGCGAATCGCCCGATAGATCGCCCGATCGGCGACCGGCTGGGAAAAGTAAGCGAGATGAACGAATTTGATGCGATCGACCAACGACACCTTGGCGTCCCTTCGAAGCGGCGGGATTTTGGCGACGCGATCCCTGCGCCGCTCGATACTCTTGATCGGCCGGCGAAGGCGTGGCGGTTCAATGCGTCGTGGGCCGCCGGAAGGGTCTGCCGCGCCTGCCCGAAGCGGCCGCGCGGGGAAGGCGAGGAGGAAAGGCGGGCGATCTGGGCAAACCGCGTTTTGCGCCGAGCGCTGAGGGCGGCGTATCGTCGCAGCCAAACCAGCGACAGATATTATTGAAACACGGAGACGCGGAGGCACGGAGAATTCGTCAGACGAGGAAACTCCTCTAATGTCCTCTCCGTTCTAATAATTCGGAGCTTCTCGCTCGCTTACGCAGCTTTGGGCTGGTTCGTCTTAACGCAGAGGGCGCAGGGGACGCGGAGGTTCGCAGAGAAGACATCGCGATGGGACCGTGGTTGGCCATCACGGAGACGGCGCGATGCAATGCGTGGATTCGATCGCATTTCCTCTGCGCTCCCTCTGCGTCCCCCGCTCTGCGTTGAAGTAATCAAAGCATTCCTTTCGCTTGCCGCCAACGGCTGCTCCAAGTCTCCGTGTTTCAATCGTCCTCGCTGCGTTTTCTCACGATCGGCGGGCGTATTGTCTACCGCGGCCGTTGCCGTTTCCGTTTCCACTCGGCTTCGGCGGGGCGGAGAGCAGCTTGACGTTGCCGGGTCCGAGCAGATCGTCGACGCGAGTGCGCAGTTCCGGGTTCAAATCGACCCGCAGCCGCTCGCTCTTGAGATAAACCTTCGCCCCGTCGGCCAGCCACAGGGCAAGCTGAACCTCGCAATCGCCGGGATAACCGCGGAGGACTTCGTAGAGTTGGTCCAGCCGTTCCACGCCATGCGCGGCCTCTTGCACGCGGATCATCATGCCGCGCGTGTACCGCTTGGCCAGTTCGCCGAGCGGGATCAACTCGTTGACGATCAGGTTGACTTCCTCGCTGCCGGGCCGGCGGTCGATCGCACCACGGATGGCGAGAATCGCGTCGGCCTGGGCCAGGTGGCCGCTGTTGGCGAATTCCTCCGGCCAGACGATCGAGCGGACCATGCCGTCCATGTCTTCGAGGTCGAACATCACGTACCGAGTGTTCGTCGTGCCGGGCCGCGGGTTCTTGGTGTTCGAGAACTTGAGCGACGCGAGCATGCCGCCGACGAGAACTTCGGCGCGGTGCGGCAATTCGGTAAGCTGCGATGTCGTGTGCGTGCAGTACGTCTTGAACATCGCTTCGTACTCGGCCAGCGGATGACTGGTGAGGTAATAGCCGAGCACTTCCTTCTCGTAGCCGAGCTTTTCGCGCTCTTCCCATTCGGGCAAGTCGGGCAGCGCGGCCGCGGCGGTGGTTTGCTCGTCGTCGACGTCGTCGAACAGGCCTTTTTGGCCGGCGCGGCGATCGGCCTGCGCGGAGGCGCCGCATTGCATCGCTTTCTCGACGACCGCCATGACCTGCGCCCGGCGGGCACCGAACGAGTCCATCGCGCCGGCTTTGACGAGCGATTCGATCGCGCCGCTGGAAACCTGCTGCGCGTCGACCCGCTGGCAGAAGTCGAATACGTCTGTGAATGGCCCTGCGGCCTTGCGGGCGGCGGCGATCGCTTGGGCCGCCCCTTCGCCGCAGCCCTTGATGGCGGTGAGGGCGAACGGAATCTTGCCGTCGCGAACGGCGAACTCGGCTTCGCTGGAGTTGACGTTGGGCGGGATGACTTCGATCACCATCCGCCGGCAATCTTCGAGATGCTCGACCAGCGAATCCTTCTTCTTGAAGTTCCGTCCCGTGATGTCGCCGCTCAGCAGCGCGGCCATGAACTCCACCGGGTAGTGGGCTTTGAGATAGGCAGTTTGATACGCGATCAACGCATAGGCCGTCGAATGGCTTTTGTTGAAGCCGTAGCCGGCGAACTTTTCGATCATGCCGAACAACTCGACCGCACCGCTTTTCGACAGGCCTTTTTCGGTCGAGCCGGTAATGAACTGCTCCCGATACTTGGCGATGATTTCGAGTTTCTTCTTGCTGATCGCCTTGATGCACTTGTAGGCGTCGGCCAGTTCGATGCCACCGAGCTTGTTGAGAATCCGCATCACCTGCTCTTGGTAGACCATCACGCCGTGGGTCTCTGCGAGCACGTCCTTCATCACGGGGTGCGGATACTCCGGCTCGCGGCGGCCGTGTTTGCATTCGACGTATTGATCGACCATGCCGCCTTCGAGCGGGCCGGGGCGATACAGCGCGTTGGTGGCGATGATGTCGTGGAAGTGGTCGGGCTTCATCCGCGTGAGCAGGTCGCGAATGCCGCCGCTTTCGAGCTGGAACACGCCCTTGGTCTCGCCGCGACACAACAGCGCGTAGGTCGCCGCATCTTCGAGCGGAAACTTGAGCGGGTCGACGTCCTCGCCGCGCGATTGCTTGATCAGCTCGACCGTCTTGGCGAGGACCGTCAAGTTTTTGAGGCCCAAGAAGTCCATTTTCAGCAGGCCGGCTTTTTCGACGTCCCCCATCGCCCATTGCGTGATGACGTCCTGCTTGCCGGAAACGCGGCCCAGCGGCACGTACTCGACCAGCGGCCGATCGGCGATCACCACCGCCGCGGCGTGCGTGCCGACGTTGCGGGCCAGGCCTTCGATCTTTTGGGCCAACGACAGCACTTCGCGGACTTCCGCGTTCGATTCGTAGGCTTGCTTGAGGTCGGCGCTCTGCTCGATCGCCTCCGCCAGTTTGATGCCGAGCGAATCGGGCACCATCGCCACGATCTTGTCGACCTGGGCCAGCGGCATGTTGAGCGCTCGGCCGACGTCGCGGATGGCCGCCCGTGCTGCCAGCGTGCCGAACGTGCCGATCTGGGCCACGTTCGCTTCGCCGTACTTCTCCTTGACGTATTGGATGCACTCGGCGCGGCGGTCCTTGCAGAAGTCGATGTCGATATCGGGCGCTTCCTCGCGGGACAGATCGAGGAACCGCTCGAACAGCAAGTCGTACTTGAGCGGGCAAACGTGGCTCATGTACAGCGCATAGCAGACCAGCGCGCCGACGCCGGAACCGCGAGCCGTGGCGGGAATCCCCTGGCTGCGGGCGTAGCGAACGAAATCCCACACGATCAGGAAGTAGTTGGGGAAGCCGAGCTTGTTGATCACGAACAGCTCGCGTTCGAGCCGCTCGATCACGACCGTGGCCAGCTCGCCGCCGGGCAGCATTTCCTCGTTTCCGGCATAGCGTTCCTTGAGGCCCGCGATGCACAGTTCGCGGAGATAATCGGCCGGCGTTTTTTCGTCCGGCGGCGTGTAGACCGGGAAGTACCGCTGCTTGAGATCGAGGCTGATGTCGACCGAGTCGGCGATTTGCTGGCTGCGGGCGACGGCGTCTTCGTAGTCGGGAAACGCGGCGTACATCTCCTCCGGTTCGCGGAGGTAGAACTGATCGCCCTCCATCTTCATGCGGTTCGTGTCGGTGCGGAAGCGGCCGGTGTTGATGCACAGCATCACGTCCTGGGCTTCGGCGTCTTCGCGGTTGACATAATGGGCGTCGCTGGTGGCCACGAGCGGCAGGCCCATCCGACGCGCCACTTCGACCGCGCCGTCCAATGCCATCCGCTGCACTTCCAGTCCGTTGTTCTGGATTTCGACGAAGTAGCGGTCGCCGAACGTGCGATGAAACCAGGCGGCGGTCTCCATCGCTTCGGCAAAGTTCGCCTCGGCGTCGCCCCCTTTGAGCAGGCTGCGGCTGAATTCGCCGCTGACGCAGCCGGAAAGGCAGATGATGCCTTCGCTGTGATCGGCTAATAGCTGCTTGTCGATTCGCGGCTTGAAGTAGAAGCCTTCGAGAAACGCCGCCGAAGCCATCTTGAGCAGATTGCGAAAACCGGTGCGGTTTTGGGCGAGTAGCGTCAGGTGGTAGCTGGCCTCTTTCATGCTGCCGGCTTCGCGATCGAAGCGGCTGGCCGGGGCGATGTAGGCTTCGTAGCCGACGATCGGGTTGATGCCGGCCCGCTTGGCCTTTTGGTAGAACTCCAACGCACCGTGGAGATTGCCGTGATCGGTCAGCGCGAGGGCGTTCATCCCGGCGGCCTTGGCCTTGGCGACGAGCCGGTCGATGGAACTCGCGCCGTCGAGCAGGCTGTAATGGCTGTGGCAATGCAGATGGACGAACGAGCGAGCGCTCATGGCGATACGATCCGTCGCGAGAGAGGTTCCTTGATCGAGAGACGCGGGGCCACGCAGCGTGACTCGCCGTAGTTTAGATCAATTGCCCGGCGACGGCCAGAAGCGGGAAAGATCATCGCAACGCGAGAGGGCGATCAGCGATCGTCGTCCGCCGCGGCAAATTGCGGAATCTCGCCGCCGCTGGCTCCGTTCGTGGGAAACTGGCTGCGCGTTTTGGCGTCGGCGAGCGTGGCTTCGAGGAGTTTTTCCTGGCACCGATAGTCGGGCTCGCCCTTGGCGGGCGCGAGCCGTTCGTACGTGCCGTCGCTGCGGAGGATGCGCGAGCGGCAATTGTCTTTTTGATACGCCGGAATGATTTCCGTGAGAATCCGCTTCCGCAGCGCCGCCGACTCGACGGGAAACATCACTTCCACACGACGATAGAAATTCCGCGGCATCCAGTCCGCGCTGGACAGAAACACCTTGCAGTCGTCGTCGGGACCGAACACGAAGATGCGGCTGTGCTCCAGAAAACGGTCGACGATCGAGTAGACCTTGATCGTTTCCGAGATGCCGGGCAGACCGGGACGCAAGCAGCAGATGCCGCGGACGATCAATTCGATCGGCACGCTGGCCTGACTGGCTCGATACAGGGCTTCGACGACGCGGCAGTCGACCAGTGCGTTGAATTTGGCGAGGATTCGCGACGGTTGTCCTTTCGACGCCCGCTTGGCCTGCTCTTCGATGAGTTCGATGGTGCGGTTGTGCAAATCGTTCGGCGCGACGATCAGTTTTCGCCACCGGTGGCCCTGCGAATAGCCGGTCAGCAGATTGAACAGCGCGGAGACGTCCTCGCCGACATCGGGATCGGCGGTGAACAGGCCAAGATCGGTGTAGACGAGCGCGGTGGAGGGGTTGTAATTGCCCGTGCCGAGGTGGACGTAGCGGCGAACGCCGTCTCCTTCCTGGCGCACAACGAGCGACACCTTGCTGTGCGTCTTGAGGTCCATGAAACCGTAAACGACGTGGACGCCGGAGCGTTCGAGTTGGCGTGCCCACGTGACGTTGGCGGCCTCGTCGAAGCGGGCTTGCAGTTCGACAAGGGCGGTGACGTGCTTGCCGTTTTCCGCGCCTTGCATGAGCGCCCGAATGATCGGCGAATCGCCGCTGGTGCGGTACAGCGTCTGCTTGATGGCGAGCACTTTCGGATCGTCGGCGGCGCGGCTGACGAATTCGACGACCGGCGCGAATGAGTCGTAAGGATGGTGTAGCAAGATATCTCGACGAGCAATCGCCGCGAACAAGTCTTCGCCGTGCCGCCGCAGCCCGCGCGGCGTCTGCGGCACGAACGGCTTGTCGCGCAAGTCCTCGCGATTGGGCAACCGCAACAGCGAGGTGAGCGCCGTTAGGTCGAGCGGACCGGGGATGCCATAAACTTCGCTATACGCTTGCGGACCGCGGCCGGCTTCGGTTTGCAATTCCTCCTGCTCGACGATCCGCTCGACGATCGCCTCGTCGGCTCCGGCGGCGATCTCCAATCGCACGGCGTCCGCACGGCGGCGAGCGCGCAGCCGCTCTTCGATCATCCGCAGCATGTCGTCCGACTCTTGATCGATGACCTGCAAATCGCTGTCGCGCGTGACGCGGAAGGGAGCGGAAGCATCAACGTCGAAGCCGCCGAACAGTTCCGGCAACCGCGAGGCGATGACGTCCTCGAGCCAAACGAAGTGCTGCTCGCTTTCATGGTCGACCGGGACGAGACGCGGCAGCACCTGCGGCAGTTGCACGACGGCAAATAGCCGCTTCGGTCCCAGGCCACTCCGTCGCCGCAGCAACGCGGCAATATACAGGGCCCGATTGTGATAACGGGGCCGCGGATGGCTCGGGTCGACGACCATCGGCGTGAGAATCGGAAACGCCTTTTCCTTGAAGAACGTGTCGACGGCTTTGGCCTGGGACTTGCTCAAGTCGCCGATCGACACGATGCGAATACCGTGTTTGCCCAACTGAGGTACGATGCCATTGCCGAAGCACTCGTACTGGGCGGCAATCAGTTCGCGGGTGCGGACGCCGATCCGTTCGAGTTGCGTGACGGCCCGCATGGCGTCGGCGTTGTAATCCTGGGGCACGCTCTCCTCGAACGCTTGTTCGTTCAGACCCGCCACGCGGACCATGAAGAACTCGTCGAGGTTCGAGCTGAAGATCGCCAGGAACTTCAACCGTTCGAGCAACGGCGTCGACGCATCCACAGCCTCTTCGAGAACGCGGGCGTTGAACTCGAGCCAACTCAGCTCGCGGTTGACGAACGTTTCGGCCGGAAAGGTCTGTGTCATGGCGGTGGAGCGGAAGCGAGAGGTGCTGGTGGCGCGACGTGCCTTTTTAGTGTACCTTTTCGCCATCGTATCCGCGGGCCTCACGAAGTCCAAACCGGTGTGCGGGAATGCACAGTGAATTCACCAAATGCTAACAAAATGCTCGCTTGTGGGCTTTCCGCAGGCCGGACGGCAACTTTGGCGTGTCTGCTCGAAGCGTCCGCCCCCAAGCCGGGCAACGTCCACCGCGGGGCCGATTTCGAGGATTTGACGTTCGTCGACCTCGTGACCAGCGGCGTGGCAATCGGCGCTTCGTTCGACGCCACGTTAGAGCGACCGCCAGCGGAGCGGCGTCTGGGTCGGTTGGTGATCGCCGCCGTCGATGCGATGAATGCCGTCTGCGACCGCAACGCCTATCTGGGGACGATTCTGCTGTTGGCGCCGTTGGTCCTTGTGCCGGACGGCGCTGCTTTGTCCGAGGGCGTCACGAAGGTTTTGGCCGGCCTCGGCGCCACCGATGCCGCCACCGATGCCGCCACCGATGCCGCCGACGTGTACGACGCGATCCGCCGCGCTCGGCCGGGCGGACTCGGCGATGCGGAGGAACACGACGTTCGCGGATCGGCTCCGAACGACTTGATCGCCGCCATGCGGGCCGCAGCCGATCGCGACCTGGTGGCGCGGCAATACGCAAACGGGTTTGCCGAAGTCTTCGGCGAGATCGCCCCTTGCCTTATCGACGCGCGCGGCGCTGGCCTGTCGACGACGATGGCAATCGTTCACGCCCACGTGACGACGATCGCACGGCACGGCGACAGCCTCATCGCGCGAAAGTGCGGAGCGAAGGTTTCCGCCGCGGCCGCCGCCAGAGCACGGCACGTGCTCGACGCCGGCGATCCGAATTCGGAAGACTATCTATCGGCGCTCGCCGACTTCGACTTCTGGCTCCGCAGCGACGGCCATCGCCGCAACCCCGGCACGACGGCCGATCTCATCGCCGCGGCGTTGTTTGCGCTGCTGCGCGAACGGCGGCTGCCGCCGCCGTGGCGGTAGGCGGCGGCCCAACGATTCTTCGCGACAAACCGCAAAGCTCACGCGAACCGCAGGGTTTCTCGCGCGCTCATCGCGGCCGTAGGCTCCGATCGCACGGCATTTTTACTCTAATCGTTGCGGGCATACGAATGGCGACGCCAGTTCGGCGGAGCCTCCAGGCCGGCCGATGAAATGTTCGGCGACGCGCCCGGCTGCGTTGCGAGCCGTGCGGTCGCACGATGCGGACGGCTGTCGGCGAGTTGGCTCGATTCTTCTGTAAGGCGCGAAATGACCGCGAAACTACGCCACGCTCTATTGTCCGCCGCCGCGTTATGGGCATCGGCCGCTACGGCCAGTGGCCAGATATCGTTCGAAGCGCCGGAAGCGGCCGAACAGGGCGGCGAACAGGAAGGGGGCGGCATCCAAGACAACTCCTTCTTCGTCGAGGAAGCCTACAATCAAGAACCGGGCGTCATCCAGCACATCTTCAACTTCGATCGCCGGTGGGACGACGACGACGGACGCCAGCGGACCTTCGATTTCATATTCACCGAGGAAATGCCGATCGGCTCGCAAGACCATCAGTTTTCGTTCGCGATTCCGTTCTCGTCGCTCTACGAGCAGGGCGTCGGCGCGGCGCCGTTCAACGCCGATGGCATTGGCGAAATCATGCTAAATTACCGCTATCAACTTCTGGGCGGGGAAGACGCAACGTGGTGGATGTCGCCGCGGTTCAGCGTCATTCTCGACACGGCCCGCGGCGACCTGGGACTCGGCAACGGCACGACCGGTTTTCAGTTCAACCTGCCGATTAGCCGCGAGTTCGAAAACGTCGCGTTCCACTTCAACGCCGGCTGCACGGTGTACCCGGACGCCGAAGTCGGACAGACCGACCTCAGCGTGTCGCCGCCGACGAACCTGATGGGCTACAACCTCGGCGTGAGCTTGATCGACATTCGCAACAAGAAGATTCAGCCGCTCGTCGAAGTGGTCGCCAACTGGGACGATGAGGTCGACGGCCTGGGCGTGCGATCGCACGAGTTCGAGGCAATTGTGTCGCCGGGATTCCGCTGGGCGCCGTACACGCAGGATAGCACGCAGTGGGTGCTCGGCGCGGCGGTTCCAGTGGGCATTACGCGAGACTCGCCCGACGTGGGAATGTTCTTGTATATGAGTTTCGAACATGCCGTGCGGCGGCCGTGTTGTGGCAGCGGTTGGTAGCGCGACGCGCCGGGGCATTTCGCATCGCGTTTCGCGGCATTAGATTCTACGCGACTCCCCGCACACTCGCCCTGCGATTCCGGCAGGAGTTTCGAACGATGGCGGCACTCATGTCCAGCGACGCGCGACAACTTGGCGTGGACGGCACAAAGGCGGTCGTTCGCAAGCTTCTTGCGGCGCGGTTCAGCGTACCGGCGACGGCCGAGGCGATTCCCGATGATGCCCCGCTGTTTTCCGTGGGCGTGGGACTGTCGTCGATGGAAGGGATGGAGTTGCTGGTCGAACTCGAGAAAGAGTTTGGGGTTCGTATCAAGGACGTCGACTGGTGGGTGTACGATTCGCCGACGCTCGCCAACGTGGCCGAGTATCTGATCGAGCTGAGCGGCCAAGAACGGTCGACGTAGCCGCAATCGGTAGCGCATCCCGCTGCGGTCGATCGGATCGTCACCCGGCTCCGCCGACCGCCGGCTAAAGATTCCAGCCGTCGAACACCTTGGTGCGAAACGTGCTCCATTCGCTCGGCGGCTTCGACAACGGATCTTTCGAGTCGAGATCGGCGACGCGATCCGTCACCTGCCGCAGTCGCTCCGCCAGTCCGCCGATGGCGTTGAACGCGAGCTTGAACGCCGCTGCGCACTGTCCGTCCACGAGAAGGTCGTATTCCTCGCGGCCGATACGCAGCAGTTTGAGTGGCGTCTTGGCGCGAACGCTCGCCGAATGGGGCGCCGGGTGAAAGAACGACATTTCGCCGAAGTGTTGATTCGCGCGCAGTTCGGCCAGCACGACCTGGCGGCCCGTCTGATCGGATTCCTTGACGACCTCGCAAGTGCCGTCGATGACGATCCACAAGTTGCAACTTCGCTCACCTTCGGCGAGCACGGTTTGGCCCGGCTGAAATTCGACCGCTTCGGCGATGGACAGCAGTTGATCCGCTTCTACGGTGGTGAAGTTCGCCAGCAGCGGGACCGTCAGCAGACGCTCGCACGGCACGGAGACGCTCGTCATCGAATTCCTCCCAGCACGGTGGCCCGGCCGACGCGGCCGATGCCGATGATGTATGCGGCGGTGCGAAGACTCACGCCGCGCTGTTGCGACACCTCCCACACGCGCTCGAAGCTTTCCGACAGCGTGCGGTCGAGCTCCTGCCGGACTCGGCTGATGCCCCAATTGTAATGCTGCCGATTTTGGGCCCACTCGAAATAGCTTACCGTGACGCCGCCCGCGTTGGCGAGGATGTCCGGTAAGACGATTTTCTCGGCGTCGTGGAGCAGGGCATCGGCGGCGGGCGTGGTCGGGCCGTTGGCGGCCTCGATGATGACCGGCGCCTTGATGCGGGGGGCGTTTTCCTCGGTGATGACGCCGCCGAGCGCCGCGGGAATCAATAGCTCGACATCGGCTTCGAGCAGTTCCGCGTTCGTGATCTTGTCGGTCGCGGCGAGTCCTGCGAGTTGGCCGCGATTTTCGCGCGCGTGCCGCAGCGCCGCGGCGACGTCGATGCCTTCTTCGCGATAATACGCCCCGCTGAGATCGCTAATGGCGACGACCTTGAAATCGGCCTCGGCCAGGAACGCGGCGGCAAACGAGCCGACGTTGCCGAAGCCCTGAATGGCCACGCGCGTCTTGGCCGGCTTGTGACCGAGCCGCGAAATGAGTTTGAAGGCCAGAATTCCGACGCCGCGGCCGGTCGCTTCTTCGCGGCCCTCCGCGCCGTGAAGTTCCACTGGCTTGCCCGTCACGCAGGCCGGGCTGTAGCCGTGATACTTTTCGTACTGGTTGAGGAACCACGCCATTTCCTGCGCGCCGGTGCCCATGTCGGGTGCGGGAATGTCGGTGTCGGGTCCGATCACGTCGTGGATCTGATCGACGAACTTGCGGGTGATCAGTTCCAATTCGCGCGGGCTGTGCGTACGCGGATCGATGGCGATGCCGCCCTTCGCGCCGCCGTAGGGAATATTGACGACGGCCGTTTTCCACGTCATCAGCGTCGCCAGCGCGCGGACTTCGTCGAGGTCGACCGCGGGGTGGTAGCGCAAACCGCCCTTCATCGGACCGCGGGCGTCGTCGTGCTGCACCCGGTAGCCGACGAACGTGGCGATCTCGCCGTTATCGAGTTCGACGGGTATCTGGACTTGAATTTCGCGGCGGGGAATGGAGAGCAATCGGCGCATATTGTCCGACAGATCCATCAGGTCGGCTGCGCGATTGAAATAGATTTGCGTGGCTTCGTATGCCTTCATGCCCCGATCTCCGCCGTGGAATGCTACCAAGGAATCATATCTTGCTGTGGGCGATTCTCAAGATTGGGGGGAATGTTAATCCACTGGGGGCATGTCCGCGTCGGGAGCGTTGACGCCCGCCTCGGTGAACTTCACCTCCCGCCAAATCGGCACAGGCCGTAAACACGTCCTCCGAACCGCACGACGAGCCGGCAAAGAAATGGCGGCTCGTCAATAAACGATAAATGCCCCGATCTTGTGGTTTGGCGACGCTACACACGCGAAACCCGCGACCGCGAGGCCCGCATTCTCGACCTCACCCGCGTCGTGCTCGTCAGCCAGGGTTGCCACGGTCTGAGCATGGACCACATCGCCGAGGCGCTCGAATACTCGAAGCGGACAATGTACCAACATTTCTCCCGGAGGGAGGAGACCGTTCTGACGCTGGCCGGCGTGTCGCTTACCGACCGGCTGACGCTGTTCCGCCGCATTGACGGCGGAGCGTGAGGAAATGGCGGCGCCGCGATAGCTGGCGGCGCTAGCAGGCGGCCGATTGGCGTTGCCGACGAACGGCGTCTCGGCGTAGATTGCGGGAATCTTCATGTATCCCTCGTCAGCAAGGAGGCTGCCGTGGTCGATGTTTCGGTTGTTGTGCCGGTGTTCAATGAGGTCGAGAACATCGGCCCGTTGTACGACGCGATTACTGGCGTGATGGCGTCAACGGGGCGATGTTACGAGTTGCTCGTCGTCGACGACGGCTCGACCGACGGCACGGCGGAGCGGTTGGCGGAACTGGCTCGCGGCGACGCGCGCGTGCGCGTGGTGCGGTTTCGTCGCAATTTCGGCCAGACCGCGGCGATGCACGCTGGGCTGCAACTTGCCTCGGGCGATGCGATCGTCACGCTGGACGGCGATCTGCAAAACGAGCCGGGAGATATCCCCGCGCTGCTGGCCAAGCTTGACGAAGGCTACGACGTGGTTCACGGTTGGCGGCGACAACGGCAGGACGCCTGGCTCAACCGCAAGCTGCCGTCGAAGATCGCCAATTGGGTGATTTCGCGAGTGACGGGCTTCGAGATTCACGATCTCGGCTGCACGCTCAAGGCGATGCGCCGCGAGATCGCCCAGGAGTTGGAACTGTACGGCGAAATGCACCGGTTCATTCCGATTTTGGCTCACTGGCGCGGGGCGCGGTGCGTCGAGGTCGAAACGCGGCACCATCCGCGGCGGTTCGGGCAGACGAAATACGGTATCGGCCGCACCACCCGCGTCGTGCTCGACCTGGTGACGGTCAAGTTCATGCTGCAATACTTCGCCAGCCCGATGAAGCTGTTCGGGCGGATCGGGCTGTGGTGCGGCGTGCTGTCGGCGGCCAGCGGCGGGGCGACCGTGGCGATGAAACTCGTTCAAGGCATCGACATGACCGGCAACCCGCTGCTGTTGGCCGCGGTGGCAGGCTCGCTGGCGGCGATTCAGTTTCTGAGCCTTGGGCTGTTGGGCGAGGTGGCGGCGCGAATCTATTTCGGTCAGGCGAATCGCCAGAACTACGCGATTCGGGAGTTGATTAACTTCGAAACGCCGCCCGCCGGCATCGACGAACGACCGACGGCCGGTGCATCGCCGTTGGACGAATCCCCAGCAACGACCGCGCGAAACCGTGCGGCGTGACGGTTAGAGGCTATCCACAAAGAATGCCCGGTTCGTGGCGCTGTAGGAGGCGAATCCTTTCGCCGAGGCACTTGCTTGGCGGCTCCTTCGGCGAAAGGTTTCGCCTCCTACAGCAGATTTTCCCGGCGATTCTTCGTAGATAGACTCTTAGCCTCACGGCCGCCGGTCCGCCGCTTTCTCGACTCTCTGCCTGCACTCTGCGGTCTTTCTCCTTAACGGAATTACCGACTTGACGGCCAAACCGTCGCGGCGTAGAATTTTGAGTAATCAAAACTTATGTTTCGCACGATAGAAAACGTATCGGGTTGGATTGGATTGAATTTGTCTGGTGCAATTCCTTACTTTGTTCGAGTTGATCCATGAAACTTGCCAACGCACGGTCGGCCGCGGCACACGTGGCGGGATTCTCCGCCGTCGTGCTGCTTTGCATTGCGCTGCTCAGCGTCGTCGGCTGTGCGGCCGGGTCTGGCCCGTTCGAGGACGACGGCCGGATTCATGCCGTCGCAACGACCGGCATGGTGGCCGATGTGGTGGAGCGCGTGGGCGGCGATCGCGTCGGGATTTTCCTGATGATGTCGGCCGGCGTCGATCCTCATCAATACAAGGCCGCGCCGAGCGATGTCGGGGCCTGCGAAGCCGCGGATATGATCTTCTACAGCGGCTTGCACCTCGAAGGAAAGCTCGCCGATCTGTTCGAGAAGCTCGCGACCAAGAAACCGACCTACGCCGTGGCGGGCAAGCTCGCCGAGTCGTCGCTGCTCACCAGCAACGGCGCGCACGATCCACACGTTTGGTTCGACGTTTCGCTGTGGCGGCAAACGATCGCGGTCGTTCGCGATGCGCTGATTGAATTCGACCCGGACCACGCCGACGAATATCGCCAGAACGCCGCGGAATACGAGGTGGAACTTGCCAAGCTGCACGAAGAATGCAAGGCGACTATCGCCGAGGTGCCCAAGGAGCAGCGGATCATGGTCACGGCCCACGATGCGTTTCGATACTTCGGCCGAGCATACGACGTCGAGGTTCACGGCATTCAAGGCATCAGCACCGAAAGCGAAGCCAGCGTGAGCGAAGTGAATCGGCTGGTCGATATGCTCGTGACGAGGAAGATCAAAGCCGTATTCGTCGAAACCAGCGTCAGCGAACGGAATATCAAGAGCCTGCTCGAAGGTTGCCGCGCCCGAGGACACGAAGTTCGCATCGGCGGCGAACTGTTTTCCGATGCGATGGGCAAGAAAGGAACGCCGGAAGGAACCTACCCCGGCATGGTGCGGCACAATGTGAAAACGATCGTCGAAGCATTGAAATAGCATTCAGGATTCAGCATTCGGGATTCGGCACTCGCATCTGTATTCCCTGAATCCCGACCCCTGCCCCCCGACCCCCGTTCCATGTCCATTCTCGACATTCACGACATGACCGTGGCCTATCACCGGCGGCCGGTGTTGTGGGATGTTGATCTTGTGCTGGAGGAGCCGCGGCTGGTCGGCGTGTTGGGGCCAAACGGCGCCGGCAAGAGCACGTTGATCAAAGCCGTGCTCGGACTCGCCCCGATGGCGCACGGTTCGGTTCACGTGTTCGACGAGCCGGTCGAAAAGGTGCGTCGGCGGATCGGCTACGTGCCGCAGCGCGAAAGCGTCGACTGGGATTTTCCGGTCAATGTGCTCGATGTGGTGGCGATGGGAACCTATGGCCGGCTGGGTTGGTGCCGACGACCCGGTGCCGCCGAACGGCAGCTTGCCCGCGAGTGTCTGGCCAAGGTCGGCATGGAAGACTTCGAGCGGCGGCAGATCGGCCAGCTTTCCGGCGGCCAGCAGCAGCGGACGTTTCTCGCCAGGGCGCTCGCGCAGCAAGCGGATCTGTACTTCATGGACGAGCCGATGGCCGGCGTCGACGCGGCGACCGAGCACGCGATCTTCACGCTGCTGGCCGAACTGCGATCCGCCGGCAAGACGGTCATCGTGGTGCATCACGATTTGCGGACGGTGGAACAGTATTTCGATTACGTCGTACTGCTCAACATGCGCGTCGTGGCCGCCGGCCCGACGGCCGAGGCGTTCACCAACGACAACTTGCGCCGCGCCTACGGCGGACGGCTGTCGATGCTCGAAGCGGCCGGCGAGGCCGTCCAGGCCCAGGAACGGGCGTAGCCAGCGCCGCTTCGTTTTCTCCTGGCGTTGGAATCTGCGCAGGAAACGCCTTCATTCATGCGCAACACCTTCGCGCATCGATTTGTGGCACTTGGGGCGCGCGATCTTGGCGGTTACAATTCGCTTGGTTTCGCGAGTTCCTCTCTGGAATAAGGCCGCGGCATGGAAATCCAGCTTATCGAGTCCCCGCCCGACAAAACCGAAGCCGACGCGATCGTCGTTGGCTTGTACCAGAACGAAGCGATCGCCGGAGCGGCCGCTGCGATCGATCGGGCGACGGGCGGATTGATTGCCGGCCTCGTCGAACGCCAGGAACTATCGGCCAAGCGCGGCGACGTCCAGACGCTGTTCGCGCCGACGAACATTGCGGCAGGCATGGTGGCCGTCGTCGGGTTGGGGCCGCGCGACAAGTTCGATCGCCGCGCCGCCTTCGAGTCGTGCGGAGCGGCGGCCAAGAAGCTGGCGGCCAAACAGCGCGGCCGCGTGGCGTACTTCGTCGCCGACGGTTGGACCGCCGAGAAAATCGAAGCCGGCGTTTGCGGCGTTCACGTCGGTTACGAAGGCCAAGACCTGTATCGCAGCGAAAAGCGGCTCTTTCCGCCGGGCGAAGTCTGCTGGTCGGGCACCGACCGCGTCGCCGCCTGGCAGGGTCAGGTGATCGGCGAGGCGACCAATCTTACCCGGCGGCTCGTGAACGAACCGCCGCAGGACATGTACCCCGAGTCCTTCGCCAACCGGGCCGCCGACGTGGCGTACGAATGCGGCATGCAGGGCGAGATTTGGGATCGCGATCGGCTCGAAGCCGAACGCTGCGGCGCGCTGCTGGCGGTCGCCCGCGGGTCGTCGCGAGCGCCGCGGATGATCATTCTTCGTCACGAAGGCGCGTCGCGCAACGACCCGACATTGGCGCTGGTCGGCAAGGGCGTGACGTTCGACTCTGGCGGGCTGTCGCTCAAGCCGACCGACGGCATGTTGACCATGAAGTGCGACATGGCCGGCGCGGCGACGGTGATCGGCGCGATGCAGGCGATCGCCCGGCTGGGATTGCCGGTGAATGTGATTGCGCTGTGCGGGCTGGTCGAGAACATGGTCAGCGGCCGCAGCTACAAACTCGGCGACGTGCTGACGGCGCGCAACGGCAAGACAATCGAAGTTCACAACACCGACGCCGAAGGGCGACTCGTGCTGGCCGACGTGCTGTCGGTGGCGGTCGATCGCGGTCCGGCGAGCATTGTCGATCTGGCCACGCTGACCGGCGCATGCGTCGTTGGCTTGGGCCTCGACGTGGCCGGTGTGATGACGAACAACGAAGCGTGGGGCGGG
>JBBDYI010000265.1:0-17042 GCA_040901705.1 Pirellulales bacterium | reverse complement strand
CCCCCCTATTGTTAGCACAACCCACGGCAGCGCGCAAAGTGCGACATGCGCCCGCTCTGCGATCGGGCTGGAAACCGTGCTGGACAGATTCGCCCCCCCGCGGTATCTTCCCGCCCCTTGCCGCGGCGAGTGGTTCGGGCCGAGCGTTCCGAGCTGAGCTTTTCGGGCCGCCGTTGCCGCGGCGACACACTTCCGTTGGTTCACGTCCTGTCCGTGGGTGGTTTCCGCCCGCGGTCGCTTTCACTTCGATCGAGCGGAGTCTTGCATGGCCGCGGGCGCTATCGCACGCGCAGGCAGTTCGAGCGCGCTGCATCGGTGGCGCGACTTGATCGTGCCGGTGTCCTTGATCGCCAGCGTGCTGGTGATCCTGGTGCCGTTGCCGACGGCGGTGATCGACGTGTTGTTGTCGCTGAACATCACGGCGGCGGTGATTGTGCTGCTGACCACGATTTACGTCGGCACGCCGCTGGAGTTCAGTATTTTCCCGTCGTTGCTGCTGGCGACGACGCTGGCGCGGCTGGTGCTGAACGTGGCCACGACGCGGCTGATTCTTAGCAACGCGCCGCAGGACAAGGCGCTGGCGGCGGGTGAGGTGGTGAAGAGTTTTTCGGAGTTCGTCGCCGGCGACTCGAATATTCTGGTCGGTATTATCATCTTCGCGATCATCATCGTGATTCAGTTCGTCGTGATCACCAAAGGCGCCACGCGGATCAGCGAAGTGGCGGCCCGGTTTGCGTTGGATGGTATGCCGGGGCGACAGATGGCGATCGACGCCGATCTGAACGCCGGCATCATCGATGAGAAAGAAGCCCAACGCCGCCGCAAGGAAATCACGCAACAGGCCGATTTTTTCGGAGCGATGGACGGTGCCAGCAAGTTCGTCCGCGGCGATGCCATCGCCGGCATCGTGATTACGATGATCAACGTCGTCGGCGGTTTCGTAATCGGCATGATGGATGGCATGACGTTCACCGAATCGGCCAGCGTGTTCACGCGGTTGTCGATCGGCGACGGTTTGGTGAGCCAGGTGCCAGCGTTCTTGATCTCGTTGGCCGCCGGCTTGCTGGTGACGCGCAGCTCGAGCGAAACGAACCTGCCGGCCGAAGTGTTCGAGCAGTTGTTCTCGCGGCCGGAGGCGCTGGCGGTGGCGGGCGGGTTTTTGGGGTTGCTCGTGTTTACGAATCTGCCGGCGACTCCGTTGGTGCTGATCGGCGGAAGCTGCATCGGGCTGTCGGTGATGCTCACTCGCCGCGAAAAGGAGGCGAAAGTCGCGGCGGATAGCGCAGCCAAAACGCAGGCCGCCAAAGTGCCGGAAGAACGGATCGAGGATTTCCTGGTCACCGATCCGATGGAGATCGAACTGGGAGCGTACCTGATCCGGCTGGCCAATCCGAAACAAGGCGGCGACCTGCTCGATCGCATCGCCAAGGTGCGGCAGAACATCGCCGTCGACATCGGCATCATCATGCCGAAGGTGCGGGTCCGCGATAACGTCCGGCTGGAACGCGAGCAGTACCGCATCAAGATCGCCGACGTCTCGGTCGCCGAAGGCGCGGTGTTTCCGCATTTGGTGCTGGCGATCGACTCCGGCGCGACGACCGGCAAAGTGCCCGGCACGGAAGTTCGCGAGCCGGCGTTCGGCTCGGCGGCCGTGTGGATCGATCCGGGCCGCAAGGCGCACGCCGAAACGCTCGGTTATACCGTGGTCGAACCGGCGACGGTGCTGGCCACGCATCTGACCGAAATCGTACGACGTCACGCGGCGGAACTACTCACCCGCGACGACCTGAAACATTTGGTCGACGAACTCAAGAAGGTTTCCCCAGCGGTGGTCGACGAATTGATTCCGGGGCAAATGAAGTTGGCCGAAGTGCAACAGGTGCTGCAAAACTTGCTCCGCGAGCAAGTGCCGATTCGCAACTTGCGCGGCATTCTGGAGACGCTCGGCGATTTTGCGCCGCGGACGAAGGAGCCGGTGCTGCTTACGGAGTACGTGCGGCATCAGCTTGCCCGCGTGATTTGTGCCCGCTATCGCGATCGCGAGACCCGGTTGTATTGCGTGACGCTCGACCCGGCGTTGGAAGACCGCATTCGCGCCGGCATCGAACATACGGAGCGCGGCCTGTTCATCCGCATGTCGCCGAAAGCCGTCGAGGCGACGTGCGAGTTGATCGCCAGCGAAGTCGAGAAGCTGACCAGGGCGAATCATCCGGCGCTGTTGCTGGTCAGTCCACAGATTCGCGCCGGCTTGAAACAGATGACCGAGTCGCACCTGCCGAAGCTGGTAGTGCTTAGTTACAACGAGATCACGCGGGATACGCAGATCGAGTCGTTGGGCGTGGTGATGGACGTGGCGGGGGTCGGGATTCGGGGATCAGGCATCGGAGGATAGCGACACCGAAACCCCAATTCCCAAACCCGAATTCGAACGCCGAACCTCCGCGCAAGCCGAACTCCGAACTGCGAACTCCGAAACCCGAACCCGAACTCTGACCCCTGACTGATAACATGGACGTCAAAACTTTTCGTGCCAAGACGATGCCCGAGGCGTTGGCTTTGGTCCGCCGCGAGTTGGGACCGGATGCCGCGGTGTTGCATACCCGCGAGGTTCGCGGGTTGCGGCGATGGCTTTCCGGCGGGCGGATCGAGGTCATGGCTTCGGTCGGCGTGAATGTGCCCAGCCGATTTGCGGCAAATCGAGCGCAGCCGCCGGCGGCCGCGAACATCGCGCAGCAGGCCAGCGTCGCCGCAATCGCACCACCGCCGAGTAGCTCGCCGCTGCCCGACTATCGGGCGAAATATCGCGAAGACGCCGTGTCGACGAAGTTGGACGACCTTTGCTCGCTGGTCGAACAATTGTGTCGTCAGAGCGAGACCAAATCGCTTCCGGAGATGCCCGAGGGTCTGTTCAAGCTGTTCACCGATCTGATCGAAGCGGAGGTCGCCGAGGAACTAGCCCGCGAGTTGATCGAACGGCTGCGTCGCGAGTCGCCGGGCGATCCGTTGGACGATCCGATGATGGCGAAGGCGCGACTGGCGCGGATGATCGAAGAAGAAGTCCGCGTGACGGGGCCGATTCGTATCGGGAGCACGCGGCCGCACGTCGTGGCGCTCGTCGGACCGACGGGCGTCGGCAAGACAACGACCATCGCCAAGCTGGCGGCGAATTTTCGGCTGCGTGAGAAGTGCCGCGTCGGGCTGATTACCGTCGACACCTATCGGATTGCCGCCGTCGAGCAGTTGCGAACTTATGCCGACATCATGGACCTGCCGATGGAGGTCGTTTCCACGCCGCGAGAAATGCGACAAGCGGTGGCGCGGTTGTCGGCGGTCGACGTGGTGTTCATGGACACGGCCGGACGCAGCCCGCGCGACGAGTTGAAGATTCAAGAATTGAAAACGATGCTGGCCGAAGCCGCGCCGAACGACGTTTATCTCGTGCTGTCGAGCGCAGCCAGCGCGGCGAGTCTGGCCCGCACGGCCGAGCAATTCTCGGCGGTCGGCACGACGGCGCTGGTGCTCACCAAGCTCGACGAAGCGACGGGCATCGGCAATTTGCTGCCGCTGTTGCGGAGCAGCCAGTTGCCGCTGTCGTATTTGACCGACGGGCAGAACGTGCCGGACGACATTCGACTGGCCGACCAGCGCCGCATCGCCAGACTGGTGCTCGGCATGGAAGCATAGCGGTCGAGCAAAACGACAACATGAATTCCCCGACCGCCGAATCCCGGATTTCAGATTTCAAATTTCAAATTTCAAATTTCAAATCCCGAACCCCCAGCCCCGAACCCCGCCGCTATGTCTGACCAAGCCAACGAATTGCGTCAGTTGATGCAGACGCTCGCCGAGCGTCGAATCTCGCCCACGGCGCGTCCGCGATCGGTCGTCGTGTGGGGCGCCCAGCACGGCGTGGGAGCGACGGCGATCGCGGTGAACCTGGCCGTCGAGTTGGCCCGACATAATCGCCGGGTGGTGCTCGTCGACGCCGAAGCGACGGCCGGGGCGACGCGGTTGTGCCGCCTGCACGAACCGAGCGCCGCCCATCGTAGCGGCTGGACCGGAGCGTCGCTGGCCGACGTTTATCGCGGACGCCGACCGTTGTCCGAGGCGATCCGCCGCGGGGCGCACGGCCTGCGGGTCGTCGGGAATTCTGGCGGCGACTCGGCGGCGTTCGCGCCGACGGACGAGGAAATCGACGTACTCGCCGCGGCGATTCGTTCGCTGGGCAACGAAGCCGACCTGGTGATCGTCGACGCCGGATGGGGACATTCTCCGCCGGCCGAAAGATTGTCGCGCGACGCCGACGCCGTGCTGGTGGTCGCGTCAACAACCGACGCGGCGATTATGGAAGCCTACGCGGCGATCAAACGGCTGGTCGCGGTCGAGCCGGATTCGAACGTGTCGGTATTGCTGTCGCGATGCTGTGCCATCGAGGAAGCGGACGAGGCTTTCGCTCGACTGCGGCACGGATGCAAGCGTTTTTTGAACGCCGCGATCGAATCGGCGGGCTGCATTGTCGAAGACGCTACCGTGGCCGACGCACAGTCGTACGCCGCGCCGTTTGTCGTGTTGTCGCCGCGCTGCGAGGCGGCCCGCGGAATACAACAAGCGGCCGAACATTTGCTGGGCGCGTCGTCGACGAAGTCGGCGCGGTCGGCGGTCGGCGGCGGCGTGACCGATAGCCGTCGCGGCGACGACGTGGTGGTGGCGGCCCATGACGCGGCTTGAGATCAAGCTGGGCGCGCCGCGGTAGCGACGCGCCCTACGAGCACGAGGCGCTGCGCCGGCTACAATCAATAACAGGTCGGTTCGATTTTAACGCAGAGCGATAGCTGCGAAAGTCCGCGCGGCCGAGCGAAAATCGATTCGAACTTGCCACACGGTCATAACCCAAAAAAGGAAAAAACGACTCAACCCGAACACCGGCCGCGACCGATAACTGGTCTCACGCGGCGGAACGCTTCTGGGCGTTAAGCTGCGTATCCTACGGCAAGTTTGACGTCGATTCGAGGGACTTCAGGTGGGACGGAAATACGCTGGCGTGCTCGGCTGTCTGGCGTTTGCCACGGTCGTGCTCCACGGCGCGATTCACCACGCGGGAGTCGAAGCGACGATTTGGCGCGCCGTGGGCATGTTGATGGGATTCGGAGTGTTCGGGTTCCTGGTGGGCGCCGTCGCACAAGACGTCGTCGAGGAATCGGTCCGCGCAAGAATGGCCCAAGAGCTTGCGGCTCGTGCCGAGGAAGGCCAAGACGGCGTTTCCGGCGCGGCGGCAAAAGCCTAGCCCCAACAGGGCACGGCCAGCGACAACCGACGATACGACCACAGGCAACACGACCAAACGGCAACACGACCACGGGCGACCGCGCTCGAATCCACATCGCGATAGAACAACAGTCGGTGCGTAGTTGAGATGGATCTCAGCTCTCAGCGAGCCGCACCTGCGGCGCGTTCACGGAGGAATGCATGGCCACGACGACGTTAGCCCCGGAAGACATCGAGCAGCTTTGGAACGCCTACAAAGCCGATATGGATAGCCAGGAGCTGAGAAATCGGCTCGTCGAAACCTATCTGCCGCTGGTCAAATACAACGCGGAACGGATTTGGGCCAGGCTGCCGGACGGCGTTGAACTCGACGATCTGATCAGCGTTGGTGTGTTCGGCTTGATGGACGCCATCGACGCCTTCGACATGTTGCGGGGCGTCAAGTTCGAGACGTACTGCGTGCCGCGCATCCGCGGGGCGATGCTCGACGAACTGCGGTCGATGGATTGGGTGCCGCGACTGGTGCGCTCCAAGGCCAGCAAGCTCAACGAGGCGCTGCGGACCCTCGAAGCCCGCCTCGGTCGCGCGCCGACCGACGAGGAGCTTTCCGGCCACATGGGCCTGTCGCAAGCCGAACTGGACAAGCACATCCAAGAGGCCAACGCCGTCGGCTTGATCAGCCTGAACAAGAAGTGGTACGAAACCGACAGCTACAAAGACGTTCGCGAGATCGACATTCTCGAAGATAAAAAGGGCGAAGACCCGACGCGGCGGATCCAAAAGAACGACCTGATGCGGCTAGTGACCAAGGGCCTCAACCGTAACGAACGGCTGATCATCCTTCTCTACTACTATGAAGAAATGACGATGAAGGAGATCGGCTCGACGCTCGATCTCTCGGAAAGCCGCGTAAGCCAGATGCACAGCGCGATCGTCTCGCGGCTACAAGGACAATTGGGCTGCCGGCGGCCGGAATTTGGCGCGGTGTAGCGCAGAATTGCCACGTCTTTGCGTTCGGCGAACCCACTCAATCGCATCCAGCCGAAACTCGGCCGGTCGGCGCGTTTCATCTGCCGCCGACGCTCCAGTTCGTCGAATCGGCGGCCATCGCCGTTTCGTAGAGCTTCTCGAAGTCCTCGTTCGGCTCTTTCAAGGCCGCGCGAATCCGCGTCAGGAATTCGCGCTCGCGAGGCAGGATCTCGTGGTCGGAATAGATCATCTTGAGCAGGTAGAACTGCTCGGTCGGTGAGATTTCACCGTCTTCGAGCATCACGTGTTCGAGCGTATCGAAGAACACGTTGTCGAACGCCGGGTCGCGATCGCGGGCGGCGCAGTACAACTCGACCAGCAGTTTGACGTCGTCGAGGTCGAGCTTTCCGTCCTCCACGACCGCTTCGCCGATCATGTCGAGTTCGTCGCTTCCGATCGCCTTGTCGGCCAAAATCGTCGTCAGCAGTTCACCGAGCCGGTTCATGTCTCGCTCCCTTGGCGATTTGTTCGTGAGTTCAACGAATAAGGTTGCGTCGTTTGCTTCACCACAGAGGATACGGAGGGCACAGAGTGAACGAGACGCCTAGATTCTCGCCTTCCTCTGTGGCCTCCGTATCCTCTGTGGTGAAAACGATCGCGCAAGTCGGTATCAATCCAACGACACGCGCAGCGTCGGACGAAAAATAACGTGGTAGGCGCGTCGCGAAAGCATAGCTCGCCGCCGGCGCGGATTTGCCGGGCCAACACCATAGCGTGCGAGCGTCCTGGCTCGGCGGAGGTCGCATTAAGTTGGACGTGCGGGTTATGCTCGTTGCAAGGCTGTTGCGGCCGACGTCCGGCAATTAAACTGGCGGTTTTCGCGGCGAAGCAATCGATTTCCCAAACCTGCGGAGCGAGGCCACTACGATGCGAATCCTGTGCGGTGCGGTGCTTGCCTTGGCGTGCGTTTGCGGTTCCGCTGGCGGCCTACGCGCAGCTGACGCGGAACTCTCGCGGACCGAAGACGTGATCTACGGCCGCAAATGGGGCATGGCCCTCACCATGGACGTATTCCGCCCGGCGGCGAATCAGGACGTCAAACCGAACGGCGCCGGGCTGATCTTCTGCGTCAGCGGCGGGTTCTTTTCCAGCAAAGAGGCGATCAACAAGTCGTTCGTTCAGCCGTTCGTCAATCGCGGCTACACAGTGTTCGCCGTCGTGCATGGCAGCCAGCCGAAGTTCACGATTCCAGAAATCGTCGGCGACATGAATCGGGCCGTCCGCTACATCCGCAGCCACGCCGGCGATTATGGTGTCGACGAGGATCGCTTGGGCGTATACGGCGGCTCGGCCGGCGGCCATTTGTCGCTGATGCTCGGTGCCGCGGGGAGCGACAGCGACGAGAACGCCCGCGATCCCATCGATCGCCAGTCGAGCCGCGTGCAAGCCGTGGCCTGCTTCTTTCCGCCGACTGACTTTCTCAATTACGGCAAACAGGGCGAAGTCGCTCTGGGTACCGGCGTGCTGTCGGGCTTCAAGGCCCCGTTCGACTTCACCGAGCTGGACGGCAAGACCAAGAGCTTCACTGCGATCACCGATCCAGAGCGTCGCGAGAAAATCGGCCGCGAGATTTCGCCGGTGTATCACGCCTCGGCCGACGATCCACCCACGCTCATCATGCACGGCGACGCCGACAAGCTCGTGCCGATTCAACAGTCCGAGATCATGGTCGCCAAGCTCAAGGAGGCCGGCGTGACGGCTGAATTGATCGTCAAGAAAGACGCCGCGCACGGCTGGATCGGCATGGACAAGGACCTAGAAACGTTCGCCGACTGGTTCGACAAGCACCTGGCGAAGAAGTAGACGGCACACCGCATCCGGGTCGCCCCAAACGCAACCGGTCGAGCGCCGCCCACCCGCCAAGAAAAGCAAGCCGGGGATTCCGGACCACCAGTTCGCGCCCCAATACACGCGCGTTTCACGTGAAACGCGCAACTTTGGCCTAAAATTAGCCATTGACTTCAACCGGCCCACAAACGGCCCTTGACATCCGATCGCAGCACAAGCCTACTCGTTCGGCAACCCGAATCGCCAACCCGCTCCGCCATTTCTCGCTCCATACCAGTCGATCCGGTGAAGATTCTATCGGGGAAATTGAAACATGGAGACGCGGAGGCTTGGTGGAAAAGGGAAAGTGATGAACGATGAACGATGAGTGATGAGTGATGAGTGATGAGTGATGAGTGATGAGTGATGAACGGCCGGCTACGCCACCTTAGGATTGGAAATGCCACTCATCACTTATCACTCATCGTTTGCATATCCTCCGTGCCTCCGTGTTTCAATGTGGTTTGGTGAAATCGTTTGATTGCGGCCAACGGACCCTCTGCGAAACCTCCGCGTCCACCGCGTTAAAAAACAACCGACCCATTTTTCGCTCGCACGCGCACAACCAAGCCAACCAACACGCACAGCCCGCTAGCCGCGAGGCAAGCCGTCGCAAACCAGTCGCCGCCATACAGGTACGCGCTTTCCAGAGTCGGCCGCCGTGGCTCGGCAACGATCGTGCCCGGTTTGCGGCGCGGCAGTTGTGCGACGATCCGCCCTGTGTCGTCGATCCAGGCCGAAATGCCCGTGTTCGCCGCCGTCAGCAGCGGCTTGCGGAATTCGACGGCGCGAAACACGTCGCACACCAGATGCATGTCGAGCCCGGCGGAACCCCAGAACCAGCCGTCGTTGGTCTGCGTGATCAGCACGTCCGGCTCGCGGTCTTTCGCGCGAAGTTCCAGAATCTGCCGGCGGATCAAGTGCGGCACGACCGACTCGAAGCAGATGTTCGGCGCGGCCAGCAGCGGCGGCGTATCCGGACCGGCGTCGATCGCGATCGCCACGGCCGACTCTCCTGGCGTCAGTCCGCCATCAATAGGCGTCAGGTCGTAGAGCCAAGGAAACACGTCCCCCAGCGGCACATATTCGCCAAAGATCACCGGGTGCATCTTGTCGTAACGAGCCGCGATCGTCGGCGCGCCGGTCAGCTCGTCGATCGTCACGTGGACCGACGCGCTACGCCACTCCGTCCTGTCCGGGTAATAGTCCTCCGCATTCAGCGCCAACAGCAGCGGCGCGCCCACTTGACGTGCCGTGTCGTAGGTATTTTCCCGGAGAAACTCTGGATCGTCGGCCCGCCGATTCGCCGGCGGCTTGTCGAGGTCGTTGAACGTAATGATCGGCGTGCGATACATCGACTCCGGCCACACGACCAGCCCCACGCCGGGATGCTCGGCGACCACTTCCCGCGATAGCCCAAGATACTCCTCGTAGGTCCGCCGCTTCATTTCGCGAAACTCGTCCTCCGAAAAGCCGAACTGCGTATCGAGCGTGCCTTGAATGAGCGCGATCCGTGGCGACGGCGGTACGCTGGCCGCCAATTGCTCGACCGCCGCCAACCGGCCCCGACCGTAAGCCACCGCGGCGACCAACGCAAATGCCGCCGGAGCCAATCGCCACCACCGCCAGCGGCCCGCTTCGTTTGACGACGGAACCGCCTGCGCAAAACAGACGCCGACCAGCATCACCACGAAGCTCACGCCATACGCCCCAACGAGATCGCTGATCTGAATCAACGAAATCCAGCCGAATTGCGTATGACCCAGCGCCGCCATCAAAAAACCCGTGAACAGGCGCGCCCGAACCAGCTCCATCGCAACCCACGCCACGGGCATCGCCAGTTCGACCGGCACGCGAAGCCGCTGCACCGCCAGCCGCGAAACGAGCACGAACGCGGGAAAGTAGCCGCCGAGATATCCGGCCATGAAGAACCACCCGATCGCCGCCGACCAATGCGGCAGCGTGATCCAGTACACCGCCGCCGACCAGAACAAATACCCGGCCAGCCACAGCTTGAGATACGGCCGCCGACCAGACAGCTTCGGCCGAGTGACGATCGGTGTCCATGCGGCGGGCGCCAGCCAGGCCAGCGGCCACCAACCAACCGGCGGCAACGCCAGCCAATAAAACAACCCGCCCAGCACGGCCACGGCCAGCGTCGAGTTCCACCACCGCCCCGGGCGTTGCTTGGCCGAAGGTTTCGTCGCTGGCCGATTGGCGGTACTCGCGATTCCAGCGGTGTTGCATTCACCCTGCGCAGATGCCAGCGGTGGCTCGGACATGCGAACTCCCATCGAAACGCTCCATCTTCGGGCAAGGATAACGTCGGCCGCCGACGGCAATGAAGACCGAGCGAACGCCGCCATTCCAGTCGATCCGTCGAACCGCCATCATATTCCAGCCGGTAGCCACAACGCCACGCCGAAACTAAACTCGCCACGTAGCAGCCTGTTGAAAAGGGGGACTGACCCTCTCAGGCACGGCGAATTTTCCGGCGAAAACGCGCTCTCCCACAGGGTCTGTCCCCTTTTTCAACAGGCTGCTAGCCCCCACTCCCCGCGCCCCCAGCCCCGCTCTCCGATGAAATTCGCAATCTGCAACGAGACCTTCCAAGACTGGCCCCACGACCGCGCGTTCGCCTTCGCGCGCCAGTGCGGATACACCGGCATTGAAATCGCCCCGTTCACGCTCGCCGCCGACGCCGCGCAGGTTTCCGTCGCCCAGCGCACGGAAATCCGCTCGCTGGCGGAGAAAAACGAGCTACAAGTGATCGGCCTGCACTGGCTTCTCGCCAAAACCGAAGGCTATCACCTCACCAGCCCCGACCCAGCGGTGCGCGGGCGAACGGCCGAGTACCTCCGCGAGCTTGCCCGGCTGTGCGGCGACTTGGGCGGCAAGATTCTCGTCTTCGGCTCGCCGCAACAGCGAAATCTCGCCCCCGGCATGTCGCACGAACGGGGAATCGAGCTAGCAGCCGAAGTCTTTCGCGCCGCCATGCCGGAATTGGAAGCCCGTGGCGTCACGCTCGCCGTCGAGCCGCTCGGCCCCGCCGAAGGCAACTTCCTGCTCACGGCCGCGTCGGGCGTCGAGTTGATTGACCGCGTCGCCTCGCCGAATTGCCGGCTGCACCTCGATTGCAAGGCGATGTCCAGCGAACCGACGCCGATTCCCGACCTCATCCGCCAGTTCGCGCCACAACTCGCCCACTTCCACGCCAACGACCCCAATCGCCAAGGGCCGGGATTTGGCGAACTGGACTTCGCGCCAATCTTCGCGGCGCTCGCGGAAGTAGGCTACGACGGCTGGGTGTCGGTCGAGGTGTTTGATTACGCGCCCGGCATCGAACGGCTGGCCCGCGAGAGCATCGACTACATGCGACGGATACTGGCCGCATGATCGCAATCAACCTCCAACTGCCATCCGCTCGATCATCAGCGACAACACTTCGATGTCCGTCAGCAGGCCAACGAATTGATTCGCCCGGTCCGCCACCAGCACCACCGAAACGCCGCGGTCGAGCATCCGTCGCGCGGCGTCCTGAAGCGTGTCGCTCGGCAGCAATGCCGGCACGTTCGTCGCCGCCAGTTGCATCGTCTTGACCTGCGTCGGGCCGGTCGCTTGCGAAAACTCGGTCCACACCGTCAGCGTTCGCCGCGAAACGACCCCCACAGGGCACGTCCCCTTCAACACCGCCAGAAAGTCGCAGCCCAGTTCGTCCATCGCCCGCAGCGCCTCGTCGACCGTCGAATCCGCGCCGACGTGATATTCGTCGCCGAGCATGTGCTGCGCGATCGTGTCGCCGCTGCTCGCCGTTTCGTAGGAAAATTCGCGCAGAAAGTCGGTCGACGTGATGATCCCGATCAGTTTGTCGCCATCCAGAACCGGCACGGAATGGAATCGCCGCTCCAGCATGATCCGCAGCGCCTCCGTCGGCGACGAGTGATGCGCGACCGCGATCGGCGACGGCGTCATCACGTCCGCCACGTTGGAAGCCCTCGTATCGGCCGCCCGCCGCACGTCCAAATCGGAAACGATGCCCACCAGCCGCCGCTTCTGATCGACGACTGGCAAATGGTGGAAATGGTACTCGTCCATCGAACTGAGAGCTTCGCCCAGCGTCGCCCTCTCGCAAATCGCCAGCGGGTTGTACGTGACGAGGTTTTCGATTCCCTGGTCGAGCATGGCCAGTCCCCCAACAGCGCGCAGAATCTAGATTCCGCCTGCCCCCAAGCGCGAAACAAGTGCGCACACCACCGCGCGCACGACGAGGCGACGAACGCCGCCTCCATGCAAATCTAGAACAGTTCGCGGCAAAAGGCCGCGTCTCGTTCCGCAGCGGGGGCCGAATCCACGGCGGCATATCCGGCACAATCGGCAGACGACCCGCCCGCGGCCGTTCGCGCGGCTGCTCCCAACGCAATGGGCCAGCAATCCACGCTCCGCGCCGCCGCGATCCGCCGGCATTGCTGGCGTCGCAGCGTAAGGCGTTATGCCATCGCGGTTTTCGTCGATTCTCCGCCGCCGAACGTGCCTTGACGCTAAAGCCGGGCCGTACCTATAATCCCGGCCGCTTTTCCCGCAAGCGAGCCGATTGTTTTGCCACGGAAGGCACTGCCGCGTTCGTCCGCCAGAATTTGCGGAACGACCGGCCGCGGTGCGATTCTCCTCGATAGGCAAGGACGCCGAACAGACTTGCACGCAGCGACCCACGTGGTGGCGAGTTTCACTCGCGCGCGCCGGAGCGATCGCGTGGCTGAGTCCGCGCGCCCACCGGGCCTCGGCTCATCGCCAAACCAGAGCACGCCCGACTGTAGGAGGCGAATCCCTTCGCCGACGGAACTGCCAACCACCACGCTCGGCGAAAGGATTCGCCTCCTACAGCGTCGCACGAGAACTCTTATTCGCTGCTGGTCGCACCAATTCTCGTTCGGCTGTCTTGGAATCCTCTGCCTATTCGTAATCGCGCCGCAAACCACCGCCGCCGCGTCGCCCACAAACGCCGCCCAAAGCGAAGTCCTCATTGCGGCCGACCAGGCACAGCGATGGCGCGAAGGCGAAGTCGACGTCTGGTTCCTCAGCGGCAACGTCCACGCCAGCCAAGGTTCGTCGTTCGTCCGCGGTCGTCAGGCGATCGTGTGGATCGAACCGCCGCATCGCGGCGGATCGCCAGACTACCGCGCGATGGTCTACATCGAAGGCGACGCCGCCCGCGATGGCAAACCGGTCTCGTCGCGCACAGGCGTCGCGCTCGCCGGACTTTCCGAGCCGTCCGCATCAACCGCTGTCGCGCCCTCCGCGCAGAGCAAATTACTGACGGACTACACAACCGCCGCCGCGCCCCAGTTCCGCGTCACGCGGATCGCCGACGAACCGCCGGAAACGCCGGCCATCTATCGCCGCGCCACCGCCGAGCGCTATCCCAGCGACGGCGCCACGATCCGCCGCACCCAATTCACTTCGTTCGACACCGTGAACCAACCCGTGCCCACCGCGACGGTGTCCCCCGGCACGCGCCGCCTGCGAATGTTCCCCCGCAGCAGCATGCCCGTGCGAGCACGCTGGTCGCCCAACGGACCCAGCGAATCCGTCGCCGTCATCAACTCCGGCGTGAACATCATCATCGACGGCCTAACCGACCTCGGCTCCATCGACGTCGCCGCCGACCGCATCGTGATCTGGACCAGCGGCATGGAGGACTCGAACCTCACCGGCGAATCGCTGCAAAACGACGACGCGCCGCTGGAACTCTACATGGAAGGCAACATCGTCTTTCGCCAGGGCCAGCGGATCGTCTACGCCGACCGCATGTACTACAACGTAAGAACCCGCAGCGGCACGGTGCTCGACGCCCAACTCGTCACGCCCGTACCGGAACATGCCGGGCTTATTCGCCTCCGCGCCGACGTCATTCGCCAAATCGACCGCGACCACTTCGAGGCCACCAACGCGGCACTGACCACCAGTCGCCTCGGCATCCCCAGCTACTGGTTCCAGTCCAAGCGGCTGACCTTCACCGACGTCCAGCAGCCGTTGGTCAACTCGTTCAACGGCGCGCCGATCGTCGACCCCGACTCGGGCGAGCAGATCGTCGACCATCAGTACATGGCCGGCGGCTACAACAACACCGTCTACGTCGAAGGGCTTCCGGTGCTGTGGTGGCCAACCGTCGAGACCGACCTCAAGCGGCCGACGTTCTATCTCAACGAACTCAAGATAAAAAGCGACAACGTCTTCGGCAACCAGATCTACACGAACTGGAACGCCTACCAGGTATTCGGCATCCGCAAGCCACCCTACGGAACCGAGTGGGATTTCGACATCGACTATCTCAGCGACCGCGGCCCGGCCCTCGGCACGCGGCTCGGCTACGACCGCGTCGGCTTCCTCGGCATTCCCGGACCTTATCGCGGCTTTTGGGACGCCTGGGGCATCAAGGACGACGGCCTCGACAATCTCGGCCGCGACCGGCGATCGCTCGTCCCCGAAGAAGAGTACCGCGGCCGCATCATCAACCGCCACCGCCATCGCATCAACAATTCGCTCACCTTCACCGGCGAACTCGGCTGGATCAGCGACCGCAACTTCCTCGAACAATACTTCGAACGCGAGTGGGACGAGGAAAAAGACTTCACCAGTGGCGTCGAACTCAAGTGGCTCTACGAAAACAACTCGCTCTCCCTGTTCGCCAACACGCGCAGCAACGAATTCTTCACGCAGACAGAAAACCTGCCCAAGCTCGAACACTTCTGGCTCGGCCAGTCGCTGATGTTCGACCGCCTCACCTGGTACGAGCATTCCCACGTCGGCTACTCGAAGCTCGAAACGGCCACCCGGCCGCTCGACCCAGTCGACGCCGCGAAGTTCGACCCGCTGGCGTGGGAAGTCGAAAGCGAGGGCGTGCGCGCCTCGACGCGTCAGGAACTCGACGCGCCCTTCTCGCTCGGCCCGTTCCGCATCGTGCCCTACGCCCTCGGCGAAGCCGCCTATTGGGGCCAGGACATCACCGGCCAAGACACCGACCGCGTCTACGGCCAGGTCGGCGTCCGCTCCAGCATTCCGCTCTGGTCGGTCAACCCGCAGGTCGACAGCGAACTACTTAACATCCACGGCCTGGCCCACAAGGTCACACTCGACAGCGACGTCTTCTTCGCCGAAGCGAACCGCGATCTCTCCCAATTCCCGCTCTACGACCAACTCGACGACGACGCGGTCGAGTTTTTCCGCCGCCGCTTCTTCTTCGACACGTTCGGCGGAGCGCCCGGCGGCAACGTCCCGCTGGCCTTCGACGAACGCTACTACGCCATGCGCAGCGGTTTTGGGAGTTTGGTCACGTCGCCGAGCACGGAAGTCGTCGACGACTTGATGGCCGTCAAGTTCGGCGTCCGCCAGCGGTGGCAAACCAAGCGCGGCGCCCCCGGCAACGAGCGGATCGTCGACCTCGTCACGCTCGACACGCGGGCGATGTACTTTCCCAAGCCCGACCGCGACAACTTCGGCCAGGAGTTCGGCCTGGCCGAGTACGACTTCCGCTGGCACGTCGGCGATCGCGTGACCCTGGTCAGCGAGGGCGTGTTCGATTTCTTCGACAGCGGCCAGCGCATCTTCAGCGCCGGCGGCTTCCTCAACCGTCCGCCCAACGGCAGCCTGTACGTCGGCGTCCGCTCGATCGAAGGCCCACTGAGCGCCACGGTCCTCAACGGTTCGTTCACCTACAAGCTCAGCCCCAAATGGATCGCCGCCGCCGGCGCGTCGGTCGACATCGGCGACGACGGCAACATCGGCCAGAACTTCGCGCTGACCCGCATCGGCGAATCGCTGCTGGTTCGCGTCGGCGCGAACGTCGACGCCAGCCGCGGCAGCGTCGGCGCGTCGATCGTCGTCGAACCGCGATTCTGGCCCAAAGGCCGACTCCGCGGCACCGACGGAGCACAAGTGCTCCCCATCGGGCCATACGACGTAGAGTAACAGGCTATCTACAAAGTATCGCCGAGGATACCGACTGTAGGAGGCGAATCCTTTCGCCGAAAGCGCTGTCGAACGATTCCTGCGGTGTCGAAGTCGAGCTGACTACCAAGCCTGCAACGTCGGGTTCCAGGGCCAATAGCTCGTTCGTTGCCCGCCGAAGTGAAACTCGCCGCTGACGGTGATCGACAAATTGCTTTGCCCCGCCACGCCGTCGTTGGGAAGCGCCAGGTTGTTCGCCAGATCGAGCCGGGCCGCGAACGCCGGCGAAGCGCGATACTTCAGCCCCATCGCCAGCGGAATGCCGACCAGTTCCTGCTGATGCGAGTTGCCCGCCGCGTCCGCGAAGTCGAAATGCGCGGAGCCTAGGCCGATCGACAAATACGGCCGCAGCCGCGTATCGCCGGTCGGATACCACAACACGTTCAAATCCCACAGCACGATGTCGGCGTCTGCCAGTTCGACGCCATTGGCGATATCCTCCGTGCCGGTTTGGGCGAACGCCAGCCGCATTTCGCCGCCGAGCCGCCGCGTCCAATCCCAGCCCAGGCGAATCCCGCTGAATAGATCGCCCTGGTGGCGGACATTGTCATCGATGAGCGTCGCGCCGTAGATCACGCCGGTGAACACATCGACGTGCAGCGGCCGGCTCAGCCAACTCGCGCCGACCATCTGCTCTGGCTCTTCCCAATGTCGGCCCAGTCCAAAACCGAAACCCAAACCCGGCCGGCAAAACCGCCCCAAGCCAAGCCCCAACCCCTTGCCGATGCCGAAGTGAAATCGCTCGTCGACGTCCGTCTCCAAGCCTGGGTCCGTCTCTAGGCCTGGCGCCGCCGGTTTGTCGATCAACAAAGGCGACACGGCCGGCCGTTTGACGTCGGGTGGATTGATCTCTTCCGGTGCCGCCACCGCAGTGCGCGCAGGTCGACCATTAGCCAGCCGCTGCGCAAACAACTCCG
>JBBDYI010000264.1:0-2447 GCA_040901705.1 Pirellulales bacterium | reverse complement strand
GGAGTCACGCCTTTTCAATTTGGTTGCGGCCACAGGCCGCGCTAGGAAATCCGTGGTTCGCTTCAACCGGCTAAACAGTTACCTCGATTCGAGTTGCAGATTCCCGCTGGGCTGTGCTTCGATGGCGTCATCCCGGTTACAGCCGCGAATTCACGGCTGGCGGCGATTCAGGACGCACACCAATCGGCCGGCCCCGTGCGGTGGATCGTCGGCGCTGTCGAACCTTGCAGCCGGGCGATGTTTGCCTCGGCGTCCCGCACGGCATCGGCCGAGGCGTGCAGTTCGACCGCGATATCGAAGCCGCGCGTTTGTCCCGGCTCGATGCGAACGGTTCGCTCGTGCCGCTGCTCGAACGAACGTGGATTGGGAAAGTTCGTGCCGGGTTCGAGTCCCGTTACGTGCCCATCCTGCTCGGCGGCCGTGTTCTTCCACAGCGTGAAGCACGGCAATGCGCGGACGTCGCAGCGAACGCTCGCGCCGAGCGATCCGTCGCCGCTGCGGAGCAGCACTTGCGATTGCCCTCGGTCATCGGCGGCCAAAGTCATGAAGTACACCTGTTCGACGAAGCCCGCCCGCGGCGCGGCGTAGGTGTCCCAGCGGTCGAGATCGGCGGCCGCATGCGCATTGCGCGGAGCCAGTTGTTCGATCGGTGCGACCAGCCGCGCTCCTTCGCCCAACAGCGGGCCGCCAAAATTGATGTGATACAGCAACTGCATCTTCGCCGGCGCTGCCGAAAGATTCGTCACTTCGTCGCGAATCCGCAGCCCGCTTTCGCCCAGCCGCGTGCGAATCGTGGTCGTTAGCCGCAGTTTCGAGAACAAAAACCGCGATTCGTCGACTTCGCCCACGATGGCGATCTCGCGCGTGGCGTCGTCGAACGCGGCGGCAACGCGATGGGCCGGCCGATTGGCGATTTTTCCGTGCAGCGGGTAGACGAGCTTGCCCGCCGCGTCGAACTCGGGCGCGCCGTTGCTTTCCAATCCGCAACGGCACAGAAACTCGTCAAAACCGTCGAGCCAGCCCAGCCCACTCGGATCGGCCAGGTTGACGAACTTCGGATGGACCGGCCCGCGGATCGGCGACCGCCAGGCAACCGACCTTCCGTCGGCCAGCCACAAACCGCCCAGGCCCATGCCGCGCGTGGGCAGCACGCGGAACCGAACCGCGCCGTTGTCCACGTCGATCGCGTCGACGCCGTCGGACAGCCCGCCGCGCAACGTCCGTTTCGTGATGCCAGCGCAATCATCGTCGCTCAACCCGCAATCGCGCGGCCCGACATCGAGCGCATCCAAATAAACGCCGTCGTCCCGATCGCTGATAACCCACGTCTTCCGAGCCACGTCGCGTGCTCCTTCCGCTCTAGCAGCCTGTTGAAAAAGGGGAATGACCCTCTCAGGCACGACGGATTCTACGGCCAAAACGCACTTTCCCGCAGGGTCTGTCCCCTTTTTCAACAGGCCGCTAATCCGCCGATCCGCGATGTCGTGCGAAACCGAGTGCCGCACGAAGTAACCAATGGCCCGCCTTCGCTGGCGTTAGCGAGCGCGTCGTCGCACGAAGCATCCTATCCCAAACACGCCGATGGCCGCCAGCACCGCGCTCGACGGTTCCGGCACCAGCGCCGGTTGCATGGTCGAGCCGGGAATCGGCGGCAGCCCCAACAGCGACAGCGCCAGGTTGCCCGTGTCGCCGTTGCGCCACGGCTGCTCCACGGCGTTGTAGTCGGGCCGAGTCAGGCCGGGGTCGAAGCGATTCGGCGACAGGTCGTAGAGATCGCCGCCGGCGGGCAAGCCGCCGCCCCACACGAACAACGGCACGTTGTAGTTGACGTAGGCCGTCGCGTTGGTGTGAATATCCACGCCGCCACCGTGATCGCCGGTGAGCACAATCGCCGTGTGGTCGCGGAGTGTGGCGCTGTTGTCGATGAGGTTGAAGATTTGCGCGAGCCGGTCGTCGATGACTTTGACGGAGTCGTACCAGGCCTGATTCTCCCAGCCCGAGGCATGGCCCTGCGTGTCCGGCTCGACGAGGTGCATGAACGTGTAGTTCCGCGGCGTCGTGGCCATCGACGTAACAAAGTTCGACACGATGCCCGCCGAACCGCCGTCGACGAGCTGGGCGAAGTCGATCTTGTCGCGGCCGTTGTCGACGCCGATCGCGTCGATCGCGCCGCTGGCGGCGTCGTAGCTGCGGTCCAAAATGCCCAGCCGCGTCTTGCTGGTGTACAGATTCGTCGACAGGCCGTTGTCGTGGACGACATCGAACGTGCTGTATTTATAGGCCACCGCCGGATTCCCGTTGGCGTGGATCGTGTGCGCCGGGCCGGGAAAGTTGCTCGTATAGCCGTGGTGGACGGTATTCGCTTGTCCGGCGGGCTGATTCACCGGACGCCCCGTACTACTAACGCCCAAAATCCTCGCGTCCCGAGCAGGAATTATGCATGACTT